>CAZMVP010000099.1:0-7163 GCA_964569355.1 uncultured Chromatiaceae bacterium | reverse complement strand
CCGCCAGAGCCAGCTGGCGACGGACCGCGTCGCGAACCACTTCACTGCGGCTGCGACCCGTGCGCTTGGCTATCCGTGCGACTTGACGCTCAAGGGTTGGATCCAGGCGAATCGTCAGGGCCGAGGACTTCATGTCTTGCATTGTAATACGTCCGCCCCCCCAACAAGGCGCTGCAGACGGATAAGGGCCAGCTGGTCGGAAGGCGACTTCCCCCGAACCTAATCATCGATCAGGAAGCTCCGCAGCTGGTCGCTGCGCGAGGGGTGGCGGAGCTTGCGGAGCGCCTTGGCCTCGATCTGCCGGATCTGTGCGGCGCCGCGATGGTCGCCCTGTTGCCCAGCTTCCGGAATGGCGCTCGCAGACAGCGTCTGCAGCGGCGACAACGGCGACAACGGCGACGATGCCATCGACATGGTCATCGAGCACGGCTCCGATGCCACCCGTCTCACGCGACTCGTGGACGAGCTGCGTGCCTTGGAGGGCGTGCAGTCGGTCCAACTGGATTGGCCGGGGGAACCCTGACATCGCGGACAACGGCAAGCGCTGCCGCAAAATTCCTGCATTTGACATAACCGCAACCGCAGATTTGCCCTCCCCCGCGCAGCCGCCTAGGCTTTGCCGGTAGTATCGGTTCAATGAGGATTCCGCCAATGTCCATCCGATGGCTTCGGCCCCTCGTACTGGCCATGACGCTGTCCCTCACCGCCTGTGGCGGCGGCGGTGGCGGCACGGGCAACGATGTTGCCTCCCCGCAAGCGGCCTCCGTGAGCCTCCTGATCACCGATGCACCGGTCGGTCGCTGGGACCAGGCACTCGCCACGATCACGTCGGTGAAGCTGCTTGGCGACGATGGCCAGGTGGTACTTTTCGAAGGCAGCAAGACCCTCGACCTGCTCAAGTTGGGGAATTTCTCCGAGCTCTTTGCCTCCTCCGACAACATTCCACCAGGCCACTACAGCAAGATCCGCCTGCAATTGAGCGACCTCGTGTTGCGTGACCTGGACGACCAGGGTGCGCTCATCGAGGAGCAACACCCGCAGATCGTCGGCAATGGCAAGATCGACCTGAACCCGCGCGGCGCGTTCGACCTCGCATCGGGCGACATCCTGTTCGTCGAGCTGGATTTCGACATGCAGAAGTCGCTCAAGATCACCGGGACCGGCAACGGCAAGCTCATCGTCCGGCCCGTGATCTTCGTCAACATCCGGTCAAATCCCCGCCCCGATGATCGACTGACCCGGATCCATGGCCGGATCACGGCAATCGATGCGGACAATGGAAGCTTCGGCCTGTGCCAGACCCGATTTGTCTCGGGATCGGAGAACCACTCAGGGGAAATGGATGACGGGGACGATGACAACCCGCGCCATTGCCTCACGGTAGCCACGAACACCGATACCGGCATCTTCGGCTCGACGGGCGAGCCACGGGACTTCGCCAGCCTCGTGACGGGCGAAGAAGCCACGGTCATCGGCCACCTGCAGCCGGCAGCAACCGGCCCTAATGATGCGGATGACGATGACGGCGACGCCGCCGAACTCCAACCGTTGGTCCTGGACGCTGTCGTGGTCGAGGAAGGCCCCCTGCACACGTTCCGGCTGGTGCGTGGCATGGTCAGCTCACCGGTGGACGCGGCGAGCGACCGCTTCGACCTCACGCTGGCGGCTGGCCAGGGCATCACCACCGATGGCCCATTGCCCGTACAGCTGTACGACAAGAGCCATATCCTCAGCCACCGTGGGCAGGAACTGCTGCGCGCAGACATCAAGGCCGGGCGCGGTGCCGCAGTTGATGGCGTGCTGGCCGTTGGTGCCGAGGATGTGCTGCGCGCGGCGCTGGTGATCCTCCGTGACGAGAGCCCGTCGGATGAAGCCGCATTCCAAGGGACGATCCAGACAGTTACTCCGCTGATCGCCACCGTCGAAGGGGGTGATCGCTGCCTGGATGCCGGCAGTGCCGACATATTCCTGGTGGACGACAGCGATGGCTTCTCGAGTCGCCGCGGCGATCAGCATGACCTGGCGCCGGGACAGTCGGTATCGATTTTCGGCACCGAGGGCATGGGCGGCTGCATCGTTGCCGACACCATCATCGTCGAGGCCGACTGAGGGTATCGGACCTCCGACCCGTGCCTGTTGGGCCCCGCTGCAGGCGCCCGCGTCAATGAGTGGCGCAGATGCTGGTATTCGGATAGCGCGCGCAGCGTGGGCGAATGGCGGCCAGGGCATCCTCGCCGGAAAGCCCGGAACGGCCGCAGACCGCAAAACCTTCCTGGACGGCAATGATGTACGGAACGAATAGGAACGACGGCCCCGACTTGTAGTGCCAGCCGCTCATGCCGAGTTCCTGGAAATCGGACGAGCCGCAGTAGTGCTCCGCCCTCTCGCGCCAGAGGCGGTGCGCCCCTGCCGAATTGACATACGGCGCAAAGTTCGTCTTGGCCTGGATATACACCACGCCATCCCGGACGGGATCCTCGTAGTAACCGCCCCCCAGCGGGCTGTCGCCTTCCTTCGCGGCGTTGTAGCGAGACGCACAGCCGGCCAGAGCGATCGCCATCAATGTCAGGAAAACGATTCGCATCAGGCAGGACCTCGAAGGTTAAATGCGGCTGGAGTGGCGGATAGGAAGTTCAAACCGACTCTGCGGTGCAGTTTACTTCGGGGAACAGCTGAGGTTTCGATCGGGGAGATCGTCACACACGGGAGGCTCATGGCGTGAGCCAGACCGGGACGACCCTCAGACTGCGCCCCCTCACTCCCACTCGATCGTCGCCGGCGGCTTCCCACAGCTCCCAGTCCACGGTCGCGTTGGCGATCCGGGCCTACTCCGCGGCACCGCCGAAGCGCACCTTGGCCGTCACGCCGTAGGTGCGCAGGCTCGGATAGTTGATGGACATGCGGATCGGCGGGAAGTCGTCGAACGTGGAGACATCACGGATGGTGTGGCCGGCAATCGGCGTCTGGGCCAGCATGTCGGCATCGTTGGTCCAGTAGATGTCGCGGTAGGCTGCCAGCGGGTCATCGTTGTCCAGCAGGTTGCGCACCCAGAAACGAACCGTGTAACGCGCCGACTCGAGGCCGATGTTGAAATTGACGTTGGTGCGGGGCGGGGTCCAGTTCTGGTTGTCGTTGCCCATGTACATCTTGCCCGTGTAGCTCGCCGAAATGCCCGATTTCAGCTCCCAGTCGCCACGGAGCGCGTGGCGGTAGTCGAGCGAGGCACTGGCCGTCCACTCCGGCTGGCGCATCTGGGTATTGCCGGCGACATCGCCGGAGAGGGCACCGCACTGCTCGGCCATGGCGTCCTGATCCGCCGCCGGCAGCGCCTGGATCGCGGAAGGCGCACAGGCGGGATTGTTCGTATAGAAGGTCGGAAACAGCACGTAGGTATCCTGCCGTGCATTCTTCAACCGCGAGTTGGTGAAGGCCGCCGTCACGCGCCCGCTCAGGTTGTCGGTGATGCCGATGTCGGTGGTAAGTTCCCAACCGAAGATGTGGGTATCGCCGGCGTTCACGGCCAGGCCCTCGGGTCGGACGAACTGCAGGCCGGTGACCGGGTCATGGTCGATCAGCTGACGCAGCACGATGTCGCGCCAGTCGTTGAAGAACATCGCCATGTCCACACGAATGCGACGGTCCGGCGTGTAGCCCTTGAGACCCACCTCGTAGGTGGTGATCTTCTCGGGTTCGACGGCGTTGAAAACGGCGGCGGGCCGCACGGACCCGCCCGGACCGGCGGCATCGACGGCTACCACGTTGACGTCGCCCGGCTTCTCGCCGTAGGCCACGGAACCATAGGCCATCCAGCCGCTGTCGAGCGTGTACTGCAGGCCGAGCCGGCCGGTGGTGCTGTCGAACCGCGCCCGCCCGCTCTCGACGCCCGGGATCGCCACCTGCTGGTACACCCCGTTCTCGTCCTCGACCCATTGCAGGTAGCCGACCGGTGACACGTCGCGGAGGTCCCAGAAGGTGTTGCCGCAATCGGCCACCGGGATGGTGGTGGAAACCGGGTACGAGGAGCCCGGGATCGGCGACAGGCAGGGCGTGTAGTTGTAGGCGAGCGCCGATTTGTAGTGCTGCGTGTGGCGGATTTCGGCGCGGGCCGTCAGCCGGTCGGTGATGTCGAAGTCGCTGGAGGCAAACAGCGACCACGACTTCTCGCTGTACTGGTTGCGGATGCGGTTCAGCGGATCCAGGCCGCCATCCGGTCCCAGGGAGCGGCCGAAGACATAGCTGCCGATCGCCAGGCTGGTCGGCAGCGCCACCGGGCCCACCGCGATGTTGCCGCCCGGGCCAATGTCGCCGGGCAACTGCGTCGTGGCAACCAAGCCGCCCTGGTGCTGCTCCTGCAGCAGGTGAAAGTAGTATCCGCCTGCCTGCCACCGCAGCCGCTGCTCACGCGGACTGGTGAAGCGAATCTCCTGGCTCCACTCCTCGTAGACGGGACCATATTCGATATCGATGAAGCCCATCGGCGCCCGTGACCACGTGAGAGGTGGATTGCAGGCTGGCGGATCGAAATTGGATGAGGGGTAGCAATAGGCGAATGGCACGGTGTCGCCCGAGGTTCTCTCGAAGTCCGAGGTGTCGTTCTGCTCGACATGGGAGAACCCGGTCAGGGAACTCAACGTGCCATATGCAGAATCCCAGTCGATCGTGAAATGGGTCCGCATCACGTCGCGGTCCTCGCCGGTGGCGAGCGCATTCTTCGGCATGGCATCCCGGCGCACCGATCCCGGGATCAGGCCGGGGTTCGGGAACTGGCTGCCATCGAGCATGCCCGGCAGGTCCTCGAGCTTCGGGATCCTGCCGCACCAGTTCAGGTAGCGGACACCCGGGCCTTCGCTCTGGTTCTTGGACGTCTGCTCGATCTCGTCCTCGCAGTTGGCCAGGACGCCGCCCATCGCCGCCGGGTCGATCTCGTCATTGGAGCGATAGAAGCCCAGGTTGAATTCGAGCTTGTCGGTCGGCTGCCAGCGCAGCTTGCCGAGGTAGGTGCGGAAGCGGTAGCCGCCGATGTCGTTCTGCGGCGCCAGCGTATTGTCGTAGGAGCCATCCCACTCGTCGTAGAGCAGGGCCAGGCGGCCGGTCAGCGTGTGGTCGAGCAGGTCGCCCAGGATCGGCCCGCTCACCTGGCCGGTCACCTTCTGGCGGCCACGGTTGCCGACTTCGCCCTCGAACCGGGACTCGAAGACCTCGCTCGGCGCCCTGGTCACGTAATTGATCGCGCCGCTGAAGGCATTTCGGCCATAGGCGGCGCTCTGCGGACCCTTCAGCACCTCGATCCGTTCGATGTCGAGCTGGCTGAAGTTCACGGCTTCGCGGCCGGCAACGAAAATGCCGTCGACGAAGATGGCAGCGGCATTCTTGCCGAAGATGTCCTGGGGAACGATGCCCCGGATCACGGGCGTCGGCAGGTTCTCACCCAGCGGATTGAAGAACGACAGGCCGGGCGTGAGGTTGGCCACATCCTGCAGGTTGGTGATGTCGCGGTTCTCGATCGTCTCGGTGTCGAATGCCGTGATCGCCAGCGGCGTGGCCATCAGGCTCTCTTCGCCCTGCCGGCGCGCGGTCACCATGATCTCGGCAAGTTCCTGGGCCTGGGCCGGTGGCACTGCCGCCACCACCGCTCCGCAGGCCAGCAGGCCTGCGGCAACATGGTTCCGCTTGAACTTCATCGACACTCTCTCCCCGAAAAATGACTGGTGCGTTACTGGCAAAGACCCGGGTGCCACCCGTCACCCGGACTTGCCCTGGAACCATGCTGATTCAGGACTTCCGGCCGGAACCGGGCAGCATGGCATTGCCGGCATCGTCCGCCGTCACCAGGCGTCGCTGCGGCAGGAAGACCGTGGAAACCAGCAACACGATGAAGAACAGGAAAACTGCCCACATCGTCAGCGAGTATTGCGTGGGGTGCAACCAGACTTCCTCATAGAGGCCGTAATCCGGCAGGAACTCGCCGAACGGGATCCAGAAGATGGCCTTGACCGGTATCGCATAGCGAATGCCCGCCATGACCCGGTTGAACTTGAGCAGGCGCCACAGCATGTAGAAAGCCCAGATGGCCAGCAACCCCACCAGGACCATGGTCACCGGATGCTGGTGGCCAAGGAACCGGCTGTCGGCCATGAACAGCGAGGCGCTGTAACAGAACCAGGTGACCATGATGGTCTCGAGGAAGGTGATCCGGCAGAAGTTCCGGCCGTCGCCGGAGGCGGATTTGCCCAGGTTGAGGTGCAGGTGCCGCTGCAGCCAACGGAAGGCATTGCACTTGGTGTCCTTGTTCAGGGTCATGAACAGCAGGGCGGCAATGCAGATGCCGACCGATCCCTGGATGTAGAGCAGGCCCTGGGGCCAGTTCTGCTCCGGCGTCAAGGCCACCGGCGAGAGCTGCAGGTCGAGCTGGTTGTAGATGAACGCATAGGATGCCCAGCCAAGCCACACGAGCAGGCCGGCGCCGAAGCCCAGCAGCGTACCGCGCACCTCGCTGTTCTGCCGCGTGCCGTGGACCAGCATGAGCATCCCGACGGCGCCGATCGCCAGGTGGATGAAGCTGGTGTACTCCTTCGGCAGGGATTCCTTGAGCGCCACGCTGAGGCTGTGAGCCACCGGATTGGCCAGCAGGACCGCGAAGAATGCGAACAGGCCGATGACCGGCGGACGATAGAAACGGCGGAGATCAATCATTGTCTGGTTCCGTTGGACTTGTCCATTGCTCATCGATAGCCTGCACAGCATGACGAGGATTCGGCCGCATTGAAAACGGACGAGCAACCGCACGCGCGACCATTGCCTCAAGACGCGTGTCCGACTGCCTCATCCGTCGTCCTCGCGGGGACCTGCACCAGGAGAATGCAGGCTGGTGCATCTCCGTCTGCCCGCGATGGGGCACAAGGTCGATCCGTCCGTTCGGATGGACTTTATGTATCAAATCACCTGAAGCTTGTCCACTTGCAGGAGCAGACCGTACAGGAGCAGACCGTACTCAATGGATTCAATGCACACTCTCGAAAACCTGATGACCCTTCCCTGGATCGCAACGCTCGCCGGCGCGTTGCTGCTGCTGGCAACGGCCTGGCTGGCCGGCCAACTCGTGCGCCGGGTGCTGCTGCGGGCGATCCGCCGGCTGGCATTGCGTACCGCGACGCCATGGGACG
>CAZMVP010000098.1:0-7188 GCA_964569355.1 uncultured Chromatiaceae bacterium | reverse complement strand
GGCTGCCGATCCTGGTCGTCGTGCTGCTGGTGAACCTCGTGTTCATGGGCGTGCAATGGTTCGGCCGGCGCGGAGAGCCGCCGGCACCGGCAATCGCGGAGAGCCGTGACCACGCCGCACCGGAAACCAGCACGCGGGATGCGGGCGCTGCCCTGTCGAACACGCAGCCGCCGGACGGCGCAGCATCCACCGGCGGGTCCACTGATGTCGCGCCGACAGCCGGCAATGTCCGGCCGCTGGCACGGGAAAACGAGTTCGATGAACTGCGGCCTGCCTACACCACGGGGCAGGAGGCGACCCCGGTTGCAGCCACGGCCCCGCCCGTTGCAGCCACTGCCGCGCCAGTGGCGCCTTCGTCGCCAGCCGCGACCGCGGCATCCACGCCCGCGATGGCCGCGACACCAGGGTCCACCACCACCGACCAATATCCGCGCATCACCCCGGCAAAGGGCCTGCCCTCGATCGAACAGGTGATCGGCGAAGGCAAGCTGGGCATCCCGATGCTGAACCTGGACCTCCACGTGTACAGCAACACGCCCGCCAATCGCTTTGTCGTGATCAACAGCCACCGCTACCGCGAGGGGGATCGGCTGGCCGAGGGGCCACTGCTCGAGAGCATCACGGCCGACGGGGTCATCCTCGACAGCAACGGTCTGCGCTTCACGCTGGCGCGCAAATGAACCAGGCGCCTTCGGGGACGCCGGCGTCATTGCGCATCGGCTACCTCGACGGGCGACGCTTCCGGCGGCTCTTCCTCGGCGGGATCGCCCGGTTGATCGGCGAGCGAGGGCATCTCGACCGGATCAACGTGTTCCCGGTGCCGGACGGCGACACCGGAACCAATCTCGCGCTGACCTTCACGGCCGTGGGCGAGCGCCTGCAGGCCACGGACACCCGGCATGCCGGCGAGCTGCTGGCCGCCGCCGCCGATGCCGCGCTCGACGGCGCCCGCGGCAACTCCGGCGCGATCTTCGCGCAGTACCTTCAGGGCTTGAGCGAGTTCCTCGCCGGCCACGAGCGGGTCCGGCCCGAGGAGCTGGCGCTGGCGCTGGCGGCGGCGGAACGCCATGCACGCAGCGCCATCCAGAATCCGGAGGAAGGCACGGTGCTGACGGTCATGCGGGAAATCGCAGCCGCGGTGACGCCCGGCCGGCTGCCGGATGATGCCGACTTCCTGACCCTGCTGACCCTGTTGCTCGAGCAGGCCCGGGCCGCGGTCGTCACCACGCGGCGCACGCTGGCCTCGATGCGCGAGGCCGGCGTCGAAGATGCCGGCGCGCGGGGTCTGCTGGTGCTGCTGGAAGGCATGGCCGATGCGCTCCAGCCAGGCATCGCGCCGGCCACTGTCAGCACCGGCGAGGACGATCCATCGGCGCGCAGTGCGGCCGACCTGAGCCATGCCGGGCCGCCCGAGCACCGCTACTGCACCGAGTGCCTGGTCATCGGCAACAGGATTGACCGGGACAGCCTGCGAACGGAACTCGCGCAGATCGGCAGCAGCGTGGTCGTGGTGGGTGGCGCGACCAAGGCCCGGCTGCATGTCCACGTGAATGACCCGGCCGAGGCCTTTGCGATCGCGCGGCGCCACGGGCAGGTCTCGGCCGAGAAGGCCGACGACATGATTCGCCAGGAACGCTCGCTCAAGGCCGATGGCCGGCAAGTGGCGATCGTGGCCGATTCGGGCGCCGACCTGCCGGCAGCGCTGTGGGACCGCTACGGCATCCAGATGGTGCCGTTGCGGGTGCACTTCGGCCACGAGAGCCATCTCGACAAGGTGGGCCTGACCGCGAGCCGCTTCTGGGAGGAACTGGCCCGGAACGGCGCGCATCCCAAGACCTCCCAGCCACCACCCGGCGATTACCGCCGCGCGTTCGAGTTGCTGTCGTCCCATTTCGGGCACGTGGTTGCGGTCAGCGTGGCGGCCGGCCTGAGCGGCACGTACCAGGCGGCCGTGTCCGCCGCGGGCCGGATGAGCAAGCCCGCGCAACTGACGGTGGTGGACAGCCGCAATGTCTCGGTCGGCATGGGGCTCATCCTCTTGTGCGCCGCCGAGCATGCGCAGGCCGGCGAACCGGTGGAGGCAGTGCTCGCCGCAACCGCGCGGGCGGTCGCCCGCACGCGGACCTACGGTGCGCTGCCGGACTTGAGTTACATCGTGCGCGGCGGGCGCATCCCGCGCGGGTGGCGCTGGCTCGCCGGGGCGCTGCCGCTCGGGTTCCTGCTCTCGAGCACGCCCCGGGGCACGGTCAAGGTGCGTGGCATCCTCGTGCGGGGATCCGATCGCGTGTCGGCCATCGTCCGGCTCGTGACGCAGGACCGGCTGTTGCACGGGAATGCATTGCCGTTGCGGCTATCGATTGCCCATGCCGACGCACCCGAAGCCGCCGAGGCATTGCGTACGGCATGCCAGGCGGCCTTCGACAACCTCGAGTCGATCCTCGTGACGGAGCTCGGCCCGGCCTACGGCGTGCATGCAGGCCCTGGCACGCTGGCGGTTGCCGTCCAGGAATACGAGGCGCCCGACGCTAGTCGCGGATCCGGAAACCGCTCCTGAGCAGCGCCACGCAGATCGCGAACAGCACCACCACCGACACCACCATCATCAGGTAGGCACCGCCGATCGGCACGTCCGAGACCCCCAGCATCCCGTAGCGGAATGCATTGACGAGGTAGAGGATCGGATTCAGGCGGGACAGCGTCTGGGCCAGCTCCGGCAAGAGCGAGATCGAATAGAACACCCCGCCGAGGTAGACGAGCGGCTGCAGCACGAACGAGGGAATGATCGTGACGTCGTCGAAATTCCGGGCGACGATGCCGTTGATCAGGCCGGCCAGCGAGAAGATGGACGCGCAGAGCAGGAACACCGTGATCGTGATCAGCGGGTGCGCGAAGGGCAGCGGCGTGAACAGCCGCGCCACGCCGGTTACCGCGAGGCCCACCAGCAGGCCACGAATGATGCCGCCTGCCATGTGGCCGAGCACGATCGTCACGTTGGCCATCGGCGCGACCAGCAGCTCCTCGAGGAAGCGGTTGATCTTGGCCGAGAAGAACGACGACACCACATTGCCGTAGGAGTTGGTGATGACGGCCATCATGATGAGGCCGGGGGCGATGTACTGCTTGTAGTCGAAGCCATCCATGCGGCCGATCCGGCCCCCGATCAGGTTGCCGAAGATCACGAAATACAGGCCCATGTTGATGGCCGGCGGCAGGATCGTCTGCGGCCAGATCCTGAGCACCCGCACGAGCTCCTTGTGGGAGAGCGTGGCGAAACCAATGGCCTGCTGCCGGAGGCTCATCGCCGCACCCATCGCCGGCCCTGTCGTGCCGCCAGTGCCGGGGCTTGGGCCGAGGCCGCGGCATCGATCCCGTGCTGGCGCTCAGTCAACGCCAGGAACAGCTCCTCCAGCCGGTTGGAACGGTTGCGCAGGCTCTGCACCTCGAGGCCTGCCGCGGTCAGGGCCGCGAACAGCTCGTTGATGTTGCGGCTGCGCGGAACCGACACCTCCAGCTCCTGCGGGCTGTTCAGGACAACATGGAAGTCGGCCAGCACCGGCACCGCGTCGGTCGGTCGCCTGAGCGTCAGCACGAACACCTCCTCGTTGAGCTTGGCGAGTACCTCCGACATCCGGCCCTGCTCGATCACGCGACCATGGTCGATGATCGCGATGTGCCGGCACAGGTGCTCGGCTTCCTCGAGGTAGTGGGTGGTCAGGATGATCGACGTGCCGCGGGCGTTCAGCTCCCGCAGGAATTCCCACATCGAGCGGCGGATCTCGATGTCCACGCCGGCCGTGGGCTCGTCCAGGATCAGGAGACGCGGCTCGTGCACCAGTGCGCGGGCAATCATCAGCCGCCGCTTCATGCCGCCCGAGAGGCTGCGTGCCGTGGCGTTCCGCCGGTCCCAGAGCTTGAGCTGCTTCAGGCAGGCCTCGGCACGTTCGCGGGCGCGACGGGGTGGCAATCCGTAGTAACCGGCTTGCTGGCTGACGATGTTGCCGACCTTCTCCCACTGGTTCATGTTGAGTTCCTGCGGGACCACGCCGATGCTGTTCTTCAGCGCCTGCAGGTCGTGGTCGAGGTCATGGCCGAACACCCGCACCAGGCCGCTGGTCTTGCGCACCAGCGAGGTGACGATGCCGATCAGGCTGGTCTTGCCGGCGCCGTTCGGCCCCAGCAGCGCGAAGAAGTCGCCATCGGCCACTTCGAGGTCGATGCCGTCGAGCGCGCGCACGCCGCTGGCATAGACCTTGGTGAGCTGGCTGACGGAAAGTGCGGGCATGGCCGCGCATTGTGCCTGCCTGCCGGGCGGATACAACTTTCGCCCTGCCGGTTCGCAGAATCCGATGGTGGATCTTCGACGGCTCAGTGGCGGGCGAGCAGCGTCATCTGCACCAGTGACAGCCGGGTGGCCGTGAGCAACTGACCGTCGGCGGTCGATGCCGCGCGCACGAGATCGGGCCACAGCCGCGGGTGCCGGCAGAATCTTGCTTCAAGGCGGCTGGCGGCGGACGTGGCCAGCCATTGCAACTCGCGGAACGGCCTTGCGCTGATCTGCTCGACAGCGAGCGTTCCCGGTCCCATGCACAAGGCCGCCACCAGCGGATCCTGCCGCGCCGTGTGCCACAACCAGGCAATCAGCGATGCGGCAAAGACCAGCACCGGACCGGCGGTGATGCGGGGGTGATCGCCCGGGTGGTCATGCTCGGCGACCCCGAGCACCGGTGCAGTGGTGACCTGCCCGGCATGCATCGGCAGGGACCCGAGGCGCAACGCCGGCCGGTGATGGGGCTCCCACTGTGCCAGGCCACCAAAGCCCGTCAGCAGGCAGGGCATCCCCGCGATGACTTCCTGCTGCGCCGGGGTGAGCTGGCGCAGGCGCTGGCAGACCGCCGGCGGCAGGCCGAAGACCCCCGCCTCGACGCCGGCGATCTCCCCATGGGAGCGAAGCAGCTCGAGGAACTCGCGGTTGAACTCCTGGATTTCGTGGCGAACCTGGCTATCCGGCAGATAGGGGGTCATTTGCAGCTGTCCCGGGCTGGAGGGGACTGTAATATAAATGGTCCAAAATGCCCAATTTCATATTGCATATGCACACTTTTGGTCCTTTTAGACCATTTCTGACCAAAGCAGGGGGAAACATGCGAGCCACCGACAGCCGCTATGCGGGGGAGCGGACGCGCTTTGACCTGGCCGTCCGGATGATCGGCCACGAGGCGCGGACCGGCACCATCCGGCAGTGCACCGGTTTCACGGAGGACCGGATCCGGAAGATCTACCTGAATTACTTCCCGGGAACCGGCGCCATCCGGCGGCACCGGGGCAAGACCCCGACGCAGATCGCGCCGTTCGTCAGTTCCGCCCGCCGCCAGGGCGAAGCGAGCCTGCTCGCGCTCCTGTTCATTCATCGCGGCGTGGTCCACCTCGACCGCAGCGGGCGCCGGTTGCGCGCCGGCAGCGAGGATGGCGTGCCGCTCGGTTCGGCGCTGTGCGATGCCTTCGAGGCCTATCTCGAGCTCCATCCCGAGCCCCAGCTCTCGTTCGAGTGGAGCTGGAACCTGTATCGGTGCCTCGTGACCCGGCGGGAGCTTCAACTGGCCTGGTGCTCGGTCTGCGAGGGCCCCTACGTGCACGACGCCTATGCCCTGGACTACGCGCGCTGCCCATTTTGCGAAGTCAAGGATCATGCGTAATCTGGCCGCGTGATCCACCTGCCATTCTCGGGTTCCGGCATCGACCGCGCCTCGACGCTGCGCCAGCAGCCCGAGCAGCTGGCCGCTGCGTTCATCGAGCCAACCGCCTGGTTCGTGCCGATCTGGCAGAACCGTTGCCTCGTGCGCGACGGGGCGATGGCCGTGTGCCGGTGGACGGACGTGCAGCGGCTCGTGCCCAGTCACGAGCAGGCCATCTTCCTGGGTCGTCGTGACGGCCACGCGCTGTTTGCCGTCGAGATCCGGGACGCCGAGCCGCCAGCGCCGCTGCCGGCCGCCGGGTTCCTCGGGTTGCGGGACGTCGCGGCCGAAGTCGGCGAAGCCGACGCCGCGCTGCTGGCCTATGCGCGGGCGATGATCCTCTGGCAATCCCGGCATCGCCATTGCGGCGTCTGCGGCGCGCCGAACCAGCCCACCGATGGCGGCTTCGCCATGACCTGCACGCGCCAGGGATGCGGGGAGAAGTGCTTTCCGCGGATCGACCCTGCGGTGATCGTGCTGGTCCACCACGGCAGGCACTGTCTGCTGGGGCGGCAGGCGGCCTGGCCCGCTGGCCGCTTCTCGACGATTGCCGGCTTCGTCGAGCCCGGTGAAGCGCTGGAGGACGCGGTGGTCCGCGAAGTCCACGAGGAAACCAATATCCGCATCGGCGAGTGCCAGTACCTCGCCTCCCAGCCGTGGCCTTTTCCGGCCGCGATGATGCTGGGTTTCCACGCGGTCGCCGAGACCACCGACATCCGCTTCAACGACGGCGAGCTCATCGAGGCCCGCTGGCTGACGCGCGAGGACATCGCCGCTGGTGCGGTGCTGCTGCCGCCGCGCGTGTCGATTGCCTACCGGTTGATCGAGCACTGGTTCGATGCCGGCGCCCGCCAGCCCCTGGCAAGCCTCGGCCTGCCCTGAGCCCATGTGCCTCGTTGCCATCGCCTGGCAGGCCCATCCGCGCTACCCGTTGATCCTGGCCGGCAACCGGGACGAGTACCATGCGCGACCGGCTGCCGCCGCGGACTGGTGGCCGGACGCGCCGGCCGTGTTCGGCGGCCGCGACCTCAAGGCCGGGGGCAGCTGGCTCGGCATCAACCGGAACGGCCGGCTGGCCGTGGTCACCAACAATCCATTGCGCCCATCATCCGCCGACCGGCCGTTGAGCCGGGGTGCGCTGGTGCGCGACTGGCTGACCGGCAACGCGACGTCGACACGCTACCTGGACGACCTGGCAACCCGCGAGGCCCACTATGGCGGTTTCAGCCTGCTGGTCGGCAACGTGCGGACCGGCCTCGAGGGCTACATCACCCCGGCCGGTGCGTGGGGCAATCGCTGGACCGTGCCCGCCGGCGTCTCGGTGCTGTCGAACTCGCCGCGTGAAGCGCCGTGGCCCAAGGTGACCTGGCTTGAACGGCAGCTCTCCGCCTGCCTGGCCAATCCGGAACGCCGGGCCGGCGCCACGACTTCTGCCGGTGTCTTGCCCGGCTCCATC
>CAZMVP010000097.1:5546-7219 GCA_964569355.1 uncultured Chromatiaceae bacterium | reverse complement strand
GCCAGGTTGATGTCATTGAGGCCGTGGGTGATGACATCGTCCTCATCGAGGCCCCTCTTGTCCACGCCGATGACGCCGAGATGCCGGATGGCCTGGCCATCCGGGCCGCTGACCGACAGCGCGTAGCGGTCATCGCCGACGACGGTCGTGCTGTCCATGCCGATGCCCCAGGCCTTGAACAGCCGGTCGAGGTTCGACGACTTGCCGCCGTCGTTGCCCTCGGCGCCGTCCATCGGGTTGCCGCGGTCGATCTCCGACCAGGGATCGACGAAGATCATCGCGCGGCCGCCGTGCAGGATGAACTGGTCCACCTTGTACAGCGCCTCGTCGGACAGCTTCTTCGGATGGACCAGCATCAGCACCTGGACGTCCGGACCCACCGGAGCCTTGCCCTGATCCGTTCCGGCGGCCGCGGCGCCGGGCGGCTCGAGGCTCGCCAGGTCGGGTTTCAGCACCCTCAGGTCGAACAGCTGCCCGAGCTGGCTCGCGATGGCCCAGGCCGGGCGCACCTGCTGGGTCATGGCGTCGAAGCCGGCGGTCATCGGCAGGTCGGAGAGCAGGCCGACCACGGGCTTCTGCGGATGGGCCAGCGAATACACGAGCTTCGCGAGGTCGTACTCGAGGAACGACTCGCGATTCGGATCCAGGAAGGGGATGACCTGCTGGTCACCCACGCTGTTGGTCGCGGCGATGCCGAAGTAGATCGGATCGGAATTGTTGCCGAGGTTGATCGGCCGCAGCCCGAAGCCCGTCGCGCGGTCCTCGTCCTCGGAGAACGGCACGGGGTCGATGACCGTGAGCTTCAGCTTGCCGTTCGAGCGGCTGGCGAACTCGGAGAGCATGTCGCGCACGCGGCCGGCGTAGGTGCGCAGCTGCGGCACGTCGGTGGTGGCCTTGTCGGAGAAGAACAGGTAGACATTCACGGGCTCGGGAATGTTGCCGAGGATCTTCCGCGTACCATCCGACAGGGTGTAGAGATGGTTCTCCGTCAGGTCCAGCCGGGCACCGGGCAGCAGGCTGATCAGCGTCACGCCCGCGAGGAAGATCACCGCCAGCACCACGAGGCCGGCGCGGCCGAAACGACGCCCGTCCCCGGCCTTCGCCCCTGGATGTTTGCCGGCGTCGGTCATCTAATCGGCCTTCTTCAGGTCCAGCACGATCGTCGTGGCGCCCAGCCACACGGCGATCACCAGCACGAAATACAGCACGTCGCGGATGTCCAGCATGCCCTTGCTGATCGCGGCGTAGTGGGTCAGGAAGGAGAGGCTGGCCACCGCATCGAGCAGTCGGCCAGGCAGCCAGCCGGAGAAGAAATTCATGACCAGCGGAAAGCCGGCGAGCATGAACAGGAAGCAGATGACGACCGTGATGATGAAGGCCACCACCTGGTTGCGATTGGCGGCCGAGATGCAGGAGCCGATGGCGAGGAAGGCGCCGGCCATCAGCAGGCTGCCGAGGTAGGTCGCGAGGATCACGCCGTTGTCCGGATCGCCGAGGTAGTTGACGGTGATCCAGATCGGGAAGGTCAGCACCAGGGCCACCAGGATGAACAGCCACGCGGCCAGGTACTTGCCGAGCACGGCCTGCCACGGCGTGACGGGCAGCGTCATCAGCAGCTCGATGCTGCCGCTCTTGCGTTCTTCGGCCCACAGCCGCATCGCGATGGCCGGCAC
>CAZMVP010000097.1:3866-5446 GCA_964569355.1 uncultured Chromatiaceae bacterium | reverse complement strand
CGGTGGACCGGATATCGGTAGCCGGCACCCCGGTGGTCAGCCGGCGGAAGACCTCATCGAGGCGGCCGGCCTCGAGGCCGAGCTCGGCGATCGGCCAGCGGCGTTCGGCAGCCAGCGTGCCGATGATGGACAGCAGCGGCGCCTCGCCCCGGGGCAGGGCAGTGACGGCACGGCCGTCGACGATGGTTTCACGCACGCCGGGCAGCGCATCGAGCTCGGCCCTGACGATGGCGAGGTCCGCGGCCGGTTGCAGGCGCACGGTCACGGCATTGTGGTAGCGCGACCGGCGGATCAGTGCCGCCGGTTCCTCGTCGGCGACGATGCGGCCGTTGGCGATGATGATCGCGCGCGTGCACACCGCGTCGACCTCCTCGAGGATGTGCGTGGAGATCACGATGACCTTGCCGGGGGCCATCGTGCGGATCAGCCCGCGCACCTCGTGCTTCTGGTTCGGGTCAAGCCCGTCGGTGGGTTCGTCCAGGATCAGCACCGGCGGGTCGTGCAGGATCGCCTGCGCCAGCCCGACGCGTCGCCGAAAGCCCTTGGAGAGCGTCTCTATCGGCTGATGCAGCACATCGCCGAGCTGCAGGCGGTCGACGACATCGGCGAACCGGCGGGCAAAGTCCGCCGCGGAGAGGCGACGGATGTCGCCGATGAAGCGCAGGAACCCGGCCGGGGTCATCTCGCCGTAACTGGGCGCGCCCTCCGGCAGGTAGCCCAGCCGCTGCCTGGCCGCCACCGGCCGTGTTTCGACGGAATATCCGCAGATTTCCGCATGGCCAGCCGTCGCGGCGACGAAGCCGGCAAGCATGCGCATCGTGGTGGTCTTGCCGGCACCGTTCGGCCCGAGGAAGCCGAGGACTTCACCCGGCTTCACGCTGAAGGAGATCCCGTCGACCGCGGTCCGGCTGCCGAAGTTCTTCGTGAGTCCCTCTGCGGTGATCATCGTGACGGCGTTCGTCTGGCGGCGTGGGTGCCGGGTATTGTCCATGCACGGGCGGCGCCCGCAAGGAAAATTAAGCAGCCGTAATGCGGCGGACCGGGCGGATCAGCAACACGTTGAACAGCGCAATCACCGCCACGATGGCGACGATCGCGAAGGTCGCGAAGTAATCGCCGGTGGCCGTGCGGATCTGTCCGGCGAGCACCGTGCCGAGCGCGGCGCCCATGGTGTCGACGAAGGTCACGATGCCGAGCACGCGGCCCAGCGCGAGCGGACCGAAGGTCTCGACCGCAACGAGCTGGATCAGCGTGAAGCTGCCGCCGAAACCCAGGCCGAAGACCACGGCGAACGCCTTGAGCTGGGCAGGGCTGCTCGCCAGCGCGAGCCGGCCGCCGTCGAAGGAGAACAGCAACAGCGTGCCGGCCAGCAGGACGGTGCTGGTCACCACCATCACGCCGCGCTTCGTGAAACGGTCGCTCACGGCGCCGAACAGGAACTTGCCGGCGAAGCCGGCACTGAAGAGCAGCGAATACATGGCCGTCGCGCCGGCCGGCGGCAGCCCGGCCTCCTGCTCGAGGTAGATCGTGACCTGGCTCGTGACCGACTGGATCGCGAACCACAGGCAGGCCGAGCCGAT
>CAZMVP010000097.1:0-3766 GCA_964569355.1 uncultured Chromatiaceae bacterium | reverse complement strand
GCGAGCGGCAGCGAGGCCGCCGCCAGGCTGGAGCCGGCCGCGAGCACGCCGACCGCGGTGCCGCGCCCGGCCTTGAACCAGTGCGACAGCATCACGACGTTGGGCATCAGGCCCGCCAGCACGAGTCCGACGGCGATCGCGGCATGCAGCAGGTACAGGTCCTGCAGCGAGCGGGCCAGTGGATACGCCGCGAAGACCAGGCCGAGGACCACGAGGCCCGAGCGGATCACGCGCACCACGCCGAAGCGGTCTATCCCGGCGCCCACGAATGGCGCCAGCACGCCGGCGATCACGAAGGTGATCGCGGTGGTGCGGCTGACTTCACCGGCCGTCGCCCCGAAGGTCTCCATGAAGCGCGGAAACAGGTTCTGCGGGACGAACAGCGCCAGGCCGTTCGTGAAGAAGTAGATCGCGACGCAGGCTGCCGCGATCCGCAGGCGCGGCATCACAGGAGCTTGCCGTCTGCGTCGATCAGCTGGATCCGGTCGAAGCCGAGCTGCTTCAGGCCGGGCTCGATCAGCTTCCGGTCGCCGACCACGACCCAGACGAGGTCGGCCGGCTTCAGGTATTCATGCGCCGCCTCGTTGACCTCGGCTGTCGTCACGCTGCGCACGGCCTGCGCGTAGGTGTCCCAGTAGTTGTCCGGAAGGCCGAATGCGACGAGCTGGCTGATGGAGCCGAGGACCGCGCCGTCCGTCTCCCACTGGCCGGGCAGCGACAGGGTGTTGCTGCGTTTGGCAACCGTCACTTCCTCCGGCGTGGCTGGCCGCTTCCCGACAATCGACGTGAACTCGTCGCGGATCTCCCTTATGGACTCGCTGGTCTTGTCGGATTGCACGGGCGCATAGGCCAGCAGCGGCCGCTGGCCCCTGGCGTTGTAGATCAGCGAGCGGCTGCCATAGGACCAGTGCTTGTCTTCGCGCAGGTTCAGGTTCAGGCGCGAGGTGAACTGCCCGCCCAGCACGTCGTTCATCATCTCGATCGCGAGGTCGTCGGGCGTCGAGCGTGGCGGCAGCAACTGGCCGGCGATGATCACCGACTGGTCGGCACCGGGCTTGTCGAGCAGGTACAGGGTGTGATTGGGCTTCTCGTCAACGAACGGGATCCTCTTGGCCGGGATATCCCCGGCCTGCCAGCCGCCGAGCAGGCGTTCGAGTTGCGGCTTCAGGCCCGCCACCGTCACCGGGCCGACGGCGATCAACGTGGCGTGGTTGGGCCGGAACCAGGTGTCATGGAACTGCTGCAGGTCGGGCCTGGTCAGCGCAGCCAGTGTCTCGGCCGTGCCGGTGCCGGTCAGCGGCTGGGCATAGGCATGCCCGGCGCCGTAGAGCAGTTTCGGCACGACCCGGAGCGCCATCGACATGGGCTGGGTCTTCTCCTGGCTCAACGCCGCGAGATACACCTTGCGCAGCCGTTCCAGTTCCTTCGGCGGGAACGCCGGGTTCAGCAGCACGTCGGCGAAGATCTCCAGCGAGGGTTCCAGCTTGTCCGACAGCGCCGACAGCCCAATGAAGGAGGTGTCGAGGGTCGAGCCGGTGCCGAGGTTGGCACCGAGCAGCGCCAGGTCCTCGCTGATCTCGAGCGAGCTGCGCGTCTTCGTGCCTTCATCGAGCATGGCCATGGTCAGGTTCGCGGTGCCCGGTCGCGAGAACTGGTCGGCCGCATAGCCGGCATCCATCACGAGCCTGAGTTCCACCACCGGCACGTCCGGCCGGTTGGCGACGATCAGCTTCAGGCCGTTGCCGAGCGTTGCCCGCTCGAAGGACGGAAAGTGCACCGGCACCTCGCCCTCCGGCAGCGGGATGGTGCTGCGATCGGCGCCGGTGGCGGCCGCATGGAGTGGCTTCGCCGGAACGACGCTGAGCACGAAGGGCGCTGTCGTGACCCACTTCGCGACCACGGCCTTGAGATCGGCGGCCGTCGCGTTCGCCATGGTTTCGTAGCCCTTCTTCCAGGCATCCGGCGAGCCGCCGTAGACCATGCTCTCGGCCAGCACGCCCGATTTTCCGTCGAAGCCGCCCACCTTCTCCAGCCCGCGGATGAACGCCGCGCGCTGCCCGGTCTTGACCCGCTCGAGTTCCTCGGCCGTGGGTCCGTCCTTCTTGAAGCGCTCGAGCTCTTCATCGACCTCGGCCTCGAGCTGATGGAGGCTGACGCCCGGCTGCGCGGAGACCTGCAGGTAGGTGATGCCGGAGATCTCCAGCGGCAACGTGTCGAACTCGACGTCCGAGGCGACCTGCTCGCGATAGACCAGGCGCTCGTAGAGGCGCGAGTTCTTGTCGCCGGCCAGCACGGCCGCGGCGAGGTCCAGCAGGTAGGCATCGCGACTGCCCCACTGCGGCCCGGTCCAGGCCAGGTGCAGGCGGGCCTGGGCCACGTGGTCCTGCTGGACTTCGCGCCGGACCCGGTCGTGGGACGGAATCCACTTCTCCATCCGCGTGATCGGCGGGCCGGGCGGAATGTCGCCGAAGTATTTCTCCGCCTTGGCGAAGGCCTCGTCGGTGGCGACATCACCGGCGATCACCACCACCGCGTTGTTGGGCCCGTAGTAGGTGGCGAACCACTTGTGCACGTCGGCGAGCGTGGCCGCGTTCAGGTCGTCCATCGAGCCGATGGTTTCCCAGGAGTAGGGATGATTTGGCGGGAAGAGATGGGAGAGCATTTCCTGGAAGA
Source organism: uncultured Chromatiaceae bacterium (assembly GCA_964569355.1). Taxonomy (GTDB): domain Bacteria; phylum Pseudomonadota; class Gammaproteobacteria; order Steroidobacterales; genus SHZI01. The sequence goes on along the minus strand of CAZMVP010000097.1, from coordinate 1,093 downwards.
CCTTGCCGTAGGGCTGGTTGTCTCCCTGGCGCTTCTCGTTCTGCACCACGCCGCGCTGTTCGTCGAGCTTCGCCTGGGTGATGGCCCCCTGGAAGTGGCCCATGCGGTCGGACTCCATCCACAGGGCTGCGTCCAGCGCGTTCTTCGGCACCGTCTGGAAATAATTCGTGCGGTCGAAGAACGTCGTGCCGTTCAGGTCGGTGGCGCCGAGATCCTGCAGCGTGTTCAGGTAGTCCTGCTTGACGTTCTCGGAGCCCTGGAACATCAGGTGTTCGAAGAGGTGCGCAAAGCCCGTGTGGCCGCGCGTCTCGTTCTTCGAGCCGACGTGGTACCAGACATTCACCGCCACGATCGGCGCCTTGTGGTCCTCGTGGACGATCACGGTGAGCCCGTTGCCGAGCGTGCGCATCGTGTAGGGGATGTCGATCGGCGGCGAGACCGCGGCCTTCGTCGCTGCGCCCGCGGGCGGGATCGGCGCAATGGACATGGCCAGCACGAGGCCGGTGATCGTCATGGATCGTGGATGCTTCATCTGCCGGGCACCGTGTCGCTGCGAACAATGCCCGGATTCTAGCCGCAGCGACGGAAGCGATGACAGCCAGGCGGAGGGACATGCCCTTGGCGAGCCCTCCGGTCCGCCGGCCAGGCCGCCAAGGGCATGGCCTCCGCCCGGCTGTCGCGATGCAGGCAGGCCCGGCTTAGAATGCGACGATGACCAAGCGCGAGCTGTATCCGGCCATCGAGCCGTTTGATTCCGGCTACCTCCCGGCCGTCGATGGCCACGAGGTCTATTACGAGCAGTGCGGCAACCCGCGCGGCAAGCCGGCTTTGTTCCTGCATGGCGGGCCCGGCGGCGGGGGCGATGAAACACCACGCCGCTTCTTCGATCCGCAGCGTTACCGGATCATCCTGCTCGACCAGCGGGGCTGTGGGCGCAGCCGCCCGCATGCCGCACTCGAGGGCAATACCACCTGGAACCTGATCGCCGACATCGAGCGCCTGCGCGGGCAGCTCGGCATCGATCGCTGGCTGGTATTCGGCGGGTCGTGGGGCAGCACCCTGTCGCTGCTGTATGCCGAGACCCACCCGGAAC
>CAZMVP010000096.1:5834-7259 GCA_964569355.1 uncultured Chromatiaceae bacterium | reverse complement strand
ACCAGGCGGTGATCGCCGTGGCCGCACCGATCCGCGGCGACGAGATCCGCATGGTCAACATCAACTGGGCCTTCTCGGTGACGGTGCTGGCGCGCACGCTGTCGTTGCAGCGCGTGATGCCCTTGAACGACTTCGCCGCGCAGGCCTATGCGCTGCCGGTCCTGGCACCGGCCGACCTGCACAAGGTCGGAAGTGGCGAGCCCGTGGCCCTGGCTCCGAAGGTGGTCGTCGGCCCCGGCACGGGTCTTGGCACCGCGGGGCTCGTGCATCTCGACGGGAAGTGGCACGCGATCACCGGCGAGGGCGGGCACGTGACGATGGCTCCGGCCAATGAACGCGAGGCGCATCTCGTGGCGCTCGGCCGCGAGCGCTTCGGCCATTGCTCGGCCGAACGGCTGGTGTCCGGTGCGGGCCTTGCCTTCATCCACGAGGTTGTCAGCGGCGGCCGAAAGCTCACGCCGAAGGAGATCGGCGCCGCGGTCCAGGCAAAGGATGAAGCGGCGCTGGAATCCCTGGACATCTTCTTCGAGCTGCTCGCCACCGTGGCCAGCAACCTGGCCCTGACCTTCGCCGCCTTCGGCGGCGTCTACATCGGCGGCGGCATCACGCCGCGCTACATCGAGCAGTTCGCCGCATCGGGCTTCCGCACGCGCTTCGAGGACAAGGGCCGCTACCGGGCCTTCCTGGCCGACATCCCGACCTGGCTCATCACGGCAGACCAGCCGGCGCTGCAGGGCCTCGCGGCCTATGCGGAGTCGTGCGCACCGGCCTGAGGGCAAGCAGGTAGCGGCGGCTAGTTCGCCTGGTCGACTGCGTCGTCGACGTCACGCTTCTGCTGCTGGATCGTGCCCTCGACCGAATTTGCCTTGTCCAGCGCCTGATGCAGCGGTGCGCCAACCACGTCGCTTGCCGCGGCATCATCGGCCGTGGGCGAGGGCGGATTCTTCGGTGCGCCGCAGGCGGTGAGCAGCAGGCAGCCGAAGGACAGCGCTGCAAGCACGGCTACGGGATGTCGTCGTGGCATGTCGCTCATGGTTTCTCTCCCGGCAGTTCGTCCAGAAACAGTTGGAAGATCCGGCACAGGCCCGGCAGGTCGGCCACCAGGCGATGATCGTCGGGCACCAGCAGCACGCGGGCGCCGCTCTCCTGCCCGTAGCGGGTGCTGCCGGTCCAGGCCAGCACGTCATCCTGCCAGCCGTGGACGATCATCGTCCGGCAGTCGGGCGGTGGCGGCACGGGCACATCCTCGTAGCCCGGCACGTAGAGCGCCGGGGCCAGCAGGAACAGGCCGCGGGCACCGGCCGCGCTGGCGGCCGCCAACGCCACGTAACCGCCCATGCTGCTGCCGACGAGGATCGGCAGCTCGTGTTGCGCCTGGCACCAGGCAATGAGCCTGGCGGCCCGTTCGCGCGGATCGGCGATGCC
>CAZMVP010000096.1:1966-5734 GCA_964569355.1 uncultured Chromatiaceae bacterium | reverse complement strand
CCATTTCCGGCCCCCAGAGCAACTCATCGAGATCCGGCGTCCAGGCGCGCTCCTCGATATCGACCCGACCGTTCTCGACAGTGAGTCCTTCGGCACGCAGCTTGCGGATCTGGCTGCGGTATCCGGCGCTGTCGGGCGGCAGCGCGATCCGGCCGCCGGCGGCGACCACCCGATGCCAGGGCAGGTGCATGTCCGGCGGCGCCTTGGCGATGGCACCACCGATCCGCCGGGCGCGGCCCGGCATGCCGGCCAGGCGCGCGACATCACCATAGGTCACCACCTGTCCCGGCGGAATGGCCGCGACCACGTTCCAGACAGCCTGCAGCGTGGCGCGGTCGGTCACGGGAAGGACGCCCTACGGATCCAGCAGGGTCGCGCCGGTGGTCTGCCGGCTCTCGAGGGCGCGATGGGCCGCGGCCGCGTCACGCAAGGGATAGCGTTGCCCGATCGTGATCCGGATGGCACCGCGAAGCATGTGCTCGAAGAGCTCGCCAGTTCCTTCGGCAAGATCGGCTGGCGTCCGGATGAAATCGAAGACCGACGGCCGCGTGAGGTGCAATGAACCGCGTTTGGCCAGCTCCATCGGCGAGAAGGGGGCCACGGGACCCGAGGCGTTGCCGAAGGTCACCATCGTGCCGTGTGGCCGCAGGCAATCCAGCGACTGGATGAAGGTGTCCTTGCCGATGGAATCGTAGACCACGGAGACGCCGCCATCGGACCAGTCGCGGACCTTCTTCACGAACTCGGGATCGTTGGTGAGCAGCGTCTCGGCGCAACCGCAGGCCCGTGCGATCTGTGCCTTGGCCTCCGAGCCGGCCACGCCGATCACGCGTGCGCCCAGTGTGGACGCCCATTGGGCCAGCAGGGTGCCCGTGCCACCGGCCGCTGCGTACAGCAGCACCGTGTCGTCCGGCTGGACCTTGTAGCTGCGGCGGGCCAGGTACCACGCCGTCAGGCCCTTCAGCATGACGGCGGCGGCGAGATCGTCGGTGATGCCCTCGGGCAGCTTCACGAGCCGTGCGGCGGGCCAGTTGCGTCGTTCGCTGTAGGCGCCCGGCGGCAGGCCGACATAGGCCACCCAGTCACCGACCGAGAGTCCCTCCACTTCCGACCCGACCAGTTCCACCATGCCTGCGGCCTCGGCGCCGGCGCCGGCAGGCAGCTCCAGCGGATAGAGGCCGGAGCGATGGTAGACGTCGATGAAGTTCAGGCCGACAGCCGTCTGCCGGATGCGGACTTCGTCTGCCGCCGGTGCCGGCAGGTCGACCTCGTCCCATTGCAGCACTTCGGGGCCGCCGAAGCGGTGTACGCGTATCGCCTGTGTCCGATCCGTTGCCATGCTGCCAGTATAATCCCGGGATGAAGAAGACTGTGGTCATCGCCGGCGCGGGTCATGCCGCCGGCCAGAGTGTCGTGTCGCTTCGCCAGGGCGGTTTCGATGGGCGCATCGTGCTGGTCGGTGAAGAGCCTTACCTGCCGTACCAGCGACCACCGTTGTCCAAGAAGTTCCTGGCCGGAGAGCTGGATGCATCGCGCCTGCTGCTGCGCCAGGAGAAGTTCTACGTCGACCACGATGTCGACGTGCGCTTGGGCACGCGCGTCACGCGCATCGATCCCGGCGCGCACACGGCCGAGCTTGGCGATTGCAGCACCCTGCACTACGACAAGCTGATCCTGGCAACCGGCAGCCGCGCCCGCGAGGTCGGAGTGGCGGGCCACGACCTGCACGGCATCCACTACCTGCGCACGATCGAGGACGTCGACCGCATCCGCGACCGCTTCCAGCCGGGGACCACGCTCGTGATCGTCGGCGCCGGCTACATCGGGCTCGAGGTGGCGGCCGTGGCCGTCTCGCGCGGTCTCAAGGTAACCGTCGTCGAGCTGGCCGGCCAGGTGATGGCCCGCGTCAGGGCGCCGGAAGTCTCGACCTTCATGGAACGGATCCATCGCGCGGCAGGCGTGGACATCCGCTGCGGCACGGGCGTGGCCGGTTTCAGCGGCATCACCCAGTTGAACGGCGTGCTCCTCGCCAACGGCGAGCAGATCCCGGCCGACATGGCGATCGTCGGCGTGGGCATCGTGCCGAACGTGGAACTGGCGGAGGCGGCAGGCATCCCGTGCAACAACGGCATTCTCTGCGACGAGCACTGCCTCACGGCCGATCCCGACATCCTCGCGGTCGGCGACTGCAGCAACCACCCCAACAGCCTGCTCGGTTACCGGGTCCGGCTCGAGTCGGTGCACAACGCGCAGGAACAGGCCAAGACCGCCGCCGCCACGATCCTCGATCGCCGCGAGCCCTATTCGCAGGTGCCGTGGTTCTGGTCGGACCAGTACGACCTCAAGCTGCAGATCGCCGGCTTCTCGTCGACCCGCTCGCAGGCCGTGGTTCGCGGCGACCCGGACAGCCGTTCGCTCGCGGTGTTCTACCTCGACGAGGGCCGGCTCGTCGCGGTGTACGCCATCAACAGCCCGCGGGAATTCATGCTGTCGAAGAAACTGATCGCGATCGGCGTCCGGCCCGATCCGGCCCTCCTGCGCGATACCGGGATTCCGTTCCCGGAGATTGCCGCCGGGCTGGAACCTACCGCGTGACCACCGGTGGCGGCACGACCTTGATCTCGATGGCCTGCTCGGCGACCTGCCCCGCCACCTGATCGGACGACACGCCCCGCCACTCGCGAATTCCGCCGACATAGCCGGCGTAACGGCCCGAGGCGCCGATGACCCCGGTCCAGACGCCGGCAGGTGGCGGAGCCGACAGCAGGCGCAACGGCGAGCCGTCGTCCGCGCCCTGCGCCACGCCAACCAGTAAAGCCAGGCGATCACGGACGAGCGGCCACGCATTGCTGTAACCGGCCGCGAACACGCTGCCCTCGCCCGGCCAGAAAATATTCCAGTAATCGTCGGTTCCCAGTCGTGCCCGCCACAGCGCATTGCTGCCGTCGATCACCGAGACCTTGACTGCCAGCGCCGCCGGACTGCCGGCGCCGGAAGGCAGCCGCACCATGCCGATGCGCACGCCCGAGAGCGTCGCGCCGGGCAACGGTCCGCCGGCGCGTGGCTCTGCCGTCCCGGCTTCCGGGGCCAACCCGAGCAGGTCGGCGACGCTGCCGTCCATGCCACGGAAACTCTCGCCGCCGTACGTGCGGCGCGCCGCCGTGTCGCCGGTGAGCACACCGGGCCACATCAGCGGATTCCACGCCAGCAGCGCGACGCCGGCCACGATGCCGAGGAACAGGCCAAGCACTGCCGCGAGATAACGCATGGCTACTTCACGGCTTCCATCGTGGTCAGCAACTCGATCTGGCCCGCGGTGGCGCCGTTTTCCCCGATCTTCTCCAGCGTCCAGACCTCGGTGAAGCGCCCGGCGAGCCCGGCGAATTCCCCGGACCCTTGCAGCACCCTGCCCGTGGTCGTCGGCCCGCGGGACACGGGCGCCGCCGCGCTCACCGCCACCCGGGTCCGCCCGGCCCAGAACGGTGCGGCCTGTGCGGGCGGCATGGCAACGAGTCCGGCCGGCGTGGCCTGCTCGCCGGCGGTGGCGTCGAACCGGTCGGTTTGCACCAGGAACAGGGCGCCACGGGCGGGAATGACCGCGAGCCAATTGGAGGCCGACTGTCCCGGGTCGGCCAGCGCGCCACCGGTGCCGGCCATGCGGCTTGCCACGCCGATGACATGGTCGGCCGCATCGCGCAGCCGGAACACCTCCGCGCTGACGCGTTGCCCGTTGGTGTTCTCCAGCACGGCAACGCCCGCGGCCATGCC
>CAZMVP010000096.1:0-1866 GCA_964569355.1 uncultured Chromatiaceae bacterium | reverse complement strand
TCGATCCGGTCCTCGGGCCAGTGGATCACGAATTTCTCCTGGCGGCCGGCATCCGGCAGCACGGTGATCAGCGACCGCTCGCGCACATGCACCGGCAGCGGCCAGTACCAGGCAGCGATGCCCACGCAGAGCAGGCCTGCGACAAAGCCGATGACGAACAGTCGCTTCACGGTGTCCTTGCGGCCGGTTGCGGTGACAGGTACCGCGCCAGGTAATCGTCGAAGGTTCCGGTATCGGCGGCCTCGATGGCTTTCTGTCGAGCAAGCGAGCTCGTGGCCGTGGCGAGCAGCAGGTCGCGGTGGCGGTTCAGCTCCGGCGCCAGCGACTGGAAATAGTTCCGCGTGCGCTCGGCCAGCTGCAACCCGTAGCGGGCCAGCGGCTGCCCGGTGTCCTTCAGTTCCCGCAGCAAGGCCGCCGACGGCGTGCGCTCCGGATCCTGCACGACCGCGAGCTGGTGCTGGATCGCGGCCACGTGGCCCTGCGACTCGTCCGGGTCGATCAGCCGCGCCACCTCGATCATCGACTCGCAGATGCGGGTCGCCCAGTCGACGAGCAGGATCTCGCCGTCATCGCGCTGCAACTTGAGGCCCGGTTCGCGGCCGCGTCGGGCAACCAGCCCATGGTTCCGGTCGATCGCCTGCTGCTCCGCTGCCAGGATCGGCGGGCTGCGGCGGAACAGGCAGAAGATCAGGAAGACCTCGAGGAACCGCAGCTCCCGCTGGTTGGCGCCGACCGGATCCCAGGGGCTGATGTCCAGCGCGCGCAGTTCGATGTACTGCACGCCGGCGCGACGGAGCGCCGCCGTGGGCCGTTCGCCCGGCAGCGTGACGCGCTTCGGGCGGATCGTGCTGTAGAACTCGTTTTCGATCTGCAGCAGGCAGGCATTGAGTTGCCGGTATTCGCCATCCACCTTGACGCCGATCCGCTCGAATTCCGGGACAGGCAGGTGCGTGGCCGCGTTGAGGTCGGTCACGTACTCCTCGAGGCTGTTGGCCGAGACGACGAGCCGGGCCTGCGTGCTGTTGTGGTAACCGAGGTCGCTCATGCGCAGCGACGTGGCGTACGGGCTGTACAGCGTGCCGGCATCGAATGGCTCGAGCCCGAGATCCGCCGGGGCCCGGCCGCTGACGAAGGTCCTGCACAGGGCCGGCGAGGCGCCGAACAGGTAGAGCAGCAGCCAGTCCAGCCGGCGGACGTTGCGCACGGTGCCGAGGTAGGCCTCGGACTGGAAATCCCGCGGATCGGCCCGGCTCTGCTCCAGTGCCTGGTACTGCGGCCAGAAGGCCTCGGGCAGCGAGTAGTTGTAATGGATCCCGGCGATCGCCTGCATCGTCCGCCCGTAGCGGTAGCCGAGGCCCCGCCGGTAGATGTGCTTCATGCGGCCGATGTGCGAGCTGCCGTACTCGGCCAGTGGCACGTCGGCATCACCACTGATCGCGCAGGGCATGGACAGCGGCCAGAGGAGTTCGTCACCGATATGGTTCAACACGAACTCGTGGATGTCGCAGAGGAACTGGATGGTCTCCCAGTTGCTCGCCTGCGGCGGCGTGACGAACTCGAGCAGCGCCTCCGAGTAATCCGTGGTGATGAATTCGTTGGTCAATGCCGAACCGAGCGCCACCGGGTGCGGGGTCTTTGAGAGGCGTCCGGCCGGCGTGACGCGCAGGCACTCCCGTTCGACGCCACGCAGGCCGCCGCGTACCGCGCCGGCAATTTCCGGCACGGCCAGGCGCTTCAATCGGGTTTCGAGCAGCGGGTCCACGGTGGGTCCTGTCACGCCACCCGGGTGGGGGCGAGCGCAGATTACACGTTAAGGCCGAGCTGGCGACACCCCGGCGCCGGGGCAGGCTGTCAGGAGGACAGGGC
>CAZMVP010000095.1:0-7300 GCA_964569355.1 uncultured Chromatiaceae bacterium | reverse complement strand
GGTCCGCCCGCACAGGCCGCCAAGGGATTCCCCACCCCGCACCGGCCACCCGCCCCCGCACCGAACACGCGAAGTGGATCTGCGCCTCCAGGTTCGATCGGGAGTCCGCATTCGCCAGCGCTTCTTCCATCGACACCTTGCCGCTCTTGTAGAGCTGCAGCAGCGACTGGTCGAAGGTCTGCATGCCCTGCTCCGTGCTCTCCACGAAGGACTCCTTCACCTTGCTGACGTCGCCCCGCTGGATCAGCTCCGCCAGCCGCGGCGTGTTCAGCATGACCTCCACGGCGGCCACGCGCTGGCCATCCACGCCCCGCACGAGGCGCTGCGAGATGATCGCGCGCAGGTATTGCGACAGGTCCATGTAGACCTGGTTGTGCTGGTCCTCGGGGAACAGGTTGATGATCCGGTCCAGGGTCTCCGGCGCGTTGTTCGAGTGCAGGGTCGCGACGGCCAGGTGGCCGGTGCCGGCGAGATCCAGCGTCGCCTGCATGGTCTCCCGGTCGCGGACCTCACCCACGAGGATCACGTCCGGCGCCTCGCGCATCGCGCTCTTCAGGGCACGGGCATAGGACTTCGTATCCGCGCCGACCTCGCGCTGGTTGATGATCGACTTCTTGTTGGCGTGCAGGAACTCGATCGGGTCCTCGATCGTGATGATGTGCGAGGCCGTCTTCTCGTTCCGGTAGTTGATCATGCCGGCCAGCGTCGTGGACTTGCCGGAACCGGTGGCGCCGACCATCAGCAGGAGGCCGCGGCGGAACATCACGAGGTCCTTCAGGATCGGCGGCATGCCGAGCTGGTCGAGGTCCGGCAGGTCATGGGTGATGTAGCGCATCACCATGGCAACGTTGCCGCGCTGGTGGAAGATGTTGACGCGGAACCGGCCCAGGCCCGGCTTCGAGATCGCGAAATCGATCTCCAGCTCCCGGTTGAACTCCTCGAGCTGGTCGCCGGTCATGACCTCCATCGCGGCCTGGCGCACCATCTGCGGGGTAAGCTCTAGCTTGTTGACCGGGATGATCTTGCCGTCGATCTTGATCTTGACCGGCGCATAGCAGGTGAGGAACAGGTCGGAAGCCCGCTTCTCCACCATCAGGTTGAACAGGGGTTGTACGTTCATCGGATTGCCTGGTAAGACGCCGTCTTCTTCTCCTCTTCCATGACGGCCAGGTCGCCGGTATCCCCGGCAGCCACGCTCGGATCACGCTTGCTCTCCAGCTTCACGCGCAGCCGCAGCTCGTTCTTCGAGTCGGCGTTGCGCATGGCCTCGTCGTAGGAGATCTTGCGGTTCTCGTAGAGCTGGAACAGGTCCTGGTCGAAGGTCTGCATGCCGAGCCGGGTCGACTTCGCCATGATCTCCTTGATCCGGGTGACCTCGCCCTTGAAGATCAGGTCGGCGATCAACGGCGACTGCAGCATGATCTCCATCGCGGCGATGCGGCCGACGCCGGTCTCGCGCGGGATCAGCCGCTGCGAGATCAGTGCCTTGATGTTGAGCGACATGTCCATCAGCAGCTGGCCGCGCTTCTCCTCCGGGAAGAAGTTGATGATGCGGTCCAGGGCCTGGTTCGCGCTGTTGGCGTGGAGCGTGGCCAGGCACAGGTGGCCAGTCTCCGCGAACTGGATGCCGAACTCCATGGTCTCGCGGTCGCGGATCTCGCCGATCAGGATCACGTCCGGTGCCTGGCGCAGGGTGTTCTTCAGCGCCGAATGCCAGTTCTCGGTGTCCACGCCCACCTCGCGCTGGGTCACCACGCAGCGCCCGTGGGGATGGACGTACTCCACCGGGTCCTCGACGGTCACGATGTGGCCGCGGGAGTTCATGTTGCGGTGGTGGACCATCGCCGCCAGGGTCGTGGACTTGCCGGAGCCCGTGGCGCCGACGACGATCACGAGGCCGCGCTTGGTCATCGCGATGTCCTGCATGACGGCCGGCAACTGCAATTCGTCGAGCGTCGGGATCTTGGTGATGATGCGCCGGAGCACGGCACCCACCTGGCCCTGCTGGATGAAGGCACTCACGCGGAAGCGGCCGATGCCCTGCGGGTGGATCGCGAAGTTGCATTCCTTGCTGGCATCGAAGTCCCGCGCCTGGCGGTCGTTCATGATGGAGCGCACGATCACCGCGCTCTCGTCCGCCGTCAGCGGCTGCTCGGCGGCCCGGTGGATGTCGCCATCGATCTTGATCGCAGGCGGGAAGCCGGTGGTGATGAAGAGGTCGGACCCGTTCTTGTCCACCATCTTCTTCAGCAGGCCCTGGATCAGTTTGGTTGCCTGGTCGCGTTCCATCACGTCCTCTCCCGGAGACCAACGAGGTCCGCCGCAGTGCTAGAAGGTGTCCTTGTTCTGGGCCTTGAACCGTGCTTCTTCCCGGGTGATCACGCCCTTGGAAAGCAGCTCCTGCAGGCACTGGTCGAGCGTCTGCATGCCATCCTTCACGCCCGTCTGGATGGCCGAGTACATCTGCGCGACCTTGCCCTCGCGGATCAGGTTGCGGATGGCGGGCGTGCCGATCATGATTTCATGGGCTGCCACGCGGCCGCCGCCGACGCGCTTCAACAACGCCTGCGAGATCACGGCCCGCAGGGATTCCGACAGCATCGCGCGGACCATCTCCTTTTCCTGGGCCGGGAACACGTCGATGATGCGGTCCATGGTCTTGGCCGCCGAACTCGTGTGCAGCGTGCCGAACACGAGGTGGCCGGTTTCCGCGGCGGTGAGCGCCAGCCGGATGGTTTCGAGGTCGCGCATTTCGCCGACCAGGATCACGTCGGGGTCCTCGCGCAATGCCGACCGCAAGGCCTCGCTGAAGCCCAGCGTGTCCTTGTGGACCTCGCGCTGGTTCACGAGCGACCGCTTGCTTTCGTGCACGAATTCGATCGGGTCCTCGATGGTCAGGATGTGGTCCGGCTTGTTGTCGTTGATGTAGTCGACCATCGCGGCGAGCGTCGTGGACTTGCCCGAGCCCGTGGGGCCCGTGACCAGCACGATGCCGCGCGGATACATCGAGATGTCCCGGAAGATCGCCGGGGCCTTCAGGTCATCGAGTGTCTGGATGATCGACGGGATCGTGCGGAATACCGCGCCCGCGCCACGCATCTGGTTGTAGGCGTTGACGCGGAAGCGGGCCAGCTTCGGGATCTCGAACGAGAAGTCGGTCTCGAGGAATTCCTCGAAGTCCTTGCGCTGCTTGTCGTTCATGATGTCATAGATCATGCTATGAACATCCTTGTGCGCCAGTGCGGGCATGTTCACGCGCTTGACGTCGCCGTCCACGCGGATCATCGGCGGCACTCCCGAGGACAAGTGCAGGTCCGACGCCTTGCTCTTGACGGCAAAGGTCAACAGTTGCGTGATATCGACAGCCATTTTCATCCCCAGCCGGTGCCCGCGGTTCCATGACCGAATCCGGCGGTGAACATAGTACAGCCCGCCCCGCGGCATCGTCGTGATGGGAATCACGGATCATCTGGCCGGAATCCGCGCCCGGATCGACGAGGCCGCGCGTCGTTCAACGGCCCGGCGTGATGGCCGGCACGAAGGCGGACAGGCAGGTGGGCGCGTCACGCTGGTCGGCGCCAGCAAGGGCCAGTCGATCGCCACGATCCGCGCGGCCCTCGCGGCCGGGTTGCACGACTTCGGCGAGAACTACGTGCAGGAGGCATTGCCGAAGATCACGGCCGTGGGTCCTGGCGCGACCTGGCATTTCATCGGCCGGATCCAGTCCAACAAGACGCGCGACATCGCCACGCATTTCGCCTGGGCGCAAACCGTGACCTCCGCCCGCATTGCCCGGCGCCTCGACGACCAGCGGCCTCATTTCGGCCCCCCGCTGCAGGTGTGCATCCAGGTCGCCGCCGAAGATGCCCCCGGCCGCGACGGCTGTCCGCGGGCGGAAGTGGTGGAACTGGCCGCGGTGATCGCCGGCCTGCCGCGGCTCACGCTGCGCGGCCTGATGCTGCTACCGGCCGAGGGACTTGCGCCGGAGGCGGAGCGTCTGGAATATCGCGCCACGGCGGACCTGTTCGACGAACTCAACCGCCACGGGCATCGCCTCGACACGCTGTCGATGGGCATGTCCGGGGATTTCGAGCGGGCCATCGAGGAAGGCAGCACGATGGTGCGCGTGGGGACTGCATTGTTCGGGCCACGGGGGAAGTGATGGAGCTGGAAGACCTGGTGATCGGGCTCGTCGGGGGCGGCAACATGGCGCGCGCCCTGATCCGCGGCCTGCTCAAGGCCGGTCATGCGGCGAGCCGCCTGCACGTGGCCGACCCGGACCCGGTGCAGCTCGAGGAGGTGGCCGCGATCCACTCGGGCATCACGATCCATGCCGACAACCACAAGGTCGCCGCCCTGGCCGACGTGCTGGTCATGGCGGTGAAGCCGCAGCTGATGCCGGCCGTATCGCAGGCCGTCGGCGGCGCGACACGCCGCCCCGACCAGCTCATCGTGTCGGTGGCCGCCGGCATCACGCTGGCCTCGCTCGGCGAATGGTTCGGCGCCGGCACGCCGATCGTGCGCGTGATGCCCAACCAGCCGGCAACCATCGGCGCCGGCATGTCCTGTCTCGCCGCCTCGCCGGCGGTCGGCAGCGGGCAGCGCGCCATGGCCCTGTACATCGCGGCATCGACCGGAAGGGCGCTGTGGCTCGCCGATGAGTCGCTGATGGACGCCGTGACCGCCGTGTCAGGCAGCGGCCCCGCGTACTTCTACCTGCTGATGGAATGCATGGAACGGGCCGCAGTGGACCTTGGCCTGTCGCCGGAAGTGGCCGCCATCCTGACGCGGGAGACGGCCCTCGGGGCTGCCCGCGTGGTCAGCGAACAGCAGGCGGAACCCGCCCGGTTGCGGGCGGCCGTGACCTCGCCCGGGGGCACCACGGCGGCCGCCGTGCAGGTGTTCGAAGCCGCCCACCTTGATGCGATCGTCGGCCGGGCCCTGGCTGCTGCACGCGACCGATCCCTGGAACTCGGACAGGCCCGGAGGTAGCCGACCCCATGCAGAGCGCACTGATCTACATCATCCGGACGCTGTTCGACCTCTATGTGCTGACCTTCATGGTGCGGCTGCTGCTCCAGTGGGCGCCGGTCGACAAGCGCAATCCGCTGGTCCAGTTCATCTTCCGGATCACCAATCCGCTGGTCATTCCGTTGCGCCGGATCCTGCCGCCGGCCGGCCGGATCGACACGGCCACGGTAGTGGCCCTGGTCGGGCTGCAGGTCATCGGCACGGCGATCCTCCTGCGCATCGCCTGCATCGACCAGCCGGCCGTCTGGCAGGTGCTGGCGCGGGCCGGACTGACCCTCGTGCAGCTCGGCCTGACCGTCTACACCTGGGCGATCATCATCCACGTGGTCATGAGCTGGATCAGCCCCGGCGGCTACAATCCCGCCGTCGCACTCATCGCCGCCATCGTCGAGCCGGTGCTGGCGCCCTTCCGGCGGCTGGTGCCGCCGATCGCCGGCATCGACCTGTCACCGTTGTTTGCCTTGATCGCCCTGCAGGCGCTCTCGATGCTGCTGCCCTTCGACCGGATCCTGGCCGGGGTCCTGTGCATGCCATTGCGCGGCTCTGTGTTCTGATCGCCGTGCAGGGTTTATAGTCTGGCCCGTGTCCAGCCCTGGGATGTCATCGCGCCATGAGCCACGCACACAGAGCCGCCCGCCTGGTTGCCCGGATTTTGGTTGCCCGGATTTTCCTGAAACCCGCCGCCAGGATGGCCATGGCCACGCTCCTGCTCGGTGGCCTCTCGGCGGGACTCCTCGCCGGTTGCGATCGCAACCCGTCGTCGGCCGACACGCGCGCCAGTGCGCCCGCGCCGGAAGCCGCCACGGCGAACTCCCGGGACTTCGGCAACTACGTCCTGCACTTCAATGCGCTGCGCACCGACCAGCTGACACCGGACATCGCGCGCAACTACAACATCGTCCGCAGCCCGAACCGCGTCCTGCTCAACATATCGATCATCCACAAGGTGGAGGGCACGCCCGGCGTGCCGGTGGCAGGCACCGTCACCGCCAAGGCGGTGAACCTGAACGGCCAGCTGAAGGACCTCGTGATCCGCGAACTGCGGGAAGGTGATGCCATCTACTACATCGGCGACGTGCCCATCGCCGACAACGAAACGCTGACCTTCACCGTGGATGCCGTCCCGGCCAACGAAACGAAGCAACTGTCAGTCAAGTTCCAGCGGGATTTTTCCTGACGCTTGCGTCATGCCGCAGGCGGATGACGTCGCCGCGGTTCACGTACAGGAGCTCGGCGATCTTGCCGATCATGTAGTCCTCGTACTTGTCCAGGCGCCGGTCCTCGAGCGCGACATCCCACAGCATGGCGACAACCTCGAGCTTTTCCGCATAAGGCAGCTCGGCGTGCAATGGCGCGGTGAAGCGGCGCAGCGACACGGCATCGTCGACGGCCTGCCGGGCATCCTCGATCAGGGCCCTGGCTTCCTCGGCCTCGAGCTGGAAATGGCGGGCCAGCAGGCCCGCCATCGCGGCATCCTCCGCACCCTGTTCATCGAAATCGGCGCGGGCGATTTCGACCAGCAGCGCTGCCACGGCCACCCGCACCAGCGTCCCTTTGTCGGGCGACGGGCCGGCAGCCGGGGCCGCGACGGACTCGAGGAAATCGCGCAGGCGATCGAGCATCAGCCCCGCACCGGTGGCGCCACGTTCGCCACCACGGTATCCCGCAACAATGTCAGGCGGCCGTGGAAGAAGTGGTCGGCCTCGGGCAACAACACGAGTGTGGGTGGCACCGCCAAGGTCCGCACCCAGGCCGTGACATCATCCGCGGCCACCACCTCGTCCGCCGCACCCTGGACCAGGATCCACGGGCAATCCGGCAACTCGCCGGCCGACAGCGCCGGCATCCGGCTCACCGGTGGCGCAACCGTGATCAACTGCCGGCAACCACTGGCCCGGGCCGCGCGGATGGCCACCGCGGCGCCGAATGAAAAGCCTGCCAGCCACAAGGGCACCCCGGGGAAGCGTTGCCGGGCCCACGCCGCGGCTGCCAGCGCGTCGTCGATCTCACCCACGCCATCGGCATAGGCACCGGCACTGGCTCCGACCCCGCGGAAGTTGAACCGCAGCGCCGGGATCTGCAGGCCGTTCAGCGCCCGGCTCAGCGTGTACACCACCTTGTTCAGCATGGTGCCCTGGTACTGCGGATGGGGATGACACACCACGGCAACGGCCGGCGCGTCCGGGTCCGGCGGCAGGTCGAGCAGCGCCTCGATGGGGCCGGCGGGGCCGTCGAGCGTGAGTGCCTCGCGGATCGGCTGCCTGTGCTT
>CAZMVP010000094.1:0-7383 GCA_964569355.1 uncultured Chromatiaceae bacterium | reverse complement strand
CGACCAGCAGCTGGTTCAGCGTCTGCTCGCGCTCGTCGTTGCCGCCGCCCAGGCCGGCGCCGCGCTGGCGGCCGACCGCGTCGATCTCGTCGATGAAGATGATGCAGGGCGCGTGCTTCTTCGCCTGCTCGAACATGTCGCGGACGCGCGAGGCGCCGACGCCGACGAACATCTCGACGAAATCCGAACCGGAAATCGTGAAGAACGGAACCTTCGCCTCCCCGGCGATCGCGCGGGCCAGCAGGGTCTTGCCGGTGCCGGGCGAACCCACCATGAGCACGCCCTTCGGGATCTTGCCGCCCAGGCGCTGGAACTTGGCCGGGTCCTTCAGGAACTCGACGATCTCCGAGACTTCTTCCTTGGCTTCCTCGACGCCGGCCACGTCGACGAACGTGACCTTGACCTGATCCTCGCCGAGCAGGCGTGCACGGCTCTTGCCGAAGGACATGGCCCCGCGACCGCCGGCCCCACCCTGCATCTGGCGCATGAAGTACACCCAGACGCCGATCAGCAGCAGGACCGGGAACGAGTTCAGGAACAGGCTGACCAGGAACGGCTGGCCCTTCGGCGCCGTGGCGCTGATGCGGACGTTGTGCTTCTTCAGGTCACCGATCAGCGCAGTGTTGTCGGTTTCCGGGCTCAACGTGGAAAACGCCTCCCCTGACGAGCGGGAGCCGCGGATGACGTCGCCTTCGAAGACGACCTGGTTGACCTGGCCGCTGTCCACCAGGTCGAGGAAATCGGAATACTCGATCGTGTCCGGCTGCCGGCCACCGGAGCCGAAGCTCTGGAAAACCGCCAGCAGCACGATGGCGATCACGATCCAGAGGATGATGTTCTTGGCCAGGTCATTCAGCACGGGAATCGGCCTCTCCTAAAGCTTGCACAAATGGCGCCTTGCACGGATGGTGCATCCGGATTCAATCGAATGCAGCAGATTGCAGATGCAATACAACGTTTTAGACCCTACTACAAGCGGAAGTTTCTGGCTACCAGATATGTCTCCCGATTTCCGGACCGCGATGCGGCGGGTTTCCTGAGCCGCACCGAGCCAAACCGCTTCCTTGCGTCTTCCACGTATTCCTGGAATCCCTCGCCCTGGAACAGCTTTACCACCAGATTTCCGCCAGGGCGCAGGACCTGGGTCGCAAAGCCTGCCGCGAGCTCGGCCAGGTACATCGCCCGAGGCTGGTCGACGACCCGGGTACCACTCATATTGGGGGCCATGTCCGACAACACAAGGTCCACGCGGGCATCACCCAGCGTGGCCAGCAGGGCCGCCATTGTCGCCTCCTCGCGGAAATCCCCCTGCAGGACCTCCACGCCCGGGATGGCCGCCATCGGCAGCAGGTCGAGCGCGATCACCCGGCCGGTGGCACCGGCGGCCTCCGCGGCAAACTGGCTCCAGGCGCCCGGTGCCGCGCCGAGGTCGACCACGACCGAACCCGGTTTCAGCAACCGTTCACGTCCCTGCAGCTCCGACAGCTTGAAAACCGCGCGCGAGCGCCAACCCTGCTCCCGCGCCTGCTTGACGAAGGGGTCCCGGGCCTGGCGGGCCTTCCAGCGCGAACTCGAGGAGCGACGACTCATGGCACAATCCCGTTCATGGCTGGTGCCATGATCAGGGCCACGATCGGCACCGACGGAGCAACGCCGGCGACCGCTATACTGGTGCGCCGCGAACTGGCCCGATATGAACAACCCCTCACAAGCCCTCACCGAAAAACAGAAAAAGCAGCTGCGGGGACTGGCCCATCACCTGGAGCCCGTGGTGCGCCTCGGCAACGCCGGCATCACGGAAGCCGTGCTGGCCGAATTGGATGCTGCGCTCAGCCATCATGAATTGATCAAGGTCAAGGTCGTGGCGGCCGATCGCGCGAGCCGGGACGAAATGATCGCGTCGATCGCCGCCAGCAGCGGCGCCACGGTGGTCACCCGGATCGGCAATGTCGCGGTGCTGTTCCGGCCGTCACCGGCCGGCAGCCGGCTGCTGGCACCGAAGCCTGCCGCCTGAGCCCCGCTCAGAGATATTCAACCCTCACGATCTCGAGGTTCTTCTCGCCGGCCGGCACGACGAACGACGCCACGTCGCCCTCGCTCTTGCCGATCAGTGCCCGGGCCAGCGGCGAGGTGATCGAGATCCTCCCCTGCTTCATGTCTGCCTCGTACTCGCCGACGATCTGGTAGCGGCTCTTCGTGCCGTCGTCCTCGTCGATGAGGTGCACCGTGGCGCCGAAGACCACCTTCGTGGTGCCGACCAGGCGCGAGACGTCGATGATGTCGGCGTTGCCCAGCTGGCCCTCCAGCTCCCGGATCCGGCCCTCGATGAAACCCTGCTGTTCCTTCGCCGCATGGTATTCGGCGTTTTCCTTCAGGTCGCCGTGGCCACGGGCCTCGGCGATGGCCTGGATGATCCGTGGCCGGGCCTCGCTCTTCAGCACGCGGATTTCCTCGCGCATGCGTTCGGCACCGGCAACCGTGAGCGGCACGCGGCTCATGAGACGACCCCGGCGTGCAGGTCCTTCAGGCTGTTCACGTTGCTGTCTTCCATGTGGTCCAGCGCATAGGTCGTGGCCAGGGCCGCAGGCATGGTCGTGTAATAGGTCACCTTGCGGTGCACGGCCGCACTGCGTATGGAATGCGACTCGCGGATGGCCTGCTTGCCCTCGGTAGTATTCACGATCAGCGAGATTTCGTCATTCTTGATCATGTCGACCACGTGCGGCCGGCCCTCCCGCACCTTGTTCACGCGCCGGCACGGCACCCCGGCCTTCGCCAGTTCGCTGGCCGTGCCGCCCGTCGCGATGAGGTCGAAGCCACGGTCGACCAGCAGCTGCCCGAGCTTGACCGCCGCCGGCTTGTCGCGGTCGCGCACCGACAGGAACGCCGTGCCGCGCCGGGGCAGCACCACGCCCGAGGCGATCTGGGCCTTGGCATAGGCCTCGGCGAAGCTCTTGCCGGTGCCCATGACCTCGCCTGTTGATTTCATCTCCGGCCCGAGGATGGGGTCCGCCTCGGGGAACTTCACGAACGGGAACACTGCTTCCTTCACCGAGAAGAAACCCGGTATCCGCTGGGTCGTGGCGCCCTGCGAGGCCAGCGACACGTTCACCATGGTCTTCGCCGCGATCTTCGCCAGTGGCAGGCCGATGGCCTTGGAGACGAACGGTACGGTTCGCGAAGCCCGCGGATTGACCTCCAGCAGGTAGATGATGCCGTTCTGGATCGCGAACTGGGTGTTCATCAGCCCCACCACGTTCAGCGCCTTCGCGAGCTTCGTCACCTGGCTGATCAGCTCGACCTGGGTCTCCTGGCTCAGCGTCACCGGCGGCAGCGAGCAGCTGGAATCACCGGAATGCACGCCGGCCTGCTCGATGTGCTCCATGATGCCCCCGACCAGTACATCGGTGCCGTCACTGACGATATCCACGTCGACTTCCACCGCAAGGTCCAGGAAGCGATCCAGCAGCACGGGGCTCTCGTTCGACACGTTGACGGCATCGCGCATGTAGAGCCGGAGATCGTCCTCGGAGTGCACCACTTCCATGGCGCGGCCGCCGAGCACGAATGACGGCCGGATGACCAGCGGGAAGCCGACATCGCCGGCCAGGCGCACGGCCTCATCCGGCGTGCGGGCCGTGCAGTTGGGTGGCTGGCGCAATCCCAGCCGCTGGACCAGGTCCTTGAACAGCTCCCGATCCTCGGCGATGTCGATGGATTCGGGGCTGGTGCCGACGATCGGCACACCGGCGCGCTCGAGCGCCCGCGCGAGCTTCAGCGGCGTCTGGCCGCCGAACTGGACGATCACGCCCTTCGGGCGCTCCAGCTCGACGATCTCCATGACGTCCTCGAAGGTCAGCGGCTCGAAATACAGGCGATCGGAGGTGTCGTAATCCGTCGAGACCGTCTCCGGGTTGCAGTTGACCATGATTGCCTCGTAGCCGATCTCGCGCAGCGCGAAGGCGGCATGGACGCAGCAATAGTCGAACTCGATGCCCTGGCCGATGCGGTTCGGACCGCCGCCCAGGATCATGATCTTGTTCCGGTCCGTCGGTGCCGCCTCGCACTCTTCCTCGTAAGTCGAATACAGGTAGGTCGTGGTCGTGGCAAACTCCGCCGCGCAACTGTCGACGCGCTTGTACACCGGGCGCACGCCGGCCTTCAGGCGCGTCTGCCGGACAATCCCCTCCTTGATCCCGAGGAGTTTCGCGAGGCGGCCATCGGAGAAGCCCTTCCGCTTCAGGGTGCGCAGCGTCTCACCTTGCAGGAGCGGCATGCCCGTGGACTTCAGCCGCGCTTCCCACTCGATAAGGTCGGCGATCTGGGCCAGGAACCAGGGATCGATGCCGGAGAGCCGGGCCACCTCCTCCAGCGACAGGCCATGGCGGAAGGCATCGCCGACGTACAGGATGCGGTCGCCACCCGGCATCGCGAGTTCGCGGCGCAGCAGGTCCATGGCGTCGTCATCCGGCTCCGCCGGCAACCTCTCGACGAGGCCATTGATGCCGGTCTCCAGGCCGCGCAGCGCCTTCTGCAGCGACTCCTGGAAGGTCCGGCCCATGGCCATGACCTCGCCGACCGACTTCATCTGCGTGGTCAGCCGGACATTGGCGCCGGGGAACTTCTCGAAGGTGAACCGCGGCACCTTGGTGACGACGTAGTCGATGGCCGGCTCGAACGAGGCTGGTGTCGCGCCGCCGGTGATGTCGTTGCGCAGTTCATCGAGCGTGTAGCCGACGGCGAGCTTGGCGGCGACCTTGGCAATCGGGAAACCGGTGGCCTTGGAGGCGAGCGCCGATGACCGCGACACCCGCGGGTTCATCTCGATGACGATCATGCGGCCATCCGCGGGATTGACCGCGAACTGCACGTTGGAGCCGCCGGTATCCACACCGATCCGCCGGAGCACCGCGATGGAGGCATCGCGCATCCGCTGGTATTCCTTGTCGGTCAGCGTCTGGGCCGGCGCCACGGTGATGGAATCGCCGGTGTGCACGCCCATCGCGTCGACGTTCTCGATCGAGCAGATGATGATGCAGTTGTCCGCCTTGTCGCGGACCACCTCCATCTCGAATTCCTTCCAGCCGATCACCGACTCCTCGAGCAGCACCTCGGTGGTCGGCGAGAGATCCAGGCCGTGGGCGACCATGGCCTCGAATTCCTCGCGGTTGTAGGCGATGCCGCCACCGCTGCCGCCGAGCGTGAACGACGGCCGGATGATCGTCGGGAAGCCCACGGTCGCCTGCACGGCCATGGCCTCTTCCATGGTGTGGGCGATGCCGGCGCGGGCCACTTCGAGGCCGATCTCCAGCATGGCATCGCGGAACAACGCGCGGTTCTCCGCCGTGTCGATCGCATCCCGCGACGCGCCGATCAGTTCCACGTTGAACTGGCCGAGGACCCCTTCGCGCTCGAGGTCCAGCGCGCAATTGAGTGCCGTCTGGCCGCCCATGGTCGGCAGCAACGCATCCGGCCGTTCCTTCTCGATGATCCGGGCGACGGTCTGCCAGTTCACCGGCTCGATGTAGATGGCATCGGCCATCTCCGGGTCCGTCATGATCGTGGCCGGGTTCGAGTTCACGAGAATGACCCGGAAGCCTTCCTCGCGGAGCGCCTTGCAGGCCTGCACGCCCGAGTAGTCGAACTCGCAGGCCTGGCCGATCACGATCGGGCCGGCGCCGATGATCAGGATGCTTTTCAGGTCTGTGCGCCGTGGCATATCGCTACTCGTGGTCAGGGCAAGGGGTCAGGGTCAAGGCAAGGGATCTCGACTCATTGGTCAGGGCTGACAGCCGGGATGGGGCACTGCCCTACGGCGTCGCGGCCGCCGTGCCCACCGATTCCTGCTGGATGCGCATCCGCATGAGGCCGGCAAACCGGGCGAACAGCGGCTTCAGGTCGTGCGGCCCCGGGCTGGCCTCCGGATGCCCCTGGAAACCGAAGGCTGGACAATCAGTTCGCTCGATTCCCTGAAGTGAATTATCAAACAGGGACCGGTGCGTGGCGCGCAGCGTGGACGGCAGCGACGCCTCGTCCACGGCAAAGCCATGGTTCTGGCTCGTGATCAGCACCCGGCCGGTATCCAGGTCCTGCACCGGGTGGTTGGCGCCATGGTGGCCGAACTTCATCTTCAGGGTCTTCGCGCCGCTCGTGAGCGCCATGAACTGGTGGCCAAGGCAAATGCCGAAGGTCGGGATGCCGGCCGCGAGTATCTCGCCCACGGCCTTGATGGCGTAGGTGCAGGGCTGCGGATCACCCGGGCCGTTCGACAGGAACACCCCGTCCGGGCGCAGTGCCAGGACCTTCTCCGCCGGCGTCTCGGCCGGTACCACGGTCACGCGGCAATTCTCGTCGACCAGCAGGCGCAGGATGTTCCGCTTGATGCCGAAGTCGTAGGCCACCACTTCGTAGGCGCCGCTGCGCTTCGGGCGGATCGGCGCCGGGCCCGTCCAGGTGGTGCCGAGGTTCCACTGGTAGGTGTCCTTGGTGCTGACGATCCGCGCGAGATCCATGCCGTTCAGGCCAGGGAAGCGCCGCGCGTGGTCGATGGCGGTCTTCTCGTCCACCTTGCCGGTCATGATGCAGCCGGACATCGCGCCCTTGTCGCGCAGGATCCGCGTGAGCTTGCGCGTGTCGATCTCGGCGATGGCCACCACGCCGGCACGCTTCAGGTAATCCGGCAGCGTGACCTCGGCCCGCCAGCTGCTGGCCAGCGCCGGCAGGTCGCGGATCACGAGTCCGGCAGCGAAAACCCGGTCGCTCTCCTGGTCCTCGCTGTTGGTGGCGGTGTTGCCGATGTGCGGGTAGGTCAGCGTGACGATCTGGCGGCAGTAGGAGGGGTCGGTGAGGATCTCCTGGTAGCCGGTCATCGCGGTGTTGAACACCACTTCGCCGATGGTTCGGCCCGGTGCACCGACGGAAACCCCGCGGAACACCGTGCCATCCTGCAATGCGAGCAGTGCGGGTTCCATCAGGCTGCGGACCTGCCGGCCGCCGACCGGCTGCGAGACTGTGCTGGGAAAAGACGCATCATGGCGCAGCAGGTGTCAGTCACCGCCCGGGCTGGCGCCGACCCCGCTCTCATCAACCTCTTCGGGAACCCGCTGCATTCTAAACGACGGCGGCAACGGGCGACACCCCTTTTATGAACCAGCGTCCTTCGAGGGCCAGCGTCGTTACGCTTTACACGGGCGCGCGGCCCGCCGTCGACAAGCCCAGCACGTCGGTGAGCGTGTACCGGCCGGCAGGCTTGCCGGCCAGCCATGCCGCCGCGCGCAAGGCACCGCGCGCAAACACCGCGCGATCGGTTGCCCGATGGGTCAGTTCCAGCAACTCCTCGTTGCCGGCAAAAACGACCGAGTGGTCGCCCACCACGGCGCCACC
>CAZMVP010000093.1:2412-7522 GCA_964569355.1 uncultured Chromatiaceae bacterium | reverse complement strand
ATCTGCCGCGCGGCACTGGCAAGCGTGATGGCATCGACCGGGCGGATCACGGCGGTGGCCAGTGCGCCCTGTGCGTACAGGTCGCCGGAGAACAACTCACGGTCGGCCGTGTCGGTGATGACGCGATCATCTCCCAGGCAGTCCCGAAGCCGCTTGACGAGATCAGCGGGCGGGATGCGGATGGCTCGGGTGTTCATCAGGCTGTGGTGTTCCTCAATTTGCCTGCTTCCAGGTGTTGATCAGGTCCCTGAAGGCGTGGATGCGGATGGTCGGCCACAGCCCGGCCTTGCAGTACGGATCGGCATTGATGATCTCACGTACGGCCTGTGGTGACTCCGCTTCGATGACCAGCACGCCGCCGGCTGGCGCGCTGCCGTCATCGCGCATGAGTGGCCCGCCCAGCTTGACGGCATCTGCATGTGCTGCCATGTGGGCCATGTGCTGTTCCAGCAACGGCTTGCGTATGCGCAGGTTGTCGGGAACATCTTCGAGATAGACAAGGTAAAGCATGGTTCGTCCTTCTTCGGGGCAGGGCTTCAGAACGGTTGCGTGATGCCGAGCCAGGCCATCGTGATGATCAGGGCCCAGAACAGCCAGGCGGCATGGCGTGCCCGGCGGTGCGGACCGGCAAACAGGGCGTCCACTGCAGCACCGCGTTCGCCGGCACGCAGGCGCCGGAAGCCTTCGCGCCAGCCGCGGATGCTGACCCGCAAGTACAGCCCGACGATGAGCAGCGTGGCATAAATGAGGAGCTTCGTGGCGATCCAGTTGCTGTGCACCGGCGTGCCGTGGCGCAGGGACTGCACGCCCGCCCAGGCAAGGACCGCGATCAGCACGATGCGCCAGCCCACGTCGATCTGCTGCCAGCGGCTGTTGGAGGGTTGGCGCAGCGTCCGGTAGGCCATCCAGACGACGCCGAGCCAGAGGGCATCGACGAGCCAGAAGGCCGCGAGCGCGCCGGCGCCGAGATCGACGGAGCCGCGCATCGTGGCCAGCTGCAGCCCCACCGCGGGCAGCAGCACGATGGCGGTCCGTGGCAGGATGTCGATGGCCATCAGGGCTTCGAGGAATCGCTCTCGTTCGGCGACCGGCAGGTCGGCGCGGACGATGTAGCGCGAGCAGACGTAGACGCCGAAATCGCCGCCGAGCCAGTAGGCAAACAGCACCACATGGGCCGTGACCAGCCAGAAATAGGGATCAATCCCCACGGTCGGGTCCCTGCCCGCGGTTGCAGGCAGCAGGATGCGGGGCGACACTCACGGACGGAATCGTGTTCAAGGTGCAAATCGCATGGGTTTCTATGCAAGGCGCATTATGCCGCGGCTGATCGAGGCCGGCATGAAGAACAAGGTCATGACGAGGCACCGCCCGGAGATGCCGGCACTGGCGCGTGGCACCGTGCTCGAGGTCGGCATGGGTTCCGGCCTCAACCTGCCGCATTACGCCCCGGCGGTGTCACGGCTAATCGGGCTCGAGCCATCCGATCTGCTGCGGGCCGAGGCGGCAAGGGCTGCAAGGTCCCCGACGCGTGCAACGACATTCCCGGTCGAGTTCCTCGCTGCGGGGGCGGAGCGCATTCCGCTGGATTCAGGCAGCGTGGACACGGTACTCAGCACCTGGACGCTGTGTTCGATCCCCGACCTGCCGTCGGCCCTGCGGGAAATGCGCCGGGTCCTGAAGCCCGACGGCCGGCTGCTGTTCTTCGAGCATGGCCGGTCACCCGAGGCGCGTATCAGCAAGTGGCAGGACCGCCTGGCGCCGGTGTTTCGCGGACTTGCAGGCTGCAACCTGAACCGCCGGATCGATGCCGAGATCGAGGCGGCCGGCTTCCACCTGGTCGAAATCGACCGCCGCTACCTCGATGGCCCGCGGTTGCTGACGTGGCATTTCATGGGGCAGGCCAGTCCGGACTGATGGCCGGGGCCAGCGGGTGGCGCAGGTCCTTCGACAGCCGCAGCGCATCCTCGCGGCCGCTGTAGTAGTGCGGCACGCGGCCGACCTCCACGAAGCCGAGCGCCCGGTAGAACAGCAGCGCCACCGGATTCCGCGCCCGGGCCTCGAGGTTGATCGTGAACGTGCCGGCCGTGACGGCTGACTGTTCGAGCCAGGTCAGGAGGCGCCGGCCGATGCCGTGGCGCTGCCACTGGCTGTGCACGGCAAGCAGGTTCAGGTGGGCGGTGTCGTCGCCGAAATGCATGATCGCGAATGCGGCGGGCTGAGCCGTGGCCGTCGTCATCCGCGCGGTGATCACCAATGAATCGGGATGATTCAGGTGCCGGGCCACGCGGGCCGGCGTCCAGGTCCACGGCAGGCCCGTTTCGACGAGCCGGCGGGCCATGTCGGCAATGACGGTGGCATCGGCAGCGCGGGCCGGTGCGATTTCGAGGGTGACGGGCATGGCAGGCTTCTTCTTGTTGTTCTTGTTATATGTCCGTCACCCTATCGCAAACCACCACGGCGAGTCTGCCCCGATTTGTCAAAACCGTGGGTCAGGCGCCACGGTTTGCGGGTTTTCGGCAAGGTTTCCGGCGCTGGTTCCGCTGCAGGGGCGCGCGTGTGCCGCCGTCGGCACCCCGAGGCTGCCACGCCGGCACGAGGTGGTGCCGACCGTTGCCGATCAGGTCGCTGCGGCCGAGCCGCTTCAACGCATCGCGCACGATTGGCCAGTTCTTTGCATCGTGGTAGCGGAGCAGGGCCTTGTGCAGGCGCCGGATCTTCAGGCCCTTCGGCACCGTGACGGTTTCGCTGTCGCGCGTGACGCGGCGCAGGGTGTTCTTTCCCGAGTGATACATCGCGGTGGCCGTGGCCATCGGCGAGGGCAGGAAAGTCTGCACCTGGTCGACCCGCAGGTCGTTGGACTTGAGCCACAGTGCCAGGTTGACCATGTCCATGTCGGTCGTGCCCGGGTGGGCGGCGATGAAGTACGGGATCAGGTACTGCTGCTTGCCGGCGGCCTTCGAATATTTCTCGAACAGCTCCTTGAACCGGTGGTAGGTGCCGATGCCCGGTTTCATCATCTTGCCGAGCGGCCCGGCCTCGGTGTGTTCCGGCGCGATCTTCAGGTAGCCGCCGATGTGATGGGTGGTGAGCTCGCGGACGTACTCGGGTGACTCCACCGCGAGGTCGTAGCGGACACCGGAGGCGATCAGCACCTTCTTCACGCCCGGCAGGTTGCGGGCCCGCCGGTAGACGTTGATCAATGCCGAATGGTCGGTGCTCATGTTCGGGCAGACGCTCGGGAACACGCAGGAGGGACGCCGGCATGCGGCCTCGACCTCCCGGCTCTTGCAGGCCAGCCGGTACATGTTGGCGGTGGGGCCGCCGAGGTCGGAGATCACGCCGGTGAAGCCCGGGGTCCTGTCTCGGATGGATTCGATCTCGCGCATGATCGAGTCTTCCGAGCGGCTCTGGATCACGCGACCCTCGTGCTCGGTGATCGAGCAGAAGGTGCAGCCGCCAAAGCAGCCGCGCTGGATGATCACCGAGAAGCGGATCATCTCCCAGGCCGGGATCTTCGCCTCGCCGTACGACGGATGCGGCTGCCGCGTGTAGGGCAGTTCGTAGACCGCGTCGAACTCCTTCGTCTGCAAGGGGATCGGCGGCGGGTTCAGCCAGATGTCGCGGTCGCCGTGCCGCTGGATGAGCGCGCGGGCATTGCCCGGGTTGGTTTCCTGGTGCAGCACGCGCGAGGCGTGGGCATACAGGACCGGGTCGTCGCGGACCGCCTCGTAGGCCGGCAGCCGGATCACGCTGCGGGAACGGTCCAGCCTCGGCGCGCGGCGCTGTGCCCCATCGCCGGGTGATGCCGGATCCTCGACGCTGGTCGAGTCGATCTCGCTCCAGCCTTCGGGAACGCTGCCCACCGGGAATGCGGTGCCGCGGATGTCGTTGATGGCCGTGATCGGCTCGCCGGCTGCCAGCCGGTGGGCGATCTCGACGATCTGGCGCTCGCCGTTGCCGTAGACGAGCAGGTCCGCCTTGCTGTCGAAGAGCACCGAGCGCCGGACCGTGTCCGACCAGTAGTCGAAATGGGCGATGCGGCGCAGGCTGGCCTCGATGCCGCCGATCACGAGCGGCACGCCCTTGAAGGCCTCGCGCAGGCGCTGGGCATAGACGATGACCGAATGGTCCGGGCGCTTGCCGGCCTCGCCGTTCGGCGTGTAGGCATCGTTGGAGCGGATGCGACGATCCGCCGTGTAGCGGTTGACCATCGAATCCATGTTGCCGGCCGTCACGCCGAAGAACAGCGCGGGCCGGCCGAGCTCCTGGAACGCCTGCGTGGAGGTCCAGTCCGGCTGCGAGATGATGCCCACGCGAAAGCCCTGGGCTTCCAGCAGCCGGCCGACCACCGCCATGCCGAAGCTCGGATGGTCCACATAGGCATCGCCGGTGACGAGGATGATGTCGCAGACATCCCAGCCGAGGGCCTCCATCTCGCCACGGGTCATCGGCAGCACGGGCGCCGGCGTCAGCCGGCTGGCCCAGTGCTTGCGATGGGAGAACAGGTCGCGGGCGGCTTCCATGGCTGGCCTCAGTGCTGGCTGGCGGCCTTGCGCCGCATCCGGATGTTGAGCATCTCCACGCAGACCGAGAAGGCCATCGCGAAGTAGATGTAGCCCTTCGGCACGTGGGTGTCGAAGCCGTCGGCAATCAGCGCCACGCCGACCACGATCAGGAACGACAGGGCGAGCATCTTGATGGTCGGGTGCTCGGAGACGAATTCGCCGATCGGCGCGGCGAACAGCATCATGAGTCCCACGGAGGCCACCACGGCCGCGATCATCACCAGCACCTCGTCCACCATGCCGACGGCCGTGATGATCGAGTCCAGCGAAAACACGATGTCGACCACGATGACCTGCAGGATGACGGCGGTGAAGGTCGTGGCCACGGCCGATTTCTGGCCGTCTTCATGGTGCTCGAGCAGGTGGTGGATCTCCCGCGTGCTCTTCCACAGCAGGAACAGGCCGCCGAGGATCAGGATGATGTCCCGCCACGAGATCTCGTGGCCGAGCACTGCGAAGAGCGGGGCGGTGGCACCGACGATCCAGGACAGCACGAGCAGCAGCGCGATGCGCATGAACATGGCCAGGAACAGGCCGATCCGCCG
>CAZMVP010000093.1:0-2312 GCA_964569355.1 uncultured Chromatiaceae bacterium | reverse complement strand
CGGGTGGGTGCCGGCCGGCTGCTTCGCTTAGACTCTGCGCAGGCTTTCATCAAAGGGGATCGTGCCATGGGATTTCGTATTGCCGGCTGTGCACTCGCTGCCACGCTGCTCGTTGCCGGTTGCGCCGGCGTTGGCCAGGCCGGGGCCGGGTCGGCGGCGGCCCGAGACACCGCGATCCAGTCCGCCATCGACAGCCCGGATCGACCGGCCGCGGATCGCGAGAAGGATGCCAGCCGCAAGCCGGCCGGGATCCTCGCGTTCTCCGGCATCGCGCCGGGGCAGAAGGTCATCGACATGATGGCCGCTGGCGGCTGGTATACCGAGCTTCTGTCGCGGGTCGTCGGGCCGACCGGGCAGGTGTACATGCAGAATCCGCCCTCGACGCTGGCGCGCAACGGCGGCAAGGCCGTGGAAGAACGCCTGGCCGGGAACCGCCTGCCCAATGTCGTGCGCTGGGACAAGCCGCTCAATGACCTCGAGCTGCCGGCCAACCACTTCGATGGCGTGATGATCAACCTCGTCTTCCATGACTTCTATTCGATCAGCAAGGATGTCGACGACGTGCTGGCCGACCTCTACAAGGGCCTGAAGAAGGGAGGCTGGGTGGTCGTTGTCGATCATGCCGCACCGGCCGGCAGCGGCAACAGCATGGCCATCAACCCGCGCGGTGAGCACCGGATCGACGAGCAATACGCCAAGGATGCCTTCAAGCGCGCGGGCTTCGTGCTCTCGGCCGAGAGCCAGCTCCTGCGCAATCCGGCCGATGACCGGACCAAGCCGTTCTTCGCGCCGGAGATGAAGGGCATCGCCACCGACAAGTTCGTGCTGCGCTTCCGTAAGCCATGATCGATCTCTACAGCTTCCCGACGCCGAACGGCCGCAAGGTCCACCTGATGCTGGTGGAATGCGGCCTGGAATTCCGCCCGCACATGGTCAACATCGCGGCCGGCGACCAGCACGCGCCGGATTTCCTGCGCATCAGTCCGAACGGCCGGATCCCGGCGATCGTCGACCACGACACGGCCGATGGAAAGCCGCTGTCGCTGTTCGAATCGGGTGCGATCCTCTGGTACCTCGCGGAAAAAGCCGGCCGGTTCCTGCCGGCCGGCTTCCGCGCACGCTATGCCACGCTGGAGTGGCTCATGTTCCAGATGGCGGGCGTCGGCCCGATGTTCGGTCAGGCCAACCACTTCCGGCACTATGCGCCCGAGAAGATCGCCTACGGCATCAACCGCTACACCAACGAGGTGAAGCGGCTGCTCGGCGTGCTGGAAGCCCGCCTGGCCGGTGACGGCTACCTGGCCGGCGGCGAGTACACCATCGCGGACATCGCCACCTACCCGTGGGTCGTCGGGTCCGATGTCCGGCTCGAGTCGCCGGCGGCGTGGCCGGCGGTTGCGGCCTGGGTGGACCGCATCGGGGCGCGCCCGGCCACGGCCGAGGCCTGGAAGATCCTGTCCGATGGCGCACCGAAGAAGTTCGATGCGAAGGCCCGCGAGATCCTGTTCGGCTCAGCGGCGGCTCCGACCGCAGGACCAGCATAGTTCGAACCTGGCGGGGTTTTCCTCCCGGCAGGATTCGCAGCGCCAGGCGGCATCGGCCGCGGCGCCGCGGTCGGCCTGCAGCGCCGCCTGGTACTCGGCGATCAGGCGCTCGCAGCGTGGCACCAGTTCGTCGTCCAGCACCCAGACCTCGGCATCGACCGTCATCTGAGCATTGAAGGGCAGCACGCCGGGCGTGCCGGCCACGTGCTCATTAAGTAGTGTCGCGGGAATCCGCTGCTGCTCGAGCAGTGTCAGGATTTCCCGTGCCTCCCACGGGAAGGGCGTGGCGTAGACGCGTTTCAACTGGTGCCTCCGTGGCGCTGCCCGTATCATGCCACCGACCTGTCCTTCGGGAGTTCCCATGCGGCTCGTCGTCGCCATCACCGGCGCCAGTGGCGCCATCTACGGCATCCGCTTGCTGGAGGCATTGCGCGAGGCCCCGCAGGTCGAGTCGCATCTGGTGGTCAGCAACGGCGGCAAGCTCAACATCTCGCTGGAGACCGACTGGTCGTTGAAGGCGGTGGAAGCACTGGCCCACGAAGTCCACAGCGACCAGAACCTCGCTGCCACGATCGCCAGCGGCTCCTTCCGGACCGACGGCATGATCGTGGCGCCTTGTTCGATGAAGGCGCTGTCCGGCATCGTCAATTCCTACGCAGACACACTGGTGGTCCGCGCCGCGGACGTGATCCTGAAGGAGCAACGCCGGCTGATCCTGATGCCGCGGGAGTCGCCGCTGCACCTCGGCCATTGCCGGCTGCTGGTGCA
>CAZMVP010000092.1:3302-7536 GCA_964569355.1 uncultured Chromatiaceae bacterium | reverse complement strand
GGCACCATCGTCGCGATCAACAAGGATGCCGACGCGCCCATCTTCGAGGTGGCGGACATCGGCCTGGTCGGCGACCTGTTCCAGGTGATCCCCGAGATCGAGAAGCTGCTGGGTTGAGCATCGCCTGCCCGGAGGGCAGCTCATGGCCTCCGTGACCCTCCCGGGTGACGCGCCATCGCGCGCCCCGACGCTGTGGCTGTTGAGCCTCGCGAGTGCGTTGTCACCCTTCGGCATGATCGTGGTCGTGCCGGCGCTCGCGGCCTTCGCGGAGCGTTTCGCGGTGACGCCGGGCGAGGCGCAGTTCCTGATCGCGTCGTACCTGTTCGGCCTGGGCCTGGGCCAGCCGCTGGCGGGCTCGCTGAGCGACCGCGTCGGTCGCCGGCCGGTGATCCTTGCCGGCTTCCTGCTGTTCACGGTGACCAGCATCGCCTGCGTGTTCGTCCAGTCCTTCCCCGTCCTCCTGGCCTTCAGGCTCGTGCAGGCGCTCGGCGTCAGCGTCGGCACGGTGGGCTCGCGGGCCATCGTGCGCGACACGCATGATGCCCTGGCGGCAGCCCAGGCAATGGCCTGGATCGGTGCCGCAATGGGCATTGCCCCGGTCATCGGGCCGGTGATCGGCGGGCCGCTGACGGCTTGGGGCGGCCCGCAGCTCGTCTTCGCGGCGAGCGGCGTGCTTGGCATCATCGTGCTGCTCGCGATGCACCGCGGACTGACCGAAACGCGCGTGCGGGCGCCGGCCACCGCCGGCACGCGGCACTGGCTCGCCAACTATGGTCGGTTGCTGCGCTCGCGGACATTCGTCGGCTACACGCTGATGTACGCCTTCATGCAGGGCAGCTTCTTTGCGTTCCTCGCCGTTGCCGCCATCGTGTTCGCCGATCACCTCGGCATGAACGAGGCCGTGTTCGGCGTGGTCTGGGGCGCGATGGGCCTTGTTTACGTCGCGGGTGCCGCGAGCGGCGCGCGATTGACCCGATGGCTCGGCATCCGGCGCACCGTCGTGTGGTCGACGGTCGTGATCACCGCGGCCGGCCTCGCCCTGCTGCTGTCGACCTGGTTGCTCGGCGTCACGCTGGCCGGCCTGCTCGTGCCACTGGGTGTGCTGATGTTCGGCTCCGGCGTGCAGACGCCACTCGCCGTGGCCGGATCCGTGAATTGCGAGCCGGAAGTGGCGGGAACCGCGGCCGGACTCTCCAGTTCGCTCGCCCTGGGCCTGAGCGGCAGCTTCAGCATCGTGGCCGGCTACCTGTACACGGGCAGCTTCCTGCCGGTGGCAGGCCTCGTCGCGATCCTCTCCAGCCTCGCCGTGGTCACGTGCTGGATGACCCGCGACCCGTCGGCAGCCATGGCCTGACGCCCGGCCACGCCATGCCGCCTGACGCCCGGCTACGCCATGCCGGGCTTCCACACGCCGAGGAACGCCGACAGCGCCACGCCGGCCCAGATCGCCCAGACATAGGGTCGCACGGCCATCAGCCCGCTCAGGAGCTTGTGGTTGCTCTCCGGCGTAACTCCCTGCCCCGCCATCATCCGGAACCCTTCGATGAAGGGCGGCAGCTTCTTCCTGATCATGAAGCCGCAGAAGATCAGGAAGGAGAAGATCAGCAGCTTGGCCGCGATCCACGGGAATGGTTTCAACGGCCCGGTGACCCAGTGGTAGACCACCGAGATCGGCAACGCGAAGATCAGCACGAAGCGAAACCAGTAGTCGCCCTGCGCCAGGACCTTGCCGAAGGCCGTGCCCTCGCGTGCGTGCACGAGGTAGATGACGATCACCCAGATCGGGCCGAGCGCCACGATGCCGGCCATCTGCCAGAGCGGGTGCTCGTAGCCGACGTACTCGGAGAGGATGCCGCCGATGGTGAGCATCAGGGCCAGGCAGTAGCGCGGCAGCATGTCGAGGTTGACGAAGATCTTGAACGCGGTCAGCCGTGCTTCCCTGGTCAGCTTTTCGTTGACGACGAAGGTGCTCGAATAGAACACGCCTGCATCCCCGCCGAGCCAGTAGACGAACAGCAGGATATGCACGTACTTGAACAGCGCATAGATGAACGGCAGGGTCTCGACCACATGGGTTTCAGGCATCGGGCAATTCCTGGATGACGTGAACTGGAATCAGGCGGCAGGTCAGAGCTGGCCCAGCACGCACTCGGCAGTGCTGACCTTGAACTCGCGCGGTGCCTCGACGTTCAGTTCCTTCACGATGCCGTTGTCGACGACCATCGAGAAGCGCTGGCTGCGCTTGCCCATGCCGAAACCGCTGGCATCAAGCTCGAGCCCGAGGGCCCGCGTGAACTCGCCGTTGCCGTCGGCCAGCATCAGCACCTTGTCGCCAACGCCCCGATCCTTGCCCCAGGCATCCATCACGAAGGCATCGTTCACGGCCATGCAGGCAATCGTGTCGACGCCCTTGGCCTTGATCTCGGCGGCGTGCTTGATGTAACCGGGCAGGTGGCTGTTCGAGCAGGTTGGAGTGAAGGCGCCTGGGACGGAGAACAGCACGACCTTCTTGCCCTTGAACAGTTCCTGCGTGGTCAGGGAACCCGGACCCTCCTTCGTCATGATGCCGAGCTTGCCTTCAGGTATGCGGTCGCCTGCCTTGATTGTCATGGTCCCGGCCTCTTGTGGTTTCAGTGGGAAATGGGTGGTTGGCCGTGATTCTAGCGCGGTTCCGCTTCAAGGTTGCGGATCTCGGGAACGAACCACGAGATCACGATGGCGGAGAGTATCTGCGTGATGCCCATGGCCCAGAAAACCGGTTCATAGGCGTAGTGCTCCGAAACCCAGCCCGCGCCCTGGTTGAAGGCGGAGGCTCCGAACGCCCCGGCGGCGCCGAACCAGCCCCAGATCGTCCCCACACGCGTCGAGGGGAACAGGTCGGCAGGCAGTGCAAACAGGCTCGCCGCTTTCAGCTGGATCGCGAACATCGCGAGTGCGATCAGGGCCAGCGCCGTCACCGCCGAATCGGCGGAACCGGCCGGCAATGACACGACCACGAGGATGGTGCCGGCCCAGATCAACGTCTTGCGCGAGGCATCCAGCGATTGCCCCCGGCTGATCAGGAAGCGGCCCAGGTAGCCGCCAGCCAGCGAGCCGACATCGGCGGCCAGGAAGGGAATCCAGGCAAAGGCGGCGATCTCGACGAGGCTGAAGCCACGGGCTTGCGCCAGGTACAGCGGCAGCCAGCCGACGAAGAAATAGAAGGCACCATCGTTGAGTGCCCGGCTCACCAGCAGCCCCCACACCTCGACCCGGCGCAGGTGCCGGCGCAGCCCGCGGGATCCCGGCACCGTTGGTGCGTCGTCGGTCACGGATGGCTGTGCCGGATACAGCCGCCGCCACCACAGAAGCCAGATGAACCCCGCCAGTCCCGGCACGATGAAGGCCCAGCGCCAGCCGATCCACACGATGATGATGCCGAGCAATGGCGGTGCCAGAACCGCGCCAAGGCCGGGACCCACTGTCAGGATGCCCACGGCCACGGTCCGTTCCTTCGCCGGGAACTTCTCGGCGATCGCCTTGACCGCGGCGGGAAAGTTGGCCGCCTCGAACAAGCCCAGCAATGATCGGCAGATGAGGAAGGTCCAGTAGCCCCTGGCAGCGGAGTGCAGGATGCCGACCACGCTCCACGCCACCACCGCCGTGCTGAAGGCCCGCCGCGTGCCGAAGCGGTCGATCAGCGGGCCGACGATCAGGTGGCCGAGGCCGTAGAAGAAGAGAAAGGCTGCCGTGATCTCGCCAAAACGCGTGTTGCTGATGTCGAACTGCTCGACGATGGCTGGGCTCGCCACGGCGAAGGCCTGGCGATCCAGGTAATTGATCGTCGTGATCGCGCACAGGAGGATGGCAAGTTGCCAGCGCCGATCAGTCAAGCCCCGGGGCCCGATGCCCGTCACGCGGGAGGCAGTCTGTTCATGGGCTGAATGGGCTCCGTTGGTCATGCTGCCGGCCGTCTTGCCTGCGGCCGGGCCCGGCACTTATGCTGGCCGGCCTCGCCAACGGGAGACCAGATCATGAGCGCCGCGGTTCCGAACCTTACACCAAGCCAGGATGCACGGGAATTTCTTGGCCGTGACCATCGGCTGTTCATCGGCGGTGAGTGGGTGGCAGCCGGGTCACGCGAGACCATCGAGGTCATCGACCCGGCGACCGAGGCGGAACTGACCCGGGTCGCCATCGGCGGCAAGGACGACATCGACCGGGCCGTGGCCGCGGCACGCAAGGCCCTGAAGGG
>CAZMVP010000092.1:0-3202 GCA_964569355.1 uncultured Chromatiaceae bacterium | reverse complement strand
GCCATCATCCCGTGGAACGCGCCGCTGCTGATGGCCGTGCTGAAACTGGGCCCGGCGCTCGCGGCCGGCTGCACCGTCGTGCTCAAGCCCGCCGAGCAGACGCCGCTCACGGCCCTGCTGCTCGGCGACCTGTGCCGGAAGGCCGGTATTCCGGCCGGCGTGGTCAACATCGTCCCGGGGCTCGGGGAAACGGCGGGTGCCGCGCTGGCGGCCCACCCCGACGTGGACAAGATCGCGTTCACCGGTTCGACCGAGGTCGGCAAGAAGATCATCGCCGCGGCGGCCGGCAACCTGAAACGCGTGACGCTGGAACTCGGTGGCAAGTCGCCGATGGTGGTCTTCCCGGATGCCGACCTCTCGCGCGTGATCCCCGGCGTGGCACGCGGAGCCTTCTTCCTGCAGGGCCAGAACTGCATGGCGGGCACGCGGCTTTTCGTGCACCGGGACATCTTCGACAGGGTCGTGGAACAGGTGGGCGAAGCGGCCAGCAAGTTCCGCCTCGGGCCCGGCATGAGTCCCGACAGTGACCTCGGACCGCTGATCTCCGCCGAACAGCGCGAGCGCGTGATGGGCTACATCGATTCCGGAAGGAAGTCCGGCGCGGAACTCGTCTGTGGCGGCGAAGCGCTGCCTGGCCGCGGCTTTTTCGTCAAGCCGACGCTGTTCGCGAACACCAACATGGACATGAAGATCGCCCGCGAGGAAATCTTCGGGCCCGTCCTTTGCGCCCAGTCGTTCAGCGACTCGGAACTCGAGGCCGTGGCCGCCGAGGCCAACAAGGGCATCTACGGCCTGTCCGGCAGCGTGTGGACCCGCGACATCTCGGTCGCCCACCGCATGGCGGCGCTTATCGACGCGGGCCAGGTCAGCATCAATTGCCATGCCGCCGTGGATCCGGGCATCCCGTTCGGCGGCAACAAGCAGTCCGGCTGGGGGCGGGAGTTCGGTCGCGAGGGCCTGGAGGCCTACCTGAAGACCAAGGCCACCACCGTCATGTACTGACCACCGCTGCCGGTTCCGTCACCACGGCACCGGCTTGCCGAAGCGGTCGATGAACCGGCCGCTGTCGGCCGCGGTCAGCGTCGCGAAGGTCTGCAACTGGTCACGCACGCTGTCGGCCGGATCGATCGGTGCCCGTGCGCCGCCGAGGTCGGTCCTGCACCAGCCCGGCGCCATCGACACGACGATGAGGTCCCGCCACTCGATGGCGATGCCCCTGGTCAGCATGTTCAGGGCCGTCTTGCTGGTGCGATAGGCATGTGATCCGCCCTGGGTGTTGTTGGCGATCGAGCCGAGATCACTGGACAGCATCACGACCAGTGGCCGCTTCGCGCGCCTCAGCATGGGGGCCATCGCCACGGTCATGCGAAACTGCGCCAGCACGTTGACCTCGAGGATGTCGCGCCAGATCGCGTAGTCCATGCCACCGAGACTCTGGTAGTGCATGCCGGTCGCGGCGCCCTCGGGGCCGAAGGTGCCGGCGTTGTTGATGAGCAGATCGAGCGACCGGCCGCCGAGCCGGCCGGCCAGTGCCTCCACGTCCGGGCCACTGGCCACGTCCAGGGCAATGATCTCCACCGCCCCGCCATCCCGGGCCAGCGCCTGCAGGGCATCGGCGCGATCGGGATGTCGCGTGGCTGCCAGCACCTGCCATCCGGCCGCGACGAGCTGTCGGCAGTATTCCAGTCCGAGGCCGCGGTTGGCGCCGGTGACCAGCGCGGTACCCTTGTTGCTGTTCGGGTTGGTCACTTATATTCCCTCCGGGATCATCGCCATATAGTTGCACATCTCATGAATTCGACACGCCCCATCCGGGCCCTGCTGCGTGGCCTGGAAGTCCTGCACGTGCTGAACCAGCAGAACGGCGCCACGGTTTCCGAAGTGGCGACGGCCATCA
The DNA here is from genome assembly GCA_964569355.1 of uncultured Chromatiaceae bacterium. GTDB lineage: Bacteria > Pseudomonadota > Gammaproteobacteria > Steroidobacterales > SHZI01. The sequence continues at coordinate 1,305 of CAZMVP010000092.1, read as the reverse complement.
GCCTGCCGCGCACGACAACCTATCGCATCCTCGAGACCCTGTGCCACGCGGGCTACGCCTATCGTGCCGCCATCGACGAGCGCTACCGCCTGACCATCATGGTCCGCGGCCTGTCCGATGGCTTCGATGACGAAGCCTGGGTCACGCAGATCGCACGGCCGTACATGTACGAGCTGTGCACGGAACTGGTCTGGCCGATTGCGATCGCCACCTTGTCCGGCTCCAGCATGCTGATTCGCCAGACCACGGATCACCGCAGCCCGCTGGCCGTCGAAAAGTGCGCACCGGGATTCCGGGTGCCGATCCTGGGTTCGGCTTCCGGTGCCGCTTACCTCGCCTGGTGCCCGGCCGAGCAACGGGAAGTGCTCATCGAACTGCTGTCACGAATCAAGGAAAGCCCGGACTACCCGGCGTTCAACCGCCGAAAGCTCGATGAACTGCTCGCGAAGACGCGGGAACACGGCTATGCGATCTGGCATCGTTCACGGCGTGTGTCCGATGAGCTGAGCCTTGCGGTGCCGATCATGGCCGGCGAACGCATGGTGGCTGCATTGAGCATCCGCTGCTCGGGCACCGCGGTTCCGGAAGCGGAAGCCATCAAGCGTTTCGTGCCGCGGCTGCGCGCAGCTGCCGAGCGCATCAGCCAAGCCTTCCTGGCCCACGGCGCCGAGCACACGTCGGCGGTCCTCCCCAACCAGCCGTGACCCGTTGGGCCGCGCTGGTTGGGGATTGATGCCGCCGCGATCGACGTCTCCGGCCGCCTGCCTCAGGCCGCCCGTCGCTTCGACTTGCCGCCGTTGCCCTTGGCCTTCGCGGCAGCGGTGGTTTTCACCGCGGCCTGGACCCAGGTCTGGAACACCGGGGTTGCCGGGGGCTCGAGGCCCGTCTCCTTCTTGCAGGCCTTCTTCAGTTCGGGGATCGTGCCGCCGAAGTCGAACAGTTTGGTCTTGCCGCGCTTCTTGGCCATCCGGGCCCGCAGGGTGTTCGTGGCCTTCTCGTCCACGCTGCCGTTCGGCTTGATCACCACGCCATAGCGCTTCGCGCCTTCACGGCTGACAAGGCCCGCCTCCACGTCGAAGACCACCTTTTCCACCGGCCGCTTCAGCGGGTCGCCCCAGCCACCGCCACCCCACGTATCGAAGTAGAGCAGCTCGCCTTCCTCCACGACCACGCGGTCGCACTTGGCCGGCAGCATCGTCTTCTTGCCGTTCTTGTGGACCAGGATCTTCCGGCTGCGTGCACCGGGCAGCCCGCCGTTGACGCCCCAGGGATAGGTCAGCCAGCGATCGTCGTGGATCGAGATCT
>CAZMVP010000091.1:2961-7544 GCA_964569355.1 uncultured Chromatiaceae bacterium | reverse complement strand
CGCCCAGGCCGTGGCCGACTACCTTGAAGCCAAGGGCATCGGCAGTGGCCGGCTCTCGGTTTCCGGTGTCGGCGAGACCCAGCCGATCGGCGACAACAAGACCGCCGATGGTCGCGCGCAGAACCGCCGCGTGGTGCTGCGCAGGACCGACTGCGACAACGGCTGAAGTTCCCGGCGCAAGGCGTGAAGAAGAAGGCCCCGGTTGCGAAAGCAGCCGGGGCCTTTGTTTTTCTGGCACCGGTGCTCCGTGGCTCGCGGTCGCGCGGCTGGATGCCCCTTCGCCTGCGGTGAGTACACCGCTCATCGGCGAAGGGGATGCCAGCCACACGCCCGCTGCATCGGCGTCAGGTGTATCTGGCGAGAACTCCCCGTGCAGCGGCAGCATGGCTGGGTATGCCTTCACCGATGAGCGGGCCACCGTACCGCAGGTGAAGGCATACCCAGCCGGGATGCCGCGGGCCACGGAGTACATCAGTCCCCGAAAGGAAGTGGTGAAGTGGTCGGGGTGACAGGATTCGAACCTGCGACCTCTTGCTCCCGAAGCAAGCGCTCTACCAAGCTGAGCTACACCCCGAACGGGTCGCTGGATCTCATGCGGATCCGGACCGGAAGCCCCGGGCGGGGAAGTCGGGCCCGAAGCGGGCGCCATTGTATACGGGAGAGCGGGTAGCGTCAGTAGCGACGTTCGACGGCGAAGTCCGCGAGGTCGCAGAGGGCCGTCTTGAACACTGAATCCGGCACCGGCTCCAGCGCCGACCGGGCCCGCGCGGCGCAGGCGCGTGCCTTTGCCGCGGTATAGCCCAGGGCCCCGGTGGCCTGGATCGCGTTCTGGATGGCCTGGATATCGTCGCGGCCACCTTCCTCGATCGCCCGGCGGATCATCAGCTGCTCGGGCGGCAGGCTGCGCTGCAGGGCATGGATCAGCGGCAGCGTGGGCTTGCCCTCGGCAAGGTCGTCCCCGACGCGCTTGCCGAGCTCGCCGGGGTTGGCGCTGTAGTCCAGGGCGTCATCGATCAACTGGAAGGCCAGGCCCAGTTCGCGGCCGTAGGCCGCCAGCGCTTCCTCGATGGCCTGGGTCTGGTCGGCCAGGATCGCGCCGATCTGCGCGCCGGCCTCGAAGAGTTTGGCCGTTTTCCGGTGGATCACGTCCATGTAGCGCTGTTCGGTGGTGTCCGGGTCGTGGCAGTTCATCAACTGCAGGACCTCGCCCTCGGCGATGGTGTTCGTGGCATCGGCCATCACGTCCATGATGCGCATCTGGCCGACGTGAACCATGAGCTGGAACGCCCGCGAGTACAGGTAATCGCCCACCAGCACGCTGGCCTCGTTGCCGAAAACGCTGTTGGCGGTGTTCCGGCCACGGCGCAGGTCGGAGGCATCCACGACATCATCATGGAGCAGCGTGGCGGTGTGGATGAACTCGATGATCGCCGCCGTGATGATGTGCCGATCGCCGCGATAGCCGCAGGCGCGCGCCGCGAGCAGCGTGATCAGCGGACGCAACCGCTTGCCGCCACCATTCACGATGTAATGCGCGACGCTGTTGACCAGGGCGACGTCGCTGCTGAGGCGGGTCCTGATCTCGCGGTTGACGGCAGGCCAGTCGTCGCCGAGCAGGCTGCGGACGGCTTCGAGGTCGAATCGCGGGTATTCAGGTTGGACTAGATGCATGGCCAGCCGAATAATGCCCCCGATGTCCAGTCCTGTATACCGTGGATTCTTCGTGCTGGCGCTGGTGCTGTCGATGTGGCCGGGCCCGGGGATGGCATTCGGTCCCTCGGGCCACAGGTATGTGGGTTACGTGGCGGAACGCTACCTGTGCGCGGAAACCCGTGAGGCGCTGGTGCCGCTCCTGGCAGCGAAATCCGTGCCCGGACGGTCACTCGCCCAGGCGGGCGTCTGGCCGGACACCATCCGGCGTGAGCCCCGGTGGCGGCATTCCGGGCCGTGGCATTACATCAATGTCGATGATCGCGGTTCCCTGCGTAGCGCCATCAGGCGCACGCCCGACAACGTCCTGACGGCATTGCAGAGGTTCGAGGCAGAGCTGCGCGATGCCTCGCTGCCGATCCCTGAGCGGGCGGTTGCCCTGCGTTTCGTGGTTCATTTCGTCGCCGACATCCATCAACCACTGCACGTGGGCCGGGCAGCGGACCGGGGCGGCAACGAGATTGCGGTGCGCATGGGCGGCAAGCCCTCGAACCTCCATCGGGTCTGGGATGGCCAGTGGTTGTGGAAGAAGGGTGGGCCGGGGCCGCAGGCCATGGCGCACGGGCTGCCATTGCGGCCCGGCCGGACAATCCGGCAATGGCAGGCGGCAAATCCCCTGGCCTGGGCGCAGGAATCGCTGGATCTCCGGCCCCGGATCTATGGCTTCGAATCATCGGCAGCGCGGACCAAGGCCAGTCAGGGGTTGATCAGCCCGCCGGTGGAGCTGTCTCAGGCGTACCTGGATCAGGTTCGTACCATCCTGCGGCAACGCCTGGAAATGGCTGGTGTCAGGGTGGCAGGCCACCTCAATGCGGCGCTCGGTGCTCCAGCCGGCTGCCAGCCAACGGTTGCCAGCGGGCGCGCAACCCACTAGAATTTGCCGGCTTTTCACGGGGTTGCCTAATCCCGTCGGGATGCCAGGCAGTCACAATCATCAGCGGATCGCCATCACGGGGATGACCCCGGTGGGGCCTGCTGCAGGAAACAACCACATGTACGCTGTGTTCAAGACGGGTGGCAAGCAGTATCGCGCCAGCCAGGGTGAGAAACTGAAGATCGAGAAACTCGAGGCCGCCGCCGGCGACACGGTTGAATTCGGCGAAGTGCTGATGGTCGGCGAGGGCGCCGAGGTTACCGTCGGCCAGCCGCTCGTCTCCGGTGCAAAGGTCACCGGCAAGGTCGTCGCACAGGATCGCCACGACAAGATCAGCGTGATCAAGTTCAAGCGCCGGACCACCTACAAGCGCATGCATGGCCACCGCCAGGCATTCACGCTGGTCGAGATCACCGGTATCGCCGCGGGCGCCTGAGCGCGGCCCGTCCACAGAACTCCGAGGTAACAAGTCATGGCACACAAAAAGGCAGGCGGCAGCACACGCAACGGTCGGGATTCCGAATCGAAGCGGCTGGGCCTGAAAAAATTCGGCGGTGAGTCCGTCCTGGCCGGCAACATCCTGGTTCGCCAGCGGGGCACCGAGTATCACCCCGGCCTCAACGTGGGCCTGGGCCGCGACCACACCCTGTTCGCGAAGGCGAATGGGGTGGTGAAGTTCGAAGTCAAGGGTGCCGCAGGCCGTCGCGTCGTCAACGTGCTGCCGGGCGAAGCGACAAGCGCCTGAGGCACGGCCGCCGCTGCACCGCTTCACGGTGCCGGAGTCTGGCAGCCGGTTCCCGGGCACGAAGCCAGACCTGAAACCCCGCGGATGCGGGGTTTTTTGTCGGTGGCGGTTTGACCCACACTGCGCACACGGGGCATTGCTGACATGAAGTTCGTTGATGAAGCCAGCATCCGGGTGGTCGCCGGCAACGGCGGCCCGGGGTGCGTCAGTTTCCGCCGGGAGAAGTTCGTGCCGCGGGGCGGGCCGGATGGCGGCGACGGCGGCGATGGCGGCAGCGTTTGGCTCAAGGCCACGAAGTCCCTGAACACGCTGGCAGATTTCCGTGTCACCCGGCGCTTCGCGGCACGCCATGGCGAAGGCGGTTCGGGCTCCGATTGCACGGGCCGTGGCGGCGATTCGCTGGAAGTCCCGGTGCCGTGCGGTACCCGGGTCATCGAGGCCGACACAGGCGAGCTGCTCGGCGACCTCGTGGCCGATGGGGAGCGTCTGCTCGTGGCGGCTGGTGGCGAAGGAGGGCGTGGCAACACGCGCTTCAAGAGCAGCGTGAACCGCGCACCGCGCCAGTCGACGCCCGGCACGCCGGGCGAGAACCGCATGCTGAACCTGGAGTTGAGCCTGCTCGCCGACGTCGGCCTGCTGGGCAAGCCCAATGCCGGCAAATCCACGCTGCTGCGGGCCGTGTCGGCCGCGCGCCCGCGCGTGGCGGATTACCCGTTCACGACCCTGCATCCGGGCCTTGGTGTGGTTTCGGTCGGTCCGCACCGCAGCTTCGTGATGGCCGACATCCCCGGCCTGATCGAGGGCGCGGCCGACGGTGCGGGACTCGGGATCCGTTTCCTGAAGCACCTGTCGCGGACGCGGCTGCTCGTGCACCTGGTCGACCTGGCACCCTTCGACGGCAGCGATCCGGCGGAGGATGCGCGTGCCGTGGTTGGCGAGCTCGAGCGCTTCAGCGCCGAACTCGCGGCCCGTGAACGGTGGCTCGTGCTTAACAAGACCGACCTCGTCGGCGAGGAGGAGGCCGAGGCGCTGGCATCAGGGATCTGCGCCTCGCTGGGGCTTGACGCAGCCCGGGCCCGCATCCATCGCATCAGCGCACTGACCGGCGCGGGTGTCCCGGCATTGATGGAGGACCTGATGAGCCGCCTGCAAGCCATTGCGGCAGAGAGTGGACCGGCCAGCGCGCCACCGGAATGACCAAGGCCGGAATGCCCCCGGCCTCAGGCATCGGCGATTCTCAGGTATCGACGATTC
>CAZMVP010000091.1:0-2861 GCA_964569355.1 uncultured Chromatiaceae bacterium | reverse complement strand
CGATTCAGGCCTTGGACGTGGCCTTTTTCCGGGTGACTTTCTTCTTGCTGGCGGTCGACTTCGACCCGCTGCGGGTGCTGGCCTTGGCGGTTGCGGCTGCCTTGGCAGCCACGGCGTCGGTGCCGAGGGCCTTCACGGCCTTGTTGAGGCGGCTCTTGCGGCGGGCGGCCTTGTTCTTGTGGGTCAGGCCCTTGTTGACGGTGCTGTCGAGTTCGGCAGCGCCGGCCCTGAAGGCGGCGGCTGCGGCGACGGTGTCGCCCTCTTCAATGGCCTTGGTGATCTTCTTGACGGCCGTGCGCATGCGCGAACGCAGGGCAACGTTGCGTTGACGACGCTGCTCGCCCTGCTTGGCGCGTTTGGCTGCTGACGGAGTGTTGGCCACTGGAAATTCCCGATTGATTGACACGAGCCGCGGAGGCCCGCGACGGGCGCGTATTCTTTGGTTTCCCCGGGGCGAAGTCAAGATCGGTAGACTGGCGCGCACATGAGCGACAAAGCCACGCCCCCGAGCCAGGACCATCGCGATCCCGAGCCTGTCGGGCATCGGCCCGACGCCCGGCGGCTCCTGCGATCGACCGGCACCGTGGGTGGCTGGACCCTGCTGTCGCGGATCCTCGGGCTCGTCCGCGACATCGTCTATGCCAGGCTCTTCGGCGCGACCTACGTGATGGATGCCTTTTTCGTGGCATTCAGGATCCCGAACATCTTCCGGCGCTTCTTTGCCGAAGGTTCGTTCTCCCAGGCATTCGTGCCGGTATTCGCCGAATACGACCAGTCGCGCAAGCGCGCCGAAGTCCAGGAGCTCGTGGATCGTGCGGCCGGCACGCTGGGCGCCATCCTGCTCGTCATCGCCGCGGTCGGCTCGATTGCCGCGCCGCTGTTCGTGGCGCTCTTCGCGCCGGGCTTCATCTCGGGCGAGGAGGGCCTCGATGCCGGCTTGAGCGCCGATCGCTATGCGCTCGCCGTCGACATGCTGCGCTGGACCTTCCCGTACCTGCTGTTCGTTTCGCTGGCTGCCCTGGCCGGCGGCATCCTCAACACCTATCACCGCTTCGTGGCTGCCGCCTTCTCGCCGGTGTTGCTCAATGTCGTGCTGATCGTCTTCGCCGTCTGGGTGGCGCCGCACTTCGCGCGACCCGGCATGGCGCTTGCCATCGGCGTGTTCGTCGCCGGCATCCTGCAACTGGCCTGCATGCTGCCGTCGCTGGCGAGGCTGCGCCTCCTGCCCCGCCCACGCTGGGGCTGGGGACATTCCGGCGTCCGCCAGATCCTGAAGCTGATGATTCCGGGGCTCTTCGGTTCGTCGGTCGCACAGATCAGCATCCTGCTCGACACCCTGATTGCCTCCTTCCTCGTGACCGGCAGCATCAGCTGGCTCTACTACTCCGACCGGATCATGGAGTTTCCGCTGGGCGTCTTCGGCATTGCGCTTGCCACCGTGATGCTGCCGAACCTGTCGCGCCAGCACGCGGCGCAGGCGCCCGAGGATTTCAGCCGGACGCTGGACTGGGCGTTGCGCCTGGTCGTGCTGATCGTGGTCCCGGCGGCACTCGGGCTGATGATCCTCGCCGGGCCCATGCTGACCACGCTGTTCTATGGTGGTGCCTTCCGCGAACACGACGTGGCGCAGGCCACCTGGAGCCTCGTCGCCTACGCCGGCGGCCTGATGGGCTTCACGCTGGTGAAGGTGCTGGCGCCGGGCTACTTCGCGCGGCAGAACACCGCCACGCCGGTACGGATCGGCCTCATCGCGCTGGGTTCGACGATGACCATGAACATCGTCCTCGTGGTGCCCTATGCGCTGCTGGGCGGCCTGGCGCCACACGCCGGGCTGGCCGCAACCACCTCGCTTGGCTCGTTCATCAATGCCGGGCTGCTGTACCGCGGGTTGCGCCGAACCGGGACCTTTCGGCCACAACCTGGCTGGGGCCGATTCCTGCTTCAGGTGCTGTCGGGTGTCGTGCTGATGTCCGCGCTGCTGGTCCTGCTGGCGCCACCCACGTCGGACTGGCTGGCCGCCCGCGGCTGGGTCCGGACCCTGTGGCTGGCTGCCGCGGTGATCGGCTCGGCGCTGGTCTATTTCGCCACGTTGCTCGCCATGGGCCTGCGACCCGCGGCGCTGAGATTGCGACCCTGAGACTGCGACCCTGAGACTGCGATCCTGAGATTGAGATCCCGGGATTGCGGCCCCGGGATTGCGGGCCACCTTATAATCGCCCCTTTTTTGGCGTTCCCGAATCATGCGAGTCCTGCGGCGATTGCGGCCGAACGTGCCGGCGGTACCGTCCGGCTGCGTTGCCACGATCGGAGTTTTCGATGGCATCCACCTCGGCCACCAGCGGATCCTGGCGCAGGTCATTGACGCGGCTGCGCGTCACCGGGTTCCGGCGCTGGTCTTCAGCTTCGAGCCGACTCCGCAGGAGGTCATGAATCCAGCCAATCCACCGGCCCGGCTGATGCGCCTGCGGGAAAAGGTACTCGCGCTGGAGGAGGCGGGCATCGGCTGCCTGTACTGCCCGCCCTTCGATGGCGCGCTGCAGTCGCTGGCGCCGGAGGCGTTCATTGACCAGGTCCTCGTCGGGCAGCTGCGGATCCGGCATCTCGTGGTGGGGGATGACTTCCGCTTCGCCCATCGTCGTGCCGGCACGTTTGCGCACCTCGAGGCGGGTGGTCGACAATTCGGCTTCGGCGTCGAGGCGGTTGGTGGCGTTACCGTGGCCGGGCAGCGGGTTTCGAGCACGGCGATCCGCCAGGCACTGGCCGCCGGCAACGTGCCGCTGGCGGAGAGCCTGCTGGGCCACCCCTACCGGATGGTGGGACGTGTCACCCGGGGGCGGCAACTGGGCCGGGAACTCGGGTTC
>CAZMVP010000090.1:0-7612 GCA_964569355.1 uncultured Chromatiaceae bacterium | reverse complement strand
CCGCCTGGCCGCCGGCGAAGACGCAAGGGCTGGCCAGACCCCTCCCGCCCCGCACCACCCACCGGGGAAGGCAACAGACCCATCCAGCGTGGATCGCCCACCGGAGAAGGGGACAGGCTCCTCTCTCCATCACCGCGTTCACCCGCCCGGTGAGGACCCTCTCCGTTTCTGCTTAAATGGCGGGCATGAACGTGCTCGTGAAATGGCTGTTGATCGCGCTTGCCGTGATCGTGCTGCTGGCCGTGCTGGCGGCGGTGCTCGTGAAAACGCTGGTGGACCCGCAGCAGTACCGGGCGCTGGCGGTCGACGCGGTCGAGCGCGCGACGGGCCGCACGCTGACGCTCGAGGGCGAGGCGTCGCTGAAGCTGTTTCCGTGCTGCGCCGTGCAGGTGGAGAAGGCCACGCTGGGCAATCCGGCGGGCTTCGACGCGGAGCAGCCGTTCCTGCGGGTGTCGTCGGCGCGGCTGGCGATCCGGCTGTGGCCGCTGCTGGTGCAGCGCGAGGTCCGGGTCGGCGCGGTGGACCTGCAGGACCTCGACGTTAACCTGATCAGCCTGGCCGATGGCCGCAACAACTGGACCTTTACCCATCCGGACGCTGCGGCCGACGCACCTGGTGGCGGCGATTCCGCAGGGCTTGGCAACATCTCGTTCGCGGGCATCAGCATTACCGACGGCACGCTCGAGTATCGCGACCATGCCGACCAGAGCCACTACCGCATCGACGACCTGGACCTCGCGACCGGCGCCATCGAGAACGGCGAGCCCTTCAACCTGCAGGCTTCGTTCAACGGCCATGACCTCGCGGACAATGCCGGCGGCCGGCTGAAGCTCCGGGCCCGGGCCACACTCGATTCCTCCCGGGACGAAACTGGCGATGCCACGTCCGTGATGCTCGGGGATCTCACCACCAGCCTGGACCTGCGCAACATCGCCGGCATGGCGACGCTCTCGGGCCAGGTGGCGTCGCCATCGCTCAAGGTTCGGCTCTCCGACAACACGCTGGTCGCCGCCGATGAGGTGACCACCGACCTCAAGCTGGCGCCGGCCGACTTGCCGGACGCGTCGATGGCCGCCAAGGCCGTGCTCGGCGGCTTCCGCTACGACACCGATGCCGATACCGGCGCGCTGGCCGAACTCAAGGCCGCGCTGCACGTGCCCGGTACCGATGTCGAGGTCACGATGAGCGAGCCCGGTACCTTCGGTGCCCGCACCCGGCTTCGCGGCGAGCTCAAGTTCGCCGAGTTCTCGCCGCGCGCCGCGCTCGTCCAGCTGCACCAGCCCGTGCCGTCCACGGCCGATGCCAACGTGCTGAAGCGCCTGTCCGGCAAGGCCGGCTGGTTCGTCAGCGATACCGAAGCCGGTCTCGACAATCTGGCCATGACGCTGGATGACAGCCGGATCTCGGGCAGCGTGTCGCGCGAGCTGCCGAAGGAGGGCAGCAAGGCCGTGCCCCGCACCCGGTTCGACCTGAGCATCGATGCGCTCGACGTCGACCGTTACCTGGAACCGGAGAAGGGGGCGACTGCGGGCAAACCAGCCAGTGCTGCGGCCGATGCACCCACCGAGATCCCCGTCGACACGATCCGCGGCCTGAACCTCGATGGCCGAATCCGCTTCGGCAAGCTGAGTCTCGATGGCATGCCGCTTTCGGCGGTTGATGTACGCGCTACAGCTGGCAGCGGCCGGCTCGCACTCTCGCCACTCTCGGCCAAGCTCTACGGCGGCAACGTTGCCGGCACGCTCAACATCGACGCCAGCGGCACGACGCCGCGCGTGGCATTGAAGCAGACTTTCCAGCACATCGACATGGCAGCCCTGCTCGGCGCCTTCGCCGATTTCCACAAGCTGAGCGGCACGATGACGCTGAAGCTGGATGCTGCCGGCTCCGGCAAGACCGATGACGCCGTGATCCGCAATCTCGCCGGCAACCTGGATTTCAGCCTGGCCGATGGCGTCTACCAGGGCCTCGATGTCTGGTACGAGATCCGCAAGGCGCGCGCGCTGATCCGCCGGATCCCGCCACCGGAACGATCCGGTCCGGCGCAGACGCCGATCAACACGCTCGCGATGTCCGGCAGGATCACCGACGGCACGTTGCACACCGACAACCTCACGGCCGAGATTCCCTTCCTGCGGGTCAGCGGCAAGGCCGATGTCGACCTGCCGGGGAAGTCGCTCGACAGCGAGCTGACGGCACTGGTCTTCGAGAAGCCGGTCTTCGGCGATGACACGAGCCTCGAGGACCTGGTCGGCGCCCGGATTCCGCTCACCATCAAGGGGCCGCTCGACGACCCGAAAGTCCGCGTGGACCTGCAGAAGATGGTGAAGGGCGCGCTCAAGGAATCGCTGCGCGACCTGCTCCGCGACAAGCTGGGTCTGGGGTCGCCTGACCAGCCGGCTGCGGAAAAGCCCACCGAGGAGGGCAATCCCGGCGAGGCACCCGCGGCGCCCGCGCCGAAGAAGGAAGACCGGCTGAAGAAGGCGCTCGACAAGCTGCTGCGGGGCTGAGGTGGCCGGCGATACCCACGGGTTTGCATCGCGCCTGGCACCGGCATTGCTGGCCTGGTGGGACCTGCACGGCCGCAAAGACCTGCCGTGGCAGGCCCGTGACCAGGATGGTGGCCAGCACGACCATCAGCACGACCACCTGCACGACAAGAAGCGCAGCGCCGCGCGTTACCGCGTCTGGGTTTCCGAAGTGATGCTGCAGCAGACGCAGGTCGCCACCGTCAAACGCTATTACCCGGCCTTCATGCAGGCCTTTCCCGACGTACGCGCGCTGGCCGACGCACCGATCGATGAGGTGCTGCACCACTGGTCCGGCCTCGGCTACTACGCCCGGGCGCGGAACCTGCACAAGGCCGCACGACTCGTCCGCGACCAGCACCGCGGCGAGGTTCCCGCCGACTTCGACACCCTGCATGCGCTGCCCGGCATCGGGCGGTCCACGGCCGGCGCGATCCTGAGCCTGGCTGGCCACCAGCGTCACCCGATCCTGGACGGCAACGTGAAGCGCGTACTCACGCGGGTCTTCGGCGTGGCCGGTTATCCGGGTGACGTGGCCGTGGCAAGGGAACTCTGGGCGCTTGCGGAGGCCTGCACGCCGACGGCACGCGTTGCCGACTACACCCAGGCCATCATGGACCTCGGCGCGACGCTCTGTACGCGTGCTTCGCCCGACTGCGCAGCGTGCCCGCTGTCAGCGGACTGCGTGGCAAGGCGCGATGGCCTGGCCGCGGTGCTGCCGGCTCGGAAAACCACCAGGACCCGGCCGCTCAGGGCCGCCGTCGTGCTGCTCTGTGTCCGGCGCGATGGCGCCGTGCTGCTCGAGCGCCGGCCGGCATCGGGACTGTGGGGCGGGCTCTGGGGATTGCCCGAGGCGGGCAGCGTCGAGGCCGCGGCCAGCTGGTGTGCCACCACGCTCGGTGCGCCACCGGTCCGCGAGCGCGTGCAACCGGTGTTGCGCCATGGCTTCACGCATTTCGATCTCGACATGACGCCGGTGGAACTTCATCTGGATGCGAGCACCACGGGTCCCCAGGCAAGCCGCGTCATGGAGGCCGGCCGCTGGCTTTGGTATAAGGTCGATGCGCCGGCCCGCGTGGGACTGGCAGCACCCACGGCCCGCTTGCTGGCCGCGCTCGAACACACCGCAACGCCGGAAGGCACCGACTGCCGATGACCCGCACCGTCAATTGCATCCTGCTGCATGTCGAGGCCGATGGCCTGGATTACCCGCCGTATCCCGGTGAACTCGGCAAGCGGGTCTACGACAACGTCTCCAAGCAGGCATGGCAGCAGTGGTTGCAGCACCAGACCATGCTGATCAACGAGTACCGCCTGACCCCGTACGAGCCCAAGGCGCGCAAGTTCCTCGAAGGCGAGATGGAGAAGTTCTTCTTCGGCGGCGGCTCGGCGAAGCCGTCGGGCTTCACGGGCGCCGAGTAGGGCCTACGACAGCAGATCCCGGCGGCGGATCTTGCCGGAGGTCGTGCGCGGCAGGTCATCAACGAGCCGGATCTCGGCCGGCTGCATCCACGTCGGCAGCACGCTGCGGCAATGGGCGTGCAATGCGGCTCCGCTGGCCGGCTGCTCGGCATCCGGCAACACGAAGGCCACGATCTCCGGATCGCCGTTGCCCGTGGCGCGGCCCACGACGCCGACATCGGCAACCCCTGCGCAGCGTCGCAACGCCGATTCCACCACGTCCGGATACACGTTCACGCCGCCGCGAACGATCACATCATCCGCCCGGCCCTTCAGCGTGAGATAGCCGGCCGCATCCAGCGAGCCCAAGTCGCCCGTATGGAGCCAGCCGTGATCCACGCTCTCGCTGCTGGTCGCTGCATCGGCGGTGTTGAACCAGGCAGTGGCCACGCCGGCCCCGCGCAACCGGACCCGGCCCGTGGCGCCTGTCGCAAGCGGCTCGCCAGCGTCATCGACGACCTGCAGCTCGACATCGCCCCAGGCCCTGCCCACGGTGTCGGCATGGTGGGCGATGTCCGGTGGGCAGAGCGTGGTGATCACGCCGCCACCCGCACTGCCGAACATGTCGTAGAGGTTCGGCGTCACCCGGGCCACGATCTGCCGGCGCTCATCGGCTGTCAGCGGCGCGGCTGCCGCCAGCAACACCTCGAGCGAGGGCAGCAACGGCCGGCCGTCGTTCGGCAGCGCGATCAGCCAGCGGAGCGCGGTCGGCACGAGAAAGGCCATCGTGATGTCGTGGTCGCGCACGGCATCCACGTACTCCTCCGGCCCGAACAGCGGCGGGTAGAGCACCACCGTGCCGCCCTGGAGCAGTGTCGTCAGGCAGAAATGGCTGCCGGCACTGAAGTACAACGGGCTTGCCGACAGATACCGCAGGTCGCCGGCCGAGCCGAAGGCTGCCACGTTGTTGCGGATCCGCGCATGGTAATTGCGGTGGGTCACGATCGCCGCCTTCGGCGTGCCGGTGGTGCCCGACGACAGGTTCAGCACGAAGGGCAGCTCCGGATCGTCGACGAACGACGCCGGGTGGCTGCCGGCCACCTGCGAGTGCCAGGCATCGTCGAGCGACAGGCAATGCACGCCGGCGATGGCTGCGTTGACCTCGGTGAACACCGTTGCCAGCCGGAACTGCGCGGCCACTTCGGCACGGGCCGCGAGCGGCAGCCGCCAGTCCATCGGCAGCACCGTGATCCCGGCGCGCGCGGCGGCGAAACGGATGACGAGGTGGTCGGCGTGGTCGCGCAGGCACACGCCGAGGCGGTCACCGATCCCGACACCGACACTGCGCAGCGCCCCGGCTGCCTTCGCCACGGCGGTGTTCAGCGCCGCAAAGGTCCAGCTGCGCTCGCCATCCACCAGCGCCACCTTGTCCGGGTGGGCCTGTGCCTGGGCATCCAGCCGGCGCATCAGGTTGAGGTGGTCAGGAACCATGAAGGCTGTTCAAGGCGTTCATCGACTGGGTATGCTAGCCCGTGTCACGGGCCTGGGGGGTGACGCCAGTTGGCAAAGTCGTGATGTTGCTAACGGGCGAACAGGGCAGGCGCTGATAGCGTGGGCAGGGATGCAAGCCACTGACGACCAGTCATTGAAGCCGCCGCCGGTGGCGCGGGCAGCGCTGTCCGGCCTGCCGGCATGGCAGGCGCCGCGACAGGGCACCGAGGCCCGGCTCGCCGGCTTCTTCACGCGCGAGCTCAACCTCGACACCGTCGGCGCCGACGACGACTTCTTTGCGCTCGGTGGCAGCTCGCTGCAGGCTGCCGCAATCTTCAGCGCCATCGCGCACGAACTCGGGGCCCGGCTGCCGCTCGCCACACTTTATAGGACACCGACCATTCGACAGCTGGCAGTGGCCGTGGAGAAGGCGGCCGGCCATGCAGTCGCCCACCACGAAGAATCGGGCTGCGTGCAACTGATCCAGGCCGGCAGTTCGCGCCAGGCCCTGTTCATCGCGCCCGGCATCGGCGGTGACATCGTCGGCCTCGGCCATGTGGTACGCCACCTCGATCCGGCGCAGCGCGTTTACGGGCTGCGCAGCATCGGCCTCGAAGAAGGCGAGGAGCCGCTGGCCACCATGCCGGCGATCGCCGCCGCCTTCATCGGCGCGATCCGGCGCGTGCAACCGGGCGGTCCTTACCAGTTGTTTGGCGTCTGCTGGGGCACGCTCGTCTGCCTCGAGATCGCGCGGCAGCTCGAAGCGGTTGGCGAAAAGATCTCGCTGCTGGCGCTGCTTGATCCACCGCCGGTCGGCGGTGGGACACCATCCGCCACGGCATCGGTGCCATCAAGGAAGGACTTCCTGCGCCAGCGCCTCGCGCTCTACGGCAAGTCCCTCTCCGCCACGCCGCTGCGTGCCTGGCCTGCGTACCTGTGGGGCCGGGTCGTCAACGTTGCCGACGCACTGCGCCAGCGCGACCCCTTCCGCGGCGACACGAGCGAATACCTCCGCTGGCGCGTCCGCGAGGCCAACCTCCAGGCCATGCGCGCTTTTGAGCCGCCGCCTTTCGGCGGCGACGCCTGCCTGCTCTTCACCAAGGACCGTGTCGACGGCCGCTCCAAGGCCGCCCGCGACTACTGGATCCGGCACGTCCGGGCCCAGGGCCGCGAGCAATACGTGCCCGGCAAGGACTCCGGTGATGCGCTGGCGCCGGAGCGGGCGGCGGCGGTGGCGGCCAGGCTTTCGGGCTGCCTGGCCGATGGGTCGGGGCGGCGGTCTGCCTCGCCGAGGGGCTGATACGCTGGTCTGAATCCACTGGCCTGAATCCGCTGGCCTGCGCCCGCGGCGGCGGCTTACAATGCGCGGCCTGTCGGGTGCTCCTTCAGTGACACCTCTGGCGGCCAAGCCAGATACCCGAGAATGGCCAGGTAGCTCAGTTGGTAGAGCAGCGGACTGAAAATCCGCGTGTCGATGGTTCGATTCCGTCCCTGGCCACCATTAAATCAAGCGGTTACAGCGTACCGTGCTTTCACTGATTTCCCGTGTAAGCACAATGTAAGCACCGCGAGCGGTTTCGGACTGCCTTCGTTGAGCATCGAGGCTGCGGCGTCCTGAGTCACAGCGGCCAATTGGCCGCTCTGGTCGGCGCGAACCCCATGCTCAAGATTCGCCAGCTTCGCCGCGACCATGGCCCGCTGGCCGTCACTCAATCTCGAGGTCCATCGGGTTGTAAGTCAGCTCGTCCCGGACAGGAGCGCCCATGAATTTCACGATGCGGGCAGGCTCTACGTCCGCCGGCACAGGGTCCGCGACCGGGGCCACGGTGGCAGTCGGCACGGTCGGTACCGCCGGCGACTCTGGACTTGCGTCAACGCGGTAACCGGCAGAAATCCGTGCCTCGACCCGTGGCGCAGGTCTGGCGGGTTTCGGATCCCTGCCGGTTCTGTTCATCGCAATCAGCAGTTCGTCGATCTCGGCAGCGGTGCGGTGTCCGCCAGCCTCAAGGATCAGGCGAGCCGTGGTCCCGTGTCGCAGTCGGCCGGCCTCGACCTCGTCTTGCAGCCACTCCGCATACTCGGCGCTGCAAGCTGACAGAACCCGCTGCTCCAGTGTGACTTCACCCGGACACATCAACTCCTCCAGGCGGGCCAGGCGACGCTTCAGGGTCATCGTTCCATCCGCCGTTCGA
>CAZMVP010000089.1:6360-7640 GCA_964569355.1 uncultured Chromatiaceae bacterium | reverse complement strand
GGGCAGAGCCGCAGCGCGCGGGCGGTTGGCATGGCCGAGCGGACGCCAAAGGCCCTGGCTTCGTAGCTGGCGGCGGCCACCACGCCCCGGGACGCCGCCGGTCCGCCGACCGCCACCGGCCGACCCCGCAGCGCCGGGTCATCGCGCTGTTCCACCGATGCGTAGAACGCATCCATGTCCAGGTGAATGATCCGCCGCGCCGGATTCGCCGCTTCGTTGCGTTCAGCGATCGTCATGTCGGGCGTCCGCTGCCAGGCAAGAGCAGATAAAAAATCGAGGAATCCAAGCTAAGCCAATGAGTTGATTGGAATGACCCTGCGCAGCAGCGCCAAGTGCCTGTGCGCACGACTTTTTCCACCACTTTATGTTGACGGTCAACAGGGTGAAACCTATAGTGTCGCGAAGTGGAGCGCAGTGGGAGATCGTGGGCCGAAAGGCCCTGAAAAGCCATGTTTCGGGGGGCAACCCAGATCACCCTGGACGCCAAGGGGCGGCTGGCCATTCCGGTGCGCTATCGCGACCGGCTGGCGGCCCGCTGCAACGGCCAATTGATCTGTACGGTCGACCAGGACCACTGCCTGCTCCTCTATCCGCTGCCCGACTGGGAAGAGATCGAGCGCAAGTTGATGCGCCTGTCGAGTTTCAACCCGCGCAATCGGGATCTCCAGCGACTGATGGTGGGCTACGCCAGCGAACTGGACCTCGACGGCAGCGGCCGCGTGCTGCTGCCGCGCGAGCTGCGGGAATTCGCCGGGCTCGAGCGGGACGTGATGTTGCTCGGCCAGGGCAACAAGTTCGAGCTGTGGCCCGAACAGCGCTGGAACGAGCGGCGTGACAAGTGGCTGAGCGGTGAAGGTGGCGGCGGTCAGGGACTGACGGCCGATCTCGAATCCCTGACCTTGTAGGTCGGTGATCCGGGCCGGCCGCCGGGAAATTAGATAAACGCGTCCTCCATGAAAGGCGCGGGGTGTTGGGGTGGTTCCACATGTACCTGTCCTCGAGGACGAGGTGCTCGAGTTTCTGGCGATCCGGCCCGGCGGCAACTATGTCGACGGGACCTTCGGTCGTGGTGGACACTCGCGGGCCATCCTCGGCCGCCTGGGGCCCGGCGGTCGCCTGCTCGCGCTGGATCGCGATCCAGCGGCCGTGGCGGCCGGCAATGCCCTTGCCGCCGAGGACCCGCGCCTGCGGATCGTCCACGGCGTCTTTTCGGACCTTGAGCGGGTCGTCCGTGCCGAGTTCGGCGCGGCCGGCGTGCACGGCATCCTCCTCGACGTCGG
>CAZMVP010000089.1:0-6260 GCA_964569355.1 uncultured Chromatiaceae bacterium | reverse complement strand
GCCCGGCTCGCGGAGATCATCGCCGGCGTCGTTCGCGGCGAGCCGGGCCGGCATCCGGCCACCCGCAGCTTCCAGGCGATCCGGATCCACATCAATCGCGAACTCGATGAACTCGAAGCAGCCCTGGCTGGCGCACGCAACGTGCTCGCGCCGGGCGGCAGGCTCTGCGTCATCAGCTTCCACTCGCTGGAAGACCGGATCGTGAAGCGCTTCCTCCGCGACCACTCCCGCATCGATCCCGCGCTGCGCGACCTGCCGGTCGTGCCGGAGGCCTGCCTGCCGGATCTCCGGTTGCTGACCAGCCGCGCCGTGCACGCCGATGCCGACGAGATCGCGCGCAATCCCCGCTCGCGCAGCGCCGTGCTCAGGGCTGCGGAAAAGCGGGCTGCGGAAAAGCGGGCTGCGGAAAAGATCCAGGCCAGCCGGCCGGAGGCGCGGCGATGACACCTGCGCAGCGTTCGCGCCTCGTCCTGGCCGGTCTCGCCGTGGCCGTGATGGTGTCGGCCATGGCCAGCGTGTACGCCAAGTTCAAGGCCCGCAAGCAGTTCGTCGAGCTGCAGGGCCTCGTGACCGAACGTGACCACCTCGAGATGGATTGGGGCCGGCTGCAGATCGAGCAGAGCACGCAGGGCAACCACGCCCGGGTGGAGCGCCTGGCCCGTGAAGAGCTGTCGATGCGTGCGCCGACCCGCCAGGACATGGAACTCGTGTCGCCATGAGCGCGGGACGCCCGGGTACGGGAAGCATGGGCCAGGGCTTCACGTGGCGGTTGTGGACCGTGGGCGTGATCCTCATGCTGGCCGGCGCGTCGCTGGTCGCGCGGGCCGTCCACCTGCAGGTGTTCAACACGGAATTCCTGAACGAGCAGGCTGCCGCGCGCCACATCCGCGTGGAGACCCTGTCGGCGACGCGCGGGGTCATCACCGACCGCAACGGCGTACCGCTGGCCGTCAGCACGCCGGTGGACAGCGTCTGGGTCAATCCGTCGCAGCTGCTCGAGGACCAGGACCGGATCCGCCGGCTGGCCGCCGCGCTGAGGCTCGACACGGGCGAGCTCACCGCCAACCTGTCCCGCAAGGTCGGCCGGGAGTTCTACTACGTCCGGCGGCACATGAATCCCTCCGACGCCGAGGCGATCGACGCGCTGAAGATCCCGGGTGTCCACCTGTTGCGCGAGTATCGGCGCTACTACCCGGCAGGCGAGGTGACCGGCCAGCTGCTCGGCTTCACCAACATCGACGACAAGGGCCAGGAAGGCCTGGAGCTTGCCTTCGACAACTGGCTGCATGGCGAGCCCGGCCGGAAGAAGGTGCTGCGCGATCGCCTGGGCCGGGTGATCGAGGACGTGGAGAACATCGAGTCGCCCCGGCCGGGCCACGACCTCGCCGCATCGATCGACCTGCGGATCCAGTACGTGGCCTACCGCGCGCTGCAGGAGATGGTCCAGAAAAACGGCGCGGAATCCGGTTCCGTCGTGGTCCTCGACATCGATTCAGGCGAGGTGCTGGCGGATGTCAACCAGCCGTCGTTCAATCCCAACGACCGCGCGCAGATCAAGCCGGCCAAATACCGCAATCGCGCCATCACCGACATCCTGGAGCCTGGCTCCACGTTCAAGCCGCTGATCATCGCCGCGGCGCTGGAGAGCGGTCGCTTCACGGCGCGCAGCACGGTGGACACCCGGCCCGGCTTCATCCAGGTCGGCAACAAGCGCATCGAGGATGAGCACGACCTTGGCGTGATCAGCCTGGCCACGCTGCTCGCCAAGTCGAGCAACGTCGGTGCCGTGCATGTGTCGATGGAGCTCGACAAGGCGCAGCTCTGGAACACGCTCAACCGCTTCGGCGTGGGTCGGCTCACCACCAGCGGATTCCCCGGCGAGTCGGCGGGGATGCTGCCGCCGTACCAGAGCTGGCGCCCGATCCGGCAGGCCACGATGGCGTACGGCTATGGCGTGTCGATGACGCCGTTGCAGATCGCTGAAGCCTATGCCGTGCTCGGCGGCGATGGCCTGCAACGGCCGGTGTCGCTGGTGCGCGTGGACAATCCGCCGATTGCGCGCCGCGTGCTGAGCCCCGGGGCCGCGGAAGGGGTCGTGGCCATGCTCGAGCATGTCGTGAGCGAGGACGGCACCGGCATCCGGGCCGCGGTGCCGGGCTATCGCATCGCGGGCAAGACCGGCACGGCGCGCAAGGTGGGTGCGGGCGGCTACACCCAGGATCGCCACACGGCCGTCTTCGCCGGCGTGGCGCCGGCCAGCGCGCCGCGGCTGGCGATCGTGGTGATCATCGACGAACCGAGCGCCGGCCAGTACTACGGGGGCGAGCTGGCCGCGCCGGTCTTCTCCGCCGTCGCCGCCGGCGCATTGCGCCTGCTGGCGATCCCGCCCGACGGCATCGACGCGCCCGCCGCAGCCCCGCCGACCCGCATGGCGTCGGCCACGCCATGATGCAACCTGCCCCACGCGACGACATGGATCTGCGCACGCTATTCACGGGACTGACAGCCAACCCACGGGCCCGCGGGAACCCCGACGATGACCTGCCGGCGCGGGAGATCGTGGACCTGACGCTGGACAGCCGCGCGGTCGTGCGCGACGGCCTGTTCCTGGCCTGCCGAGGCGCGACCCGTCATGGCCTGGACTTCGTTGCCGACGCGCTGCACGCCGGCGCCGGCGCGATCGCCTGGGAGACGGATGGCGTGCCGGCCCCACGCCTGCCAGCGGACGTGGCCGGCATCGCGGTGCCGCACCTTGGCGATCGACTCGGCGAGATCGCCAACCGCTTCTTCGGGCATCCCTCCGAGGCCTTGTCGCTCGTGGGGATCACCGGCACCAACGGCAAGACGACCACGGCCTGGCTGGTGGCGGCAGCGATCGAACGGCTGGGTCGACGGGCCGGCTACCTCGGCACGCTGGGCTACGGCTTCCCGGAGGCGTTGTCGGACGCGGCGCTGACCACGCCGGACTGCATCAGCTTCCACCGGCAATTGCGCGCGATCGTCGATGCCGGCGGCAGCCATGCGATCGCCGAGGTCTCCTCCCATGCGCTGCGCCAGGCCCGCGTGGCCGGTGCGCACTTTTCCACCGTGGCCTTCTCGAACCTGAGCCGCGACCACCTGGATTACCACGCCGATCTCCGCGAGTACGGCGAGGCAAAGGCCCGCCTGTTCCACCTGGGTGCCAGCCACGCCGTGATCAACCTCGATGATGCGTTCGGCCGGGAACTGGCGGCCAGCCTTGCGGCACGGGGTGATGCCGGGATCATCGGCGTGTCGTTGGCCGATGCAGCTGGTGCGTCCCTGCAGGGCAAGCTCGGGGCACTGACCTCCGAGGGGCTCGTGCTGGAACTGAAGCTTGCCGGCCAATCTGCCGACCAGGCTGCCGACCAGGCCGCCGTGTTGCAGAGCCCGCTCTGGGGCCGCTTCAACGCCGAGAACCTGCTGCTCGCCGCCGGCATCCTGATCGCCGAGGGCTGGCCACTGGCCGCGGCGGTGGTCGCGCTCGCGGCTTGCGATGCACCGCCCGGAAGGTTGCAACGGGTCGGCAACCGGCAGCACCAGGCCGAGGTGCTGGTCGACTTCGCCCATACGCCGGATGCGCTGGCCAAGGCGCTCGAGGCCGTACGCGAGCACTGCCACGGCAACATCTGGTGCGTGTTCGGTTGTGGCGGTGATCGGGATCGCGGCAAGCGCGCGGCGATGGGGGCCGCGGCCGTCGCGGGTGCTGCCCATGTCGTTGTCACGGATGACAACCCGCGCAGCGAGGAATCGCGCCGGATCATCGACGACATCCTGCTCGGTGTTTCGCAGGCCGATCATGTCGAGGTCATCCCCGACCGCGCCGCCGCCATCCGGCATGCCATCACGCGGGCCCGGCCAGGTGATGCGGTGCTGATCGCCGGCAAGGGCCACGAGCGGGACCAGGTCA
Organism: uncultured Chromatiaceae bacterium; assembly: GCA_964569355.1. GTDB lineage: Bacteria > Pseudomonadota > Gammaproteobacteria > Steroidobacterales > SHZI01. The sequence goes on along the minus strand of CAZMVP010000089.1, from coordinate 2,332 downwards.
TCGGCAACGAGAGGCGGCCGTTCTCGGACGTGGACGTCGCCCGTTCGGCGCTTGCGGCGGGCAGGGGCTCATGACCATGGCCAATCTTTCCTGGGTGGCCAGCACCGCCGGCGGCACGCTCGAAGGTCCCGACGTGGGCTTTGCCTCGGTGAGTACCGACACGCGCAGCATCGGGCCCGGCCAGTTGTTCATTGCGTTGCGCGGGGCGCACCACGATGCCTCGGCGTTCATCGACGATGCCGCCGCCCGCGGTGCCGTGGCGGCCCTCGTGGGACAACGACAGGACTCGCCGTTGCCGCAGGTGGTGGTCGGCGACACCGGCAAGGCGCTGCGCGCGGTCGCCGCGGCCTGGCGCCGGCGATTCAGCATCCCGGTCATCGGCGTCACCGGCAGCAACGGCAAGACCACGCTGAAGGAAATGATGGCCGCCATCCTGCGCGCCGGCAGCACGGCCACGAACTGGCAGGAAGCAGCCGACGGGCAGGACCCGGCGGACATCGACGACGGCGGCGTGCTGGCGACCTGGGGCAACCTCAACAACCACATTGGCGTGCCGATCACGCTGCTCTGGCTGCGGGACTCGCACAGGGCCGCGGTGATCGAGATGGGCGCGAGCGCACCCGGCGAGATCGCCACGCTGGCCCGCATCGCGCAGCCCACGGTGGGTGTGGTCACCAATGCCGGGCCCGCGCACCTGGGCGGCTTCGGCGGCACGCTCGCGCACGTCGCCGCGGCCAAGGGCGAGCTCTTCGCGGGACTGCCGCCGGGCGCCGCGGCCGTCGTCAATCGCGACGATCCGTTCCACGACTACTGGCGCGGCCTGCGATCGGACCTTGGCTACCGTTCCTTCGGCCTCGATCCAGCCGCCGATTTTCGTGCCGTCGACATCCAGGGCCTCCCGACGGGCGGCTCGGCGTTTCGTCTCGTGTCGCCGCAGGGGCAGATCGACATCCGGCTCGAGATGGCAGGCGGCCACAACGTGGTGAATGCCCTCGCGGCGGCCGCAGCCACCACGGCGGCCGGTGCCTCGCTCGCCATGGTGCGGGACGGCCTGGGCGCCATGCAGAACGTCAAGGGCCGGCTCCGCCCGGAGACGGGGCCTGGCGGCTGCACGATCTACGACGACAGCTACAACGCGAACCCGGGCTCGGTCGGTGCCGCGATCCGCTTCCTGGCCAGCCAGCCCGGTCGCCGGTGGTTCGTGCTCGGCGACATGGCCGAGCTCGGCGCCGATGAGGTGGCGCTGCACCGGGAAGTGGGCGCGCTCGCCGCCCGCGCCGGCCTCGATCGCTTCTATGCCGTGGGCCCGCTGTCACGCCATGCCGCCGAGGCCTTCGGCCCGGAGGCCCGATGGGCGGCCGATGTGAAGGCGCTGGCGGAGCTCATCCGTCCGGAGCTGATCCACCCGGAAGGGGCGGCCGACGTCCGGCTCCTCATCAAGGGTTCGCGCAGCGCCGGGCTCGAGCGGCTGGTGCAGGCACTCGTGACCGGTACCGCGGTCGACGCCATCGGCGGGGGGCACCACTGATGCTGCTGCTGCTCGCCGAGGCGCTCAAGCCCTTTGTCTCCGGCTTCAATGTCTTCTCGTACCTGACCCTGCGCGCGATCCTCGGTGCCCTGACGGCGCTCGCGATGGCGCTGTTGCTCGGTCCGGCGCTGATCCGGCGGCTGACGCATCGCCAGATCGGCCAGACCGTGCGCAGCGATGGCCCGCAAAGCCACCTGCAGAAGGCGGGTACGCCGACCATGGGTGGCACGCTGATCCTGCTCGCGATCCTGGTCAGCACGCTTTTGTGGGCCGACCTGCGCAGCCTCTATGTCTGGCTCGTGATCGGTGTCACCGTGGCCTTCGGGCTGCTGGGTTTCGCCGACGACTACCGCAAGCTCGTGCTGCGCGATCCGAAAGGCCTGACCGCCCGCGAGAAGCTCTTCTGGCAGTCGATCGTGGCGCTCATCGTCGGCGTGGTGCTGTACCTGCGGGCCGATACGCCACAGGCCACGGCGCTCCTGATTCCCTACCTGAAGAACGTGATGCTGCCGCTCGGCTGGCTGTTCGTGCCCTTCGTCTATGTCGTGATCGTCGGCACCAGCAACGCCGTCAACCTCACCGACGGCCTCGATGGCCTCGCGATCATGCCAACCGTGCTGGTCGGCGGCGCGCTGGGGCTGTTTGCCTGGGTGGCCGGCAACACGATCTTCTCCGGCTACCTCGGCATCCCGTATGTGGCCGGTGCCGGCGAGCTGCTGGTGTTCTGTGCCGCGATGGCGGGAGCCGGGCTCGGCTTCCTGTGGTTCAACACCTATCCGGCACAAGTGTTCATGGGCGACATCG
>CAZMVP010000088.1:3339-7718 GCA_964569355.1 uncultured Chromatiaceae bacterium | reverse complement strand
TGCACCGAGAAGGGATCGTGCAGGTCCACGACGTTCGAGAGCGTGGTCACGAGGTTGCGCAACAGGTCGGCATGGTGCTGCTCGGCCACCTTCATCTCGGTGACATCGTTCAGCACCAGCAGCACCAGCTGCCGGCGTTCCCCGATGCGCTCCACCGGGATGACGCTGGTCTTGAAGCTGCGCAGCACGCCGCCCACGGTGAGCGGCAGCACGTCCCGCACCGCCGTGCGCGTGCGCCGTGCCTGTTCGCCCAGCTCGCCGAGCACGCTGGCGGCGCCGTGGCCAACCACCGCCGCCAGCTGGCCGCCCAGCAGGTTGCCGATGCTGCTGCCCACGATGCTGGCCGTGGCCTGGTTGGTGAACACCACATCCTGCTCGCGCGTCACCAGCACCGTGAGCGCGTCGAGGTTGTCGGTGACGGTGTGCAGGAGGTCTGTCTGGCGTTGCAGCTTGCCGGCCTTGATGGCCAGCTCCTCGGCCTGTTGCCGGGCCCGCACGCTGCTGCCATGCCGCCACGCCGCGACGACCAGCGCGGCGATCGCGAAGAGCAGCAGGCTCAAGGTGGCGAGCAGGAAGGTGCGCCGGTCGTTGGCCGCGCTCATGGCATCGCTCGCGCTGACCTGCTGTGCCAGGACCCAGCCGGACTGGTCATTCGCGCCCGGCGCGTTGGCCAGGCCGCGGATCCGCCGGCTGACCTGCAGCACCGGCTCACCACGGTAGTTGATCAGCTGCACGAAGTGATCGGGCTCGAGCACGGCGGAGGCCTCGGCCAGTTCGGCATCGGCCTGTGGCCGGTTGATCGGCAGGCTGCGGCGCAGGGCATTCGCGCCCTCGCGCGTCGGTGACAGGAAGATCACGCTGTCGTCGCTGCGCCTGAGCAGCAACGCCTCGCTGTCTTCGGCAAACGAGGGGCCACGATTCAGGACCGGATACAACGACCCGGAGGCCGGGCGCACGCCGAGCAGGACGCCGGTCGGGCCACCACCGGTCTTGAGCGCCCCGGACACCGCGCTGACCGGCACGGCGATCACCAGCAGCACGTGGTCGTGGTCATCGAGCACGAGATCCACGACCGGCCGTGGTGGCGTTGCCAGCGCCTGTTTCGCCACGTCACGCAACTGGCCGGCGAAGCCGCCCATGCCGCTCGTTGCCACCACGACGCCAAAGTCGGCATCCATCAACATGAGCCCGGAGGTTGCCGGCTGGCTGACATTGGCCGGGATCCGGCTACCCGGGTCCGGCAGGTAACCACCCCGCTCCGCCGCCGCCAGCAACAGGTTGCGCAGGTACGCCTGCTGGGCGGGCTCGGCGGCAGCGTCCGGCGCCTGGCGCGCCTTCACGACCTGCCAGAGGTAGAGCTGCAGGGAGGCGTTGTCGGCCAGTTCCATGAGGTTGCGCCGATCGGTCGCCAGCAGCCGGGATACCGCATCGGCCTTCGCATCGGCCGCCAGGGACAATCGCGACTGCCATTGCAGCAGGTCGCGCTGCCGTTCCGCGCCGATATAGATGTTGATCAGCCAGGCTCCGGCAATGACGACGACGAACAGCACGCCAAGCGCAATGGAGGCTGGCGAACGCAGGCGGGCCATCAGTGCAGGCCCGGTCATGACGGTGGAAGGTGGATCCACCAGTGATGCTCGTTGATCGAGAACACCGGCGTGTAATGCACGACGTCGCGCTCGGCGAGGACCTGTTCCACCTGGTTGTCCAGGATCAGCGTCCGTGCGCCGTGGCTGACGGCGAGGACCGCGTGCGGCACGCGCAGGTTGGTGTCCTGCACGACCACGAGCCGCAGGTCGTCGATGGCATAGCCGAGCCAGCGCAGCGAGAACAGCTTGGTGATCACGTAGTCCTCGCAGTCGCCACCGTTGTCGAGGAATTCCTTCGGGATCGCCCAGTAGTCCTCCACGCCGTAGTTGTCGAGGTCGAGCACGTAGCGCCGCGTGTTGGCGAAGCGGTTGACGGCCTTGAGCTGCTCCATGTACGGCAGGCCACGGAGCGTCCCGAGGAAATGCTGCCACTCCGCGAGGTGGCAGCGGTTGAAGCGGGTCGCCTGGCAGCTGCCGTCGACCACGTCTTCCTTCAGATGGCGTTCAAGGACGCTCAGCCATTGCGGGATGTCGCCCAGGTGTTGCTGCTCCATGGCCGGGTAGCCGAAGAGCTCGGTCGGGAAAGCGTGGCTCGGCACGGTGTGCGCACAGAGCAGGATGATCGCCAGCCATGACGAAGCAAGCCATTGCCCAGTGAGGCCGCGGTGTGACGCCCGTCGCATTGGCATGTTGGAACGGCCTGTTATATTGTTGCGCAAGGCATCGAAACTAAAACAAAAAGCCTTATGGAAAGCAAGTTGAAGATCGCGCCATCCCTGGCGGTGGCAATCCTGTCGTTCGCCCTGGCACCGGCCACGCCGGCCGCGGAGGCGACCAGCGCCAGTTCGGTGCAATCAGAGTTCGATGCCGCCATGCGCGACCTCGACGCCGAGCGACTGCGCTCGGCCCGGGAACGGCTGCTCCAGCTGCTGGCGACCAATCCGTCGCTTGGCCGCGCGCGACTCGAACTCGCCCGCGTGTACTACCAGTCGCGTGACTACAGCGAGGCGCGCGCGGAAGCCCAGCGCGTGCTGGACGACCCGAACACGCCCCCCGCCGTCAGGGCCACCGTGCTGGCCTTCCTCGCGCAGGTCGCCGCCGACGAGAAGCAACAGGCAGGGCGCCATCAGTGGGTGCCGTCGCTGTATGCCGGACTGATGTACGACTCGAACGTCAACATCGGTCCGTCGCGCGACGTGATCGACATCGGCGGCGTGCCGTTCAACGTGACACCCGACTCGCAGGAGACATCGGACTTCGCGGCCGTGATCAATCCCGGCATCGCCCACACCTACAACCCCGGCCGGCGCTTCGATGCTGGTGAGCAGCGCGGGTTTTTCCTGTGGCAGAGCCAGGCCAACGCCTACTACCGCGCCTATTTCGACGAGAACGACTACAACCTCGGCATCCTGACCGCGCGCACGGGACCTGCCTGGGTCGTGCCCGGCAAGTGGCGCGCCAGCCTCGGCCTGCAGGGCGACCAGATCTTCCTCGGTGGCGACAGCCTGGCCTTCTACACCACGCTGAACCCGGAATTCACCTTCCAGGCCGGCCGCAATACCGAGGTGTCATTGAGCGGCAACCTGAGCCGTCGCCACTACTGGGAAGACGACGAATCGGGCCGCGATGGCTGGTACAAGAGTGCCGACATCTTCGTCAGCCACGACTTCAACAACCACACGATGGCGGTGCAGTTCGGCGGCGGCTGGGCGGATTTCGATGCCGACGAGGAGCGTTTCAGCTACAGCGGGCCGGACTTCGTGGTGGGTTTCCTGTGGCAGGCCTGGCGCAACGGCGTGGTGTTTGCCCGCGGCAACTATCGTGGCTACGACTACGATGGCCTCGAACCGCTGTTCGAGTCCTCGGGTTCCCGGGATGACGACGAATGGCGCTACACGCTGGGCTTCCAGCACGATTTCAAGGGTGGGATGCTGCGCGGATGGTCGCTGGTCGGCACCTTCATGCACACCGACAACCAGTCCAACATCCCGATCTACGACTACGACCGGGACGTGGCCAACCTCGGCCTGGCCCGGCGGTTCTAGTTGCATCCCGACCGGCACGGTTGACTTAATGGCGTACAAAACCGGCGATGCAACGAGAGATCCGGCAACAGATGGGTTAAAGTGCAGTTAATCGACAAGGACGCATAACAACAACAATCGGTGATCCGCCGCGCGCCCGGAAGGCATGACGTCGAGACACCATCGCCGACAGCCCCGACCCAACGAGAACGACAAGAGCTGCGGCGCCACAGGGAGGTTGACTACCGATGATCAGGATTCGCCCATTGGGTATCTGGACTGCCCTCGCCACTGCAGCCGTCGTGGTGGCGCTGCCGGCGATGGCGCAGGCTGCAAACACCCCGGCCACGGAAGCCCCGCGCTCCGATGCGGATTGCGCGCAACTCCTCGAGCGCTGGGCCACCGACGCCAAGGCCGCGCCGAAGCGCGTGATCGACCAGTGCAAGAACCAGCTCGCAGCCAAGCCGGCGGCCGATGACCACCGCACGCCGCTGGCAGCCCCGGTCGCAGCCCTCGACCCCTGCTCCGGCCCGAATGCGGCCAGCTCCGTGCTGTGCTGGGGCCCCTGGTCCGGCATCGCGCCGGCCGCCGGCGCCCCGGTGCTCGGGCCGAAGATCGCGAGCGTCCGCGATCCGGAAACCCGCTCGGAACTTGCGGAGCAATATGTACCGGTCATCGATCCGCAAACCCCCGAGCTGCCGCTCGGCCCCTGCACACCGGGCACGCCCTGCGGCTTCGCGACGATCGTCAGCGGCGTCACCAGCAA
>CAZMVP010000088.1:0-3239 GCA_964569355.1 uncultured Chromatiaceae bacterium | reverse complement strand
GCACACCGGGCACGCCCTGCGGCTTCGCGACGATCGTCAGCGGCGTCACCAGCAATGGCGATCCCGAGGACACCGAATTCGGCCGTTTCAGCCTGGCCCCGGATGGCACGCAGTTCGGCGTCGACCCGGCCAACGGTGGCGATGACATTGACTCGGTCACCATGACGACCAACGTCATGCCGCGGCCGGATGGCTACGGCAACATGCGCGCCAGCGGACGCGATGGCGACCTGCAGTCGCGACTGATTGCCCGCGTGGTGCAGGACGAAGAAGGCCAGGTACAGCTCGCCGCCGACGTCTGGACGCATGGGACTTCCGCTGCAAATGCCCAGTCCGGCTATTTCGCCTGGGGCAACACGATCAGCCAGGCCGGCCTCGACGGCCTGAACGCCGGCAACGTGTCGGTGAACTACGAAGGCCCGATGTCGGTCAACAACCTGGCCACCGGCTCGATGACCGTGGACTTCGGCGCCAACCCGACCTGGACGGGCAACTGGAGCCAACCCGCGAATGGCGACTCGACCGGCTGGAGCTTCGGCGCCGGCGGCGTGGTGACCGGCCCCAACCTGATCTCGGTGCCAGACCAGTTCACCAGCAACGTCGTCGGCACCGGCAACTTCGTGCAGGGCGCGATCGTCGGCGAACCGGGCGGCGCGCACGGCATCGTCCACGTCATCGACGTGACGTTAAGGGACCAGGGCCACATCAAGGACGTCGGCCTGCTGCGCGAAATTGGCGGCGGACTGGAACCCAGGTAACACGACAACAACATTGATACGGCGGGAATGAACATGAACGCGCACAGGATTTCCAGATTGGCCTCCAGCTTGGCCGGTACACTGGCCGGCGGCCTGTTGCTGGCCGCCAGCGCAAACGCCGCGAGCCTCAGCCTTGTACCCTCGGCCACGGTGGTCGCGACCGGCAGCACGTTCACCGTCGATCTCGTGCTGGATGCCAGCGACGTACCGGGGCCCCATCCGGGCCTGTACGGTGGCGAAGTGATCGTGGATTTCAACAACAGCCTGCTTGGCTACGGCAACTTCGCGCTGGCGCCCGGACTGAGTTTCTTCCTCGATCCGGTCACGGCCAGCTCGGGCACCTCGCAGACCGTCCACTTCGGTTTCGACAACGCCACCGACACGAGCACGGTCGGCACCTTCACGTTCACCGCGCTGGGTAGCGCCGGCAGCATCGCGCAGATCGGCCTGGCCGATGCCGATGACTTCTCCGGCACCTTCGCCGCTTACGTACCCACTTACAAGCGGTTCTACCCGGCCTTCAACGGCACCTCCGTGTCCCTGGCGCCCGTGCCGGTACCGGCTGCCATGTGGCTGTTCGGCAGTGCCTTCGGCCTGCTGGCCTTCTGCCGCCGCGGATCCGCCAACGCAGCCTGAACGCACAGGCCTGAAGGCGCGGGCCTGAGGACGCCGGACTGAAGATGCCGACATGAGCCTCTACCTCCGGGCCCGCACCCCGTTGGGGGGCCTGCCCCGCGAGGCACTGGCCCCTGCCACCATTCGGGCCACCATCCAGGCCACCATCCGGGCCATTGTCCCGGTCATTGTCCCGGTCATCGTTCTCGCCGCCGCCCTCCTGAGCCTTGCCGTGCCGCCGGTCGCGGCGGCGGCCGGTAGCGCTTCCGAAGCGGACTGGCAGATTCCGGTACCCCCAGCCGACGCCGGTCCCTCGACCACGCCGGACGCCCAGCGCCTTGCCGCGGCGCTTGCCACCTACCGGAAGATCGCCGACGCGGGCGGCTGGCTGATGCTGCCGGCGGAGACCCGGCTCACGGCCGGGCAACGCGATCCGCTGGTGGCCGAACTCCGCGAGCGCCTGAAGATCACCGCCGATTTCTCCGGCCTGCCCGCCACCGCCGACGCGTGGTTCTTCGGCGCCAAGTTGCGTACGGCCGTCCAGCACTTCCAGAACCGCCACGGGCTGCCCGAAACCGGCGAGGTCGATGAACCGACGCTTGCTGCCCTGAACGTGCCGGTGGCCGACCGCGTGGCGCAGCTGGAAACCGCCATCGCGCGCTGGAACCGCCTGCCACGCCGCTTCGAACCCCGTTACATCTGGATCAACATTCCGGCCGCAAACCTCAAGCTGGTCAGCGACGGCGCCACCGTGCTCGAGATGCGCGTGATTGCCGGCCATCCCGACCGGCCCACGCCGCGTTTCAGGGACGAAGTGCAGCAACTCGTGGTGAACCCGCCGTGGAGCGTGCCGCGCACCATCGCCGTGGAAGACCTGCTGCCATGGCAACAGGAAGACCCCGGCTTCATCTCCCGGCTCGACATCCGGGTGCTCGATGCCGCCGGCCGCGACCTGGATCCGAAAAAGATCGACTGGGGCCGGCTCGGCCCGGATCGCTTCCCCTATCGGCTGCGCCAGGACCCGGGCCCGCTCAACGCACTCGGCCGCCTCAAGTTCGTGCTGCACAACCCCTGGGACATCTACCTGCACGACACCCCGTCCCGCCGGCTGTTCGACCTCAACAGCCGGACGCTCAGTTCCGGCTGCATCCGGCTCGCCGAACCGGAGAAACTGGCGCTGGCGCTCGGTGCCGACCCGGCGTCCCTAGCCGCCGCGCTGGCCTCCGACACCACCCGGACCCTGAAGCTGCCGGCTCCGGTGCCGGTCTATGCCGTGTACCTCACGAGCTGGGTCGATGCCGACGGCGTGGTCAACTTCCGGCCCGACGTTTACGGGTGGGACGCCGGCCTGCGATAATGCCCGGCTTCCCGAGGCAGACTGACAGGAATCCGCGATGGCCGAACCCAAGCTCACTCCACCGGCCGGTGGAGCGAAAATCTCGATCAAGAATGGCCGGCTCACCGTACCGGCAAACCCGATCATCCCGTTCATCGAGGGCGATGGCACCGGCCCCGACATCTGGCGCGCCTCGGTGCGCGTCATGGACGCCGCCGTCGCCAAGGCCTATGGCGGCAAGCGCCAGATCCAGTGGATGGAGGTCTACGCCGGCCAGAAGGCCTACGACACCTGCAACACGTGGCTGCCGGATGCCACCGTCGAGGCCTGCCGCGAATACCTCGTCTCCATCAAGGGCCCGCTCACCACGCCGATCGGTGGCGGCATCCGCTCGCTGAACGTCGCGCTCCGCCAGATGCTCGACCTCTACGTCTGCCTGCGCCCGGTGCGCTGGTACAAGGGCGTGCCGTCGCCTGTGAAGAAGCCGGAAGAAGTGGACATGGTGATCTTCCGCGAGAACACCGAAGACA
>CAZMVP010000087.1:0-7725 GCA_964569355.1 uncultured Chromatiaceae bacterium | reverse complement strand
CCGGCCTGTCACGCCGGGGGTCGCGGGTTCGAGTCCCGTCCACTCCGCCACCAACCGTAACGCGCAAGGCGATGCTGCAGAATATCCGGGAGAAGCTCCAAGGCTGGATCGCCATCGTGGTGCTCCTGCTGATCGGCGTGCCGCTGGCACTGACCTTCGTCGGCGGGGACTTCACGATCACCGGCTCCGGCTTTGCCGCCAAGGTCGACGGCGAGGAAATCTCCAACGTCGATTTCCAGCGCGTGTACCAGAATCGGCTGGTCGCCGAGCAACAGGCCGCCGGAGGCCAGTTGCCGGCGGGGGCCGACGAACTGGCCAAGAAGCAGGCCCTGGACAACCTCGTCATGAACCGCGTCGTGTCCCAGTTCATCCATGATGCCGGTTTCCGCGCCAGCCCCGCCCAGGTCGTCAGGCACATCCAGGCCGAACCGGTTTTCCAGGTCGACGGCAAGTTCTCGAAGGCGGCTTACGATGCCACGCTGGCATCGCAGGGCATCAACCCGGCAGCCTACGAGCGCGACCAGCAAAACAATCTCGCGATCACCCAGATGCAGGACGGCCTGCGGGACAGCGCCTTCGTCACGTCCCGGGAATACCGGCGCATGATTGCGCTCGACCAGCAGCGCCGGGTCGTTGCCTATGCCGTGCTTGATCCCCGGGCGCTCGGCGCCGACATCAAGATCAGCGACGAGGAAGTGCAGGCCTACTACGCCGCCAATGGCAGCCAATTCCAGACACCGGAGTCCGCCGATCTCGAGTACGTGGAGGTCAACTTGGCCGACATGGGTCGCGGCTATGTACCGGACGAGGCGGCATTGCACGCGGCATATGACGCCGATCCCACCCGCTTCAAGGCAGCCGAGGAGCGGCATGCACGCCACATCCTGATCACGGTCACCAAGGATCGCGACGATGCCGCGGCAAAGGCCCTGGCAGCGGATATCGAGCGCCAGCTCAAGGACGGTGCGGACTTCGCGAAGCTCGCTGCGAAGTATTCCGATGATCCGGGCTCCGCCGCCAAGGGCGGCGACCTGGGCTTTGCCGGGCGCGGCACCTACGTGCCGCCATTCGAGGATGCGCTCTGGTCGATGAAGGCGGGAGAGACCTCGCAACCCGTCAAGAGCGAGTTCGGCTACCACATCATCCACCTCGACGCGATCCGGGCAGCCGCCGCCCGCGACTTCAACTCTGTCCGGGACCAGCTGACCGAGGAACTTCGCAAGAAGAAGGCGTCCGACGAATACTATGCGCTCGCCGAGCACCTCGATGATCTCGCGCTGGAGAACCCGACTTCGCTGGATCCCGTGGCCAAGGACACGGGACTGGTGCTCCATCGATTCGCGGCTTACAGCCGGACCAACACCGGGCCGTTTGGCGGCAACACGAGTTTCAGCGATGCAGTGTTCTCGCCAGCCGTCCTCGAGGGCAGCGAGAACACGCCATTGATCGAACTGGACGATGCGCATGCCGTGGTCGCCCGGGTCACCCAGTACCGGCCCGCGGCACCGAAGCCGCTCGCCGAAGTGCGTGACGAGATCGTCGCGCGACTGCGGACCCAACGTGCCAGCACCGAAGCCAGGGACCGGGGCGAGGCCATCGTCAGGAAGGCCAAGGCAGGCGAGGCACTGGCCACGCTGGTTGGCGCCGCCGGCCTGAAGCTGACGGATGCCAGCCCACTGACCCGCCAGAGCCCCGGCATTCCCGTGGACCTGCTCACCGCCGTGTTCAGGGCGCCGGTCCCCGGCAAGGCGCCGGTGGTTGAAGGCGCCGTGCTGGGTGACGGCGGCTATGGCATCTTCGAGTTGAGCAAGGTTATCCAGGGCAGCGCCGAGGGCATTCCGCAGCAGCAGGTGGACCAGGGCAGGAAAGCCGTGGCGGACACCACCGCGGTTGCCGAAGTGCAGGCCCTGGCCACGGATCTGCGGGAAGCGGCCAAGATCGTGGTTGCACCCGACCTCTTCAAGGCCGCGGACGAAGGCTGACCGCGGCAGTCGGCACCGGTTCCTACAGGCTCATGCCCACCTGGCTGTAGCCGCCGTCCACGTACAGGATCTCGCCGGTGATGCCGGCTGCCAGGTCCGAACAGAGGAATGCCGCGGCATTGCCGACATCCTCGATGGTCACGTTGCGGCGGATCATCGTCTGCGTGGCTACCCGGTCCAGCATGGACCTGAAGCCGGAGATGCCGGCAGCGGCCAGGGTCTTGATGGGACCCGCGGATACGCCGTTGACCCGGGTACCGGTTGGGCCCAGCTCGGCCGCCATGAAGCGCACGTTGGCCTCGAGGCTCGCCTTGGCAAGGCCCATCACGTTGTAGTTGGGAATGGCCCGGACGGCGCCCAGGTAGCTCAGGGTCAGCAGCGCAGAGTTGGCCGACAGCATGCTGCGACCCTCCTTGGCCAGCGCGGCGAAGCTGTAGCTGCTGATGTCGTGCGCGATCCGGAACCCTTCGCGCGTCACGGATTCGAGGTAGCCGCCGGCCAGCTGGTCGCGCGGCGCGAAGGCCACCGCATGCACGATGATGTCCACGGTGTCCCAGCTCTGGCGGAGGGCGGCGTACATCGCGCTGATCTCGTCGTCGCTGGACACATCCATCGGCAGGCAGATCGTCGAGCCCAGCGTGTCGACCATTTCCCGGACACGATCGCCCAGCCGCTCGCCCTGGTAGGTGAACGCAAGGCTCGCACCTTCACGGTCCATGGCTTTCGCGATGCCCCAGGCGATCGACCGGTCGCTGGCGACACCCACGATCAATGCACGCTTGCCGGCAAGGAACCCCATAAATCCCGTACTCCCCCTCGTCACGAAGGCGGCCATTGTAAGGCGGGTCGGCACGCATGGGTTGGATTAGAAGGCTAATATAGCCACATGGCATGCCGCTGGCTCGAAACCGGGATTGGTCCCGCCCTGCTGCAGGAGGAGTCACTGCAGGTCGCGGGCGCGTTCGAGAGCATGTTCGGCGACCAGCTGTTGCAGGTCGGCGCCTGGGGCGACTCCAGCCTGTTCCGCCGCTTCGGCCGCACGCGCCGCTATGCCGTCGTTGCGCCTGGTGCCGGGCCGGGCGTCGACCTCGTGAGCGCACTCGACAACCTTGCCATCGGCGACGGGGCCATCGATGCGGTCTTCCTGCCGCACACGCTCGAGACCGCCGACAACCCGCATGCGGTGCTGCGCGAGGTCGATCGCATCCTGCGTCCGGATGGGCGGCTCGTGGTGGCCGGTTTCAATTCCTGGGGCTGGTGGGGCATGCGCCATTACCTGTCCCGTGGCCGGTTTCCCGCCGGCGTCCGCCGCATGGTTTCGGAGTCGAGATTGCGCGACTGGCTGCAGCTGCTGGAATTCACCACGGAACCCGCGAAGTTCCACTTCGTCGTGCCGCCGCTCTACCACGCAAGGGGCCGTGCGGCGACTTCGCTCAAGACCCGCCGCTGGCATCCGTTGGCGGCCTGCTACCTGCTGGTGGCCCGCCGGGAGGTCTTCACGGTCACGCCCATCCGGCCGGCATTCCGGCGGCGGACCCAGCTCGTCGGTGGCCTGATCAACCCCACGACGCGGAACGCGGCTTGAGCCAGGTGGAGCTGTACACCGACGGCGCCTGTCGGGGCAATCCCGGGCCGGGTGGCTGGGGAGCGCTATTGCGGGCCAACGGCAGGGAGCGCGAACTCTGCGGCGGCGATCCGGTCACGACGAACAACCGCATGGAGCTGATGGCGGCCATCGAGGGCTTGAAGGCCCTGCGCCGTCCCTGCGTGGTCGACATCTACACCGACTCGGAATACCTGCGCCGCGGCATCACCGAATGGCTGGCGAAGTGGAAGGCCACGGGCTGGCGCACCGCCGCGCGCAAGCCCGTGAAGAACGAAGACCTCTGGCGGCAGCTGGAAGCCGAAACCACGGGCCACGAGTTGCGCTGGCACTGGGTCAAGGGTCATTCCGGCCACGTCGACAACGAGCGCGCCGATGCGCTCGCCAACCGCGGGCTGGACTCGATGCTCGCCGGATCCTCGTCAAACGGCAGCGCCGGCGGCTGACCACATGCGCCAGATCGTGCTCGACACCGAGACCACGGGCCTCGAAGTGGAGAAGGGCCACCGCATCATCGAGATCGGCTGCGTCGAACTCGTCAATCGCCGGCGGACCAACCGCAACCTCCATCATTACCTGCAACCGGATCGCGAGATCGATCCCGGCGCGCAGGAAGTCCATGGCATCACGGCCGAGATGCTCGCGGGCAAGCCGCGCTTTGGCGACATCGGCGCAGCGTTCCTGGAGTTCGTGGCCGGCGCCGAACTGATCATCCACAACGCGGATTTCGACCTGGCCTTCCTGAACGCGGAGATCGGCAGGGCTGGCCTGTGGCCGGCCGACAAACCACCGCCGGTTCGCCTGTCCGCGCTCTGCACGGTCGTGGACAGCCTGGCCCTGGCGCGCCGGCTGCACCCCGGGCAGCGCAATTCCCTCGATGCGCTGTGCCGCCGCTATTCGATCGACAACACCGGGCGGGACCTGCACGGCGCGCTGCTGGACGCCCAGCTGCTCGCCGATGTCTACCTGGCGATGACCGGCGGGCAGGCCACGCTGTTGCTGGACGATGCAGCCGGGCAACCCGGTTCGCGACGGGCGAAGGCCACGCCCGTCGTGCGCGATGGCCTGCGCCTCAAGGTCATCCGGGCGACGGCCGACGAGCTTGCCGAACACGAGCGGCAGCTGGAATTGCTGGACAAGAAGAGCGGCGGCAAGACCCTCTGGCGCCGCCACCCGACGGCCGGCAGGTCATCGTGAGCCCGACGATCATCCAGCTGGTTGGCGCTGCCCTGTTCGCGGTGGCGATCCTGCACACGTTTTCGACGCGGTATTTCGAGCACCTGGCGCGCGCCCGGCCAGCCCATGCCGGGCTGTGGCACCTGCTGGGCGAGGTCGAGGTGGTGTTCGGGCTGTGGGCCCTGGTGCTGGCCGTGGCGATGTTCGCCATCGACGGACCCGCTGCAACCCTCGGCTACATCGATTCGCGCAATTTCACCGAGCCGATGTTCGTCTTCGTCATCATGGTCATTGCCGGGACACGGCCGATCCTGCAGACCGCCATGGCCGGCGTGCGGCTGGCAGCCCGCCTGGTACCCTTGCCCGGCAGCCTCGGCGTTTACCTCGCGGCGATGATCCTGTTGCCGTTGCTGGGGTCGTTCATCACCGAGCCGGCAGCCATGACGCTGGCCGCCCTCGTGCTGGCCGACCAGTTCTTTGCCCGTGGAATTTCCACACGCCTGAAGTACGCCACGCTCGGGGTGCTGTTCGTCAACATCTCCATCGGCGGCACGCTGACGTCCTACGCCGCGCCGCCGGTGCTGATGGTGGCAAGCGCGTGGGGCTGGGACACGGGGTTCATGCTGGCCACCTTCGGCTGGAAGGCCGTGTTCGCCGTGGCGACCAATGCCATCGGCGTGGCGCTCCTGTTCCGCCGGGAGCTTGCCGGGCTGCCGTCGACTGCCCGGCACGACACCTCGAGCGCCATGCCACCGCTCCTGGTTGTCGTGCACCTGGCCTTCCTGTCACTGGTCGTGGTGTTCGCCCACCATCCCGCCGTCTTCATGGGAGTGTTCATCGTGTTCCTCGGCATTGCCGGGGCCTACCAGCAGCACCAGGACCGGCTGATCCTCCGCGAAGGACTGGCTGTTGCCTTCTTCCTGGCTGGCCTCGTGATGCTCGGTGGCCAGCAGCGATGGTGGCTGGAGCCGGTATTGCTGGACATGAGCAACGGGGCCGTGTTCTTCGGGGCCACCGTCCTCACTGCATTCACCGACAACGCGGCGCTGACCTACCTCGGATCGCTGGTGCATGGTTTGTCCGATGGTTTCAAATATGCGCTGGTGGCCGGGGCGGTGACTGGCGGCGGCCTGACGGTCATCGCCAATGCACCCAACCCGGCCGGCATCGCGATCCTGCGTGCCCACTTCGACGAGGAGACGGTCAGTCCGCTGGGCCTGCTTGCCGGTGCGTTGCTGCCCACCCTGGTGGCCGGCCTGGCGTTCAAATATCTGTGATGGCGACGATGGCTCCGGACCATGGCTTGGGCGAGAATGGCTGCTGGATTCGACGCTGACCAGAAGAAGAATATGTCCAATTTCAAGAAGATAGATGACACCAAGGTGGCCATCGTGGGCCTCGGTTATGTGGGCCTGCCGCTCGCCGTCGAGTTCGGGCGGCATCTCGACACGGTCGGCTTCGACATCGACCCGAAGCGGATCGCCGACCTGAAGGGCGGCAATGATTTCACGCTGGAGACCGATGCGGCCGAACTGGCCGCGGCGAAAAGGCTGAAGTTCACCACCAAGCTCGATGACCTGCGCGGTCGCGATGTGTACATCGTCACGGTGCCGACGCCGATCGACGCCGCCAAGCGGCCCGACATCAGCGCGCTCCGGGCAGCGAGCCGCACGGTCGGCCAGGTGCTGGGCAAGGGCGCCGTGGTGGTCTATGAATCCACGGTCTATCCGGGTTGCACGGAAGAGGACTGTGCACCGATCCTGGAGCAGGTATCGGGGTTGAAGCTCAACCAGGATTTCTACGTCGGCTACAGCCCGGAGCGGATCAACCCGGGCGACAAGGAACACCGGCTGACGACGATCCGCAAGATCACCTCCGGTTCCACGCCGGACGCGGCGAAGTACGTGAACGAACTCTACGGCCGCATCATCACGGCGGGCACCTATCCGGCTTCGAGCATCAAGGTGGCCGAGGCCGCCAAGGTGATCGAGAACACGCAGCGCGATGTCAACATCGCGCTGATCAACGAGCTGTCATTGATCTTCAACCGGATGGGCCTCGATACGCTGGAAGTCCTGCAGGCCGCCGGCACCAAGTGGAACTTCCTGCCGTTCCGGCCGGGGCTCGTGGGCGGCCACTGCATCGGCGTCGATCCCTACTACCTGACGCACAAGTCGCAGGAAATGGGCTACCACCCGGAAATGATCCTGGCCGGCCGGCGCATCAACGACAACATGGGGCTCTATGTGGCCACCGAGGTCATCCGCCTCATGGTGCGCAAGGGCATGAGCCTGCCGAAGTCGAAGATCCTGGTGCTGGGCATCACGTTCAAGGAGAACTGCCCGGACGTGCGCAACACGCGCGTGGTCGATGTCGTCGGCGAACTGAAGTCCTACGGCGGCGTGGTGGATATCTACGATCCGTGGGCCGATGCCCATGTGGTCAAGCACGAGTACGGGCTGGATATCCTCACCAGCGCGCCGGCGGCAGACCAGTACGACGGCATCGTGCTGGCCGTTGCCCACAACCAGTTCCGCGACATGTCGCCGGCCGCGATCCATGCCTGGGGCCGCAAGGACCACGTCTTGTACGACATCAAGAGCCTGCTGCCGGCCGACCAGGTGGACGCCCGCCTGTGAAGATCCTGGTGACGGGAGCGGCCGGGTTCATCGGTTCCACCACGGCCCGCCGGCTGCTCGCGCGTGGCGATGAGGTGGTTGGCCTGGACAACCTCAACGACTACTACGACGTCAACCTGAAGAAGGCCCGCCTGGCCCTGATGGACAAGGAGCCGGGCTTCCGCTTCGTGCTGCTCGACCTGGCGGATCGACCCGGCATGGACCGGCTCTTCAAGTCCGAACGCTTCGACCGGGTGATCCACCTGGGTGCCCAGGCGGGCGTGCGCTATTCCATCGAAAACCCGCATTCCTACGTGGACAGCAATGTCGTCGGCACGCTGAACGT
>CAZMVP010000086.1:0-7896 GCA_964569355.1 uncultured Chromatiaceae bacterium | reverse complement strand
CGGGCGGGGCTGCGAATCATACACGCGCCCATGGTCAGCCCGTGGCCACGGCCGCCATGTCCCAGAGGCTTTCCAGCTTGTAGAACTCGCGCGTCTTCGGCTGCATGACGTGCACCACGACATCGGCCAGGTCCACCAGCACCCACTCGCCGCTGCCGGTGCCCTCGACGCCGAGCGGCGGGCAGCCCGCGGCCGACGCCGTTTCGACCAGGTGATCGGCAATGGACTTCACGTGGCGGTCGGAGGTGCCGCTGGCCACCACCATGTAGTCGGCGATGGAAGTCAGCCGGCGCACATCCAGCACCCGGACATCGCGGGCCTTGAGTTCCACCAGGGCCTTCTCCGCAAGCACTCGCAACTTCTCACTGCGCACTGAATCGCACCTCCTCGGGGTTGGCATAGACATGGGTCTTCATCAGGAGTTCACGCACGGCATCGGGCACCAGGTACCGCGGATCGCCGCCTCTGGCCATGAGGTCGCGGATGGCCGATGCCGAGACTTCCAGCCGGGTCACGTCGCAAACCAGGATCGAACCGGCCGCGGCCCGGCCGAGCAGCGCCGGATCCCGGATCGAGCGCGCCGCCAGCAGCTCGCCGAGCTCGCCCTCGACGGTGGCCGCGAAACCGGGTCGCCGCGCCACCACGAGATGCGCCAGTTCCGGGATCTCGCGCCAACGGTGCCAGGTGGGCAGGCCCATGAACGCGTCGAAGCCGAGGATCAGGCACAGCGGACGCGCGCCGAGCTCGTCCCGCAGGCTTTGCAGCGTGTCGACCATGTACGAGGGTCCCGCGCGCCGGAGCTCGCGATCGTCGACCCGGAAGCCCGGCACCCCCCGAATGGCTGCCTCCAGCATCCGCAGGCGCAGCGCTTCCGGCGCCGCCGCCGGCGGTCGATGCGGTGGCAGGCGCGCGGGGATGAAGCGGATCTCGGCAAGATCGAGGTCGGCCAGCAACTCGCAGGCGGTGCGCAGGTGGCCCACGTGGATCGGGTCGAAGGTGCCACCCAGCACGCCTGTCGGTCGCTCCGTCAGCAATGGAGTTCGCCTCCCCGGAGTGGTTTCCCGGCCAGCGCGAGCGTGAATTCCAGCAGGGCGTTCCAGGCGTCGCCGTGGCGGGCGCCCTTGACGATCTGGTCGGTTTGCGCGGCCATCGCCACCAGCCGCCGCAACGCCACCGGCTTCAGGCGTGCCAGCGCGCCCAGGTACAGCTCCGCGCGGGACTGCCAGACGCCCAGCCCCTGCAGCGCGCGCTGCGGGGAACCGTCGCGGCTGCCGCGCATCGCCGCATCCACCAGCACCAATGCCTCGCGGAGCAGCGACCACAGCACGAGCGGCGGTGCCGTGCCTTCATCCCGCAGGCCGGCAAGCACGCGCACGGCGCGGGCCGCGTCACCGGCGAGCGCGGCATCGCCGAGCTGGAACACGTCGTAACGCGCGCCGTCGGCCACGGCATCGAGGACCTGCGCGGTCGTCAACGTGGTGCCGGGTGGATGCAGCAGCGCCAGCTTGTCGATCTCCTGCTGGGCGGCCAGCAGGTTGCCCTCGGTGCGTGCCGCCAGGAGCTCCAGCCCTTCCGGCTGGCACCCGAGCCCGGCCCGGCGCAGCCGCGCTGCGATCCACCGCGGCAATTCCCTTGCCGATGGCGGCCGCGTTTCCACCCAGGCACCGGCGTTGGTGAGCGCCTTGACCCACGCGGATTCGGCAACCTTGCGCGGCAGTGCCGGCGCGATGATGGCCACGATGTTGCCATCGGCCTCACGGGCCGCGAGCTGGCGCATGTGGCGGGAACCCTCGTCACCCGGCGTCGTGCTGCCGAGGCGGATCTCCACGAGCTTGCCCGAGGAGAACAGCGACAGGCTCGCCAGCGAGGAGGCCACCCGATCCCAGCTGAAGGCGCGATCGACGACGTGGGCCTCGCGCTCCGTGCATCCATTGCCGGCCGCCGCCTGCCTCAGCGCATCGACGACCTCGTTGACCAGCAGGGGTTCATCACCGGAAACGAGGCAGACTGTCGGCAGGCGCTGGTCCGGGCGGGACGTGCCCGTGGGTTTCTCGTCCGGTGCCGGCAACAGGCGCGACAGGAACTGCTCAGCGCCGAGCTTCATGTCGCTCCACGACCTGCGGCGGAGGCCGCATCAGAGGCCGGATTGTTGCCAGTCAATGGACTCCTCTTCGAGCAGGACCGGGATCCCGTCGCGCACGGGATAGACGAGCCGGCCATCACGGGTGACGAGTGCTTCGGCGAAGGCTTCGGACACGGGACGCGCGCCCCGGTTGCGCAGGTTGCCGGCATCGATCGCGGCATTGAGTGCCGTCAGGCGCCCGCTGTCCAGCAGTTGCAGCGGCAACCGGGTGACAGGGCAGCAGACGATGTCCAGCAAGCGCTTATCCATTGCGATGCGACCGAATATAGCAGGGATTCACGGTGCCGATTCACGCCACCGATTCATGGTGCCGCGCCGCGACCCCACCAGACATAATGCTCGGGTACCGGATCAAAGCCGGATCCACCGCCCAGGGCCTCGACCGGATGGCAGCGCCCGATGCGCCGCAGCCCCAGCCACGCGCCGCGCAGCACACCGAAGCGTTCGATGGCCTCGATCGCGTAGGCCGAACAGGTCGGGTGGTAGCGGCAGCGGCCGGCCAGCCACGGCGAGAGCAGCTTCTGGTAGCCGCGGATCAGCGTCGTGGCGATCGACACCGCCGGCCGGCCGGCCATGGTCAGCCCTGCCCGCTGGCCGCGGCGGTGACAGCCGCTGCCTCGTGGATGATCTTCAGCATGGCATGCAGGCCGTTGCTGCGGGTCGGGCTCAGGTGCTGGTCGAGGCCGATGCCCTTGATGAAATCCGGCCGGGCATCGCGGATGTCGCGCGCCGGTTGCCCGCTGTAGAGCCGCATCAGGATGGCGATCAGCCCGGACACGATCGCGGAATCGCTGATGGCCTGGAAATCCAGCCGGTCGCCCCGCGGGGTCGTGACCAGCCAGACCTGCGACTGGCAGCCGTGGACCTTGTGGGCCTCGGTCTTCTCCGCTTCCGGAAACGGCGGCAGCTGCCGGCCCAGGTCGATGATGTACTGGTAGCGATCGACCCAGTTGTCGAACAGGGAGAACTCCGAGATCAGGTCCTGTTGCACGTCACCGATGGTGGGTTCCGCCATGGTCACGTCACCGCCCGCCGCCAGCGCGTGCCGTCCGGACCGTCCTCGATCGCGATGCCGGCCCCGGCCAGTTCGTCGCGGATGCGGTCCGCCGTGGCGAAATCCCGGTCCTTGCGTGCGGCAAGGCGCCGGGCGATGAGCGCCTCCACGGCCTCCGCCGTCAGGCCCTCGTCCCGCGACGCCCCCTCGTCACGGCCCTGCAGCCAGGCCTCCGGATCGGCGCCGAGCAGTCCCAGCAGCGCGCCGCCGGCCCGCAGTTGCCGGGCCAGCCGCCGCTGCTCTTCCACGTCCGTCGACCGGTTGATCTCCCGCGCGGTGTCGAACAGCACCGCGAGTGCGCGCGGCGTGTTCAGGTCATCATCCAGCGCGGCCAGGAATTCCGGTGGCGCCTCGGCCGCGGAGCCATCTTCAGGTCCGGAGTCAGGTGCGGATCCGGGTCCGACCGTCGAGGCCGGCACGTCGCGCAGGGCCCCGTAGAGGCGATCGAGCTTGCGACGCGCATCCGGAAGCACGTCGCCGGTCCAGTCCAGCGGCTGGCGGTAGTGCGCCGAGAGCAGCGCCAGCCGGATGGCTTCCCCGGGGGCTTCCTTCAGGAGTTCCCGCACCAGCACGACATTGCCGAGCGACTTCGACATCTTGGTGTGGTCGACATTGACGAAGCCGTTGTGCAGCCAGTAGCGGGCGAACAGCTCGCCGCCGTGCGCGCAGGTGCTCTGGGCCACTTCGTTTTCGTGGTGCGGGAAGATCAGGTCGTTGCCGCCGCCATGGATGTCGATGGTCCGCCCGAGGTGCGTGGCCACCATCGCCGAGCACTCGATGTGCCAGCCCGGGCGGCCGCGGCCCCAGGGGCTGTCCCAGCCGGGCAGCTCCGGAGGCGAGGGCTTCCACAGCACGAAATCGCCGGCATCCTCCTTGTACGGCGCCACCTCCACGCGGGCGCCAGCCAGCAGCTCGCGCTGGTCGCGGCGCGACAGTTCGCCGTAGGCGGCGAAGGACCGGACGCGGAACAACACATGGCCATCGGCCTCATAGGCGTGCCCGCCGGCGATCAGGGTCGACACCATCGCGATGATGGCGGCGATGTGGTCCGTCGCCCTGGGTTCGATGTCCGGGGCGGCCACACCGAGCGCCGCCATGTCGGCCCGGTAGACCGCCGTGTAGCGCGCCGCGATGTCACCGATCGAGACCCCCTCCTCCGCCGCCGCCCGGTTGATCTTGTCGTCGACGTCCGTGATGTTGCGGGCATAGACGAGCCGGTAGCGGCTGCGCAGGAGCCTTGCCAGCACGTCGAACACCACGGCCGGCCGCGCGTTGCCGATATGCGGATGGCTGTATACCGTCGGCCCGCAGACGTACATCGTGACCCGGCCGGGGTCGGCGGGGACAAACAGTTCCTTCTGCCGGGTCCGGGTGTTGTGGAGCGTCAGCGAATGGGGCATCAGTACGGCTTTGGGGCGGGGCGAATCGGGGCCGCTATAATACCGCCCGCATGGACCCCAATCGCATTTTTGCGCAACGCCGCACCGTGGAGCAGGTCGAGGAAGGCGCCGAACTGGCCCCGAAGTTCGATGCCGACGGGCTGATCGTTGCGGTGACCACCGACTTTGCCAGCGGCGAATTGCTGATGGTCGGCTACATGACCGCCGAGGCGCTCCGGCTGACCATCGCGACCGGTGAAGCGCACTATTTCAGCAGGAGCCGCCAGGTCCTCTGGCACAAGGGCGCGACCAGCGGCCTCGTGCAGAAGGTGCGCGAACTGAAAATCGACGACGACCAGGACTGCGTCTGGCTGCGTGTGGAGATCGCCGGCGGCGCCAGTTGCCACGTCGGCTACCGCAGCTGCTTCTATCGCACGGTGCCGGTCGGCAGCGAGGCGGGAGTGGACCAGGCCACCGGGCCCCTGCCGCTCACCTTCACCGAAACCGAAAAGGTCTTCGATCCGGAGATCGTCTATCCGGGCCAGCCGAACCCGACCCGCCTCTAGGCGCGGTCAGCTGGAAAGGCTCAACACCGCGCCCACCAGCCCGCCGATGGTCAGCACGATGTTCGCCAGCAGCGACATCATGAAGCCCGGCGCCCGCTTGCCCGGTTCGGCCACATAGCCCGCCAGGTACAGCGCCCGGCCGATCACGAACAGCAGCCCGAGTCCCGCGGCCCACAGCGGGCTGACATACACGCCGAAGAGCCAGACGGCCGGCAGGAACACGATCAACTGCTCCAGAGTGTTCTGCTGCACGCGGAAATACCGCTCGAAGACCGGATGGCCGGTGGTGGCCGGCGCGACGACCTTGCAGCGGATGCGCGCGCGGCCGACCAGCATCGTGAACACGATGAACTCAAGCAGCGCAAGCAGGACAACGACGGCAACCAGAGCCATGACCTTCCCCCTGTCGGAGTTTGTTTCGAACCAGTTCCGAGCCTAGCCCTTGCCGCGCACTACGGCCAGCGGCGTTGCGGCAGCTCGTCGCCGAGGTTGCGTGCCTGCCGCTCGATCCAGCGCTGGCGCGCGATGACGTATCCCGACGGCCTGCCGGCGCGGTACGCGACCGGGTTCGGCAGCACCGCGGCGAGCCTTGCCGCCTGCGACGCATTGAGTGTCGCCGCCGACCGATGGAAATACTGCCGCGCGGCTGCCTCGACGCCGAACACGGTTGGACCGAACTGCGCGATGTTCAGGTAGAGCTCGAGGATGCGTTCCTTGGGCAGGCACCACTCCAGCCACAGCGTGAACCAGGCCTCCAGGCCCTTGCGCAGCCAGCTGCGGCCCGGCCACAGCCACAGGTTCTTCGCGACCTGCTGGCTGATGGTCGACCCGCCGCGGATCCGCCCGCCGTGACGGTTGCGCTGCCAGGCCTTGCCGATCGCGTCGAGGTCGAAGCCATCGTGGTCCATGAACTTCTGGTCTTCCGCGGCCATCACGGCCAGCGGCGCCTGCCGGCTGATGCGCCGGCGCGGCACCCACTGGAAATCGACGTTGGCGGACAGGCTCTGCTGGCCGAACCAGTTCTGCACCATGAAGCTCGAGGTGAATGGCGGCACCCAGCGCAACGGCAGCACGAGCAGGATGGTCAGTGCGATGAAGGCGCCGGCAGCCAGCAACAGGCCGTGGACGATGCGCCGGCCGACGGATTGCCTCGTGCCGGCCCGACCCGGCGCACGACGTCGAACGGCCATGCTCATCCGGATCGGGCGTGGCTCAGTGCACGGCCGAGAGCCGGCGCGATACGAGCCCCACGAGATCTGCCGCGATGGCCTGCCGGATGTTCTGCTCCTCGCCTTCCTTGCCGAGCACGCGGGTCTCGTCGAAGGCGAAATCGCGGGTGAGGAACAGCCGCTCGGCCGGCACGGCTTCGGCGCCATCGACATCGACGGCAAAGCGCACCTCGTACCAGACCTCGAACTCGGCCGGCACGTTGCGTGCCGTGACCGACAGCAGGCGGCGGCCGGTGTCGTCCTTCAGGATCTTCAGCGTCGTGCGCGCCTGTGCGGGATCGTCCGTCAGCCGGATCCCGCCGCGCCGGAGCGTGGGCACGAGCTTCTGGTAGAACGGCGAATAGCGATCCGCGGTGTCGATGTACATCACCGCCATCTGCGGCGGATAGCTCGTGGCGTCACGGAAATGGAAGCCGCAGCCGGAGAGCGTGGCCAGGAGCAGCATGGCCACGGCGAGCCGCGGCACGCTGCCGGGGCCACGCGACGCCGCGCGGCGTGTGGTCGGATCCCGCTCAGACCACCACATTGACGAGCTTCCCGGGCACGACGATCACGCGCCGAACCGCCTGCGTGCCGATGAAGCGCTGGACGTTGCCATCCGCCAGCGCAGCCTCCCGGACCGCGGCCTCGGCTGCATCGGCGGCCACCACCACGCGGCCCCGGACCTTGCCGTTGACCTGCACGACGATCTCCCGGGTTTCGGCGACCAGTGCCGACGGATCCGGGCGGGGCCAGGGCTCGTCGATGATCGCACCGGCATAGCCGAGGACATTCCACAGCCGATGGCAGATGTGCGGCACGATCGGCGAGAGCATCAGTACCGTCAGTTCGAGCGTCTCCTGCATCACCGCCCGGTCGGCTGGCGTGTCGGCTGTCGTCCGGTTGATCGCATTGAGCAGTTCCATGACGGCGGCGATCGCCGTGTTGAAGGTCCGGCGCCGGCCGATGTCGTCGGAGACCTTGACCAGCGCCTGGTGGGCCTGGCGGCGCAGGTCGGTGCCGGCCCGCGTGCAGGCGGCCGGCTCGAGCGGTGGCACCGGGCCGCCGGCCACGTGCCCGTGCACGGCCTTCCAGACCCGCTTCAGGAAGCGGGAGGCGCCCTGCACGCCTTCGTCGGACCACTCGAGCGTCTGCTCCGGCGGCGCGGTGAACATCGTGAACAGCCGCGCCGTGTCGGCACCGTGCGAATCCACGAGGATCTGCGGGTCCACGCCGTTGTTGCGCGACTTGGACATCGTGCCGATGCCACCGGACTCGACGACCGAGTCGTCGGCCTTGAGTACCGCGATTATGCGGCCGCCAGCATCGGCCCGTTCCTCGACCTCGGCCGGATTGAAATAGCTGATGCGGCCGGTCTCGCCCTTCCGGAAGTAGATCTGGTTCAGCACCATGCCCTGGGTCAGCAACCTCGTGAAGGGTTCGTCGACGTCGATGAGGCCGAGGTCGCGCATTGCACGCGTCCAGAATCGTGAGTACAGCAGGTGCAGGATCGCGTGCTCGATGCCGCCGATGTACTGGTCGACCG
>CAZMVP010000085.1:0-7951 GCA_964569355.1 uncultured Chromatiaceae bacterium | reverse complement strand
GAACTCGAGCGGCAGCACGCCCATGCCGATCAGGTTCGAGCGATGGATGCGCTCGTAGCTTTCGGCGATCACGGCATGCACGCCGAGCAGCTTGGTGCCCTTGGCCGCCCAGTCGCGCGAGGAGCCGCTGCCGTATTCCTTGCCGGCGAGGACCAGCAGCGGCACGCCGGCATCGCGGTAGCGCATCGCCGCGTCGAAGATCGACATCTTCTCGTCGCCGGGCAGGTGGACCGTGTAGCCACCCTCGGTGCCGGGCACCAGCTGGTTGCGCAGCCGGATGTTGGCGAAGGTGCCGCGCATCATGACCTCGTGGTTGCCACGACGTGCACCATATTGATTGAAATCAGCTGGTTGCACGCCCTTGCTCATCAAGTACTTTCCTGCCGGGCTGTCCTTCGCGATCGAGCCGGCGGGAGAGATGTGGTCGGTGGTCACCGAGTCGCCGAGCAGCGCCAGCACCCGTGCTCCCTGGATGTCCGTGATGGCTGCGGGTTGCGCCGTCATGCCGTCGAAGTACGGCGGGTTGCGCACGTAGGTGGAGTCGTCCGCCCAGGCGAAGCGATCGCCCTGCGGCACCTTGATCGCATTCCAGTTGGCGTCGCCGGCAAAGACATGGGCGTAGCTGTTGCGGAACATGGTCGAGTCGAGGCTGGCGGCCACGATGGACTGGATCTCGCGCTGGCTGGGCCAGAGGTCCCTCAGGTAGACAGGCTTGCCGTCGCGATCGTTGCCGAGCGGGGCGTTCTGCACGTCGACATGCATGTTGCCGGCCAGCGCATAGGCGACTACCAGCGGCGGCGAGGCGAGGAAGTTGTTGCGCACCAGCGGGTGGATGCGACCTTCGAAATTGCGGTTGCCGGACAGCACGCTGCAGCCGACCAGCTTGCCCTCGCGCACGGCCTTCTCGATGGGCGGATCCAGTGGCCCGGAGTTGCCGATGCAAGTGGTGCAGCCGAAGCCCACGATGTTGAAGCCGACGGCATTGAGCGAGTCGAGCAGGCCGGACTTCGCGAGGTAGTCGTTCACGACGCGGGAGCCCGGCGCCAGGCTCGTCTTGACCCACGGCTTCGGCTTCAGCCCTCGCTCTGCGGCATTGCGGGCCACGAGGCCCGCGGCCACCATCACGTACGGGTTCGAGGTGTTCGTGCAGCTCGTGATCGCGGCGATCAGCACCGCGCCATTCTCCAGAGTGAAGGTCTGGCCCTTACTCGTGACCTGCACTGCGGTGGTGCCGGTCTTGCCGTCGGCCACCTGTGCGGCTTCGATCTTGTCGTAGGCCGTCGCGAGCTGGCGGAGCGCGATGCGATCCTGCGGCCGGCGGGGGCCCGCCAGGCTCGGTTCCACGTCGCCCAGGTCGAGCGACAGCACGTCGGTGAACAGCGGTGCCTCCTGGCCATCGGTGCGCCACAGGCCCTGCGCCTTGGCATAGGCGGTGATCAGCGCGATCTCCTCGGCCGGACGCCCGGTCAGTTCCAGGTAACGGATGGTTTCGTCGTCGATCGGGAAGATCGCCACCGTGCTGCCGAACTCCGGCGACATGTTGCCGATCGTGGCGCGGTTGGCGAGCGGCAGGTTGGACAGCCCGTCGCCGAAGAACTCGACGAACTTGCCCACCACGCCCTTCTTGCGCAGCATCTCGGTCACCGTGAGCACGAGGTCGGTGGCCGTCGTGCCCTCGCGCAGCTGGCCGGTCAGGCGGAAGCCGATGACCTCCGGGATCAGCATCGTGACCGACTGGCCGAGCATCGCGGCCTCGGCCTCGATGCCGCCAACGCCCCAGCCAACGACGCCCAGGCCATTGATCATCGTGGTGTGGGAGTCCGTGCCGACGACGGTGTCGGGGTAGGCGACCCGCCGGCCATCCTTCTCGACGGAGAACACCACGCGCGACAGGTACTCGAGGTTGACCTGGTGGACGATGCCGGTGCTGGGCGGCACGACCTTGAAGTTGTGGAAGGCATTCTGGCCCCAGCGCAGGAAGCTGTAGCGCTCCTGGTTGCGCGAGAACTCGATCGCCGTGTTTTCCGCCAGCGACTGCAGCGTGCCGTAGTGGTCGACCTGCACGGAGTGGTCGATCACGAGTTCGGCTGGTGCCTGCGGATTGATCGCCTCGGCCTTGCCGCCGAGGCGGACCACGGCGTCGCGCATCGCCGCCAGGTCGACTACCGCGGGCACGCCGGTGAAGTCCTGCAGCACGACGCGTGCCGGCGTGAAGGCAATCTCGTGATCCTGCGCGGCCATCGGATCCCAGTTGGCCAGTGCACTGATGTCTGCGGGCCGGACGTCGCCGGAGGCGGCGTTGCGCAGCAGGTTTTCCAGCAGGATCTTCAGCGAATAGGGCAGGCGGCTGACATGGCCTTCCTTGACGGCCGCAAGGCTGTGGATTTCATAGTCCGTGCCGTTGACGGACAGCGTGGATCTGGCATCGATTGCTTTGGCCATGGATGGTCCTGACAAATGCGGGGGAAAGGCTGCGAAACAGCCGCGAATTATAGCGTAACGATGTTTGCTACGCCGAGCGACGGCATTCCGACGCGGTACTCCCGGTGTCCGATCCGGCGGCTTCGATCGTCCCGCCACCGAGGCACTCGTCATCCCGGTAGAAGACCACGTACTGCCCGGGCGTCGGCGTCTTCTGCGGCACGTCGAAACGCACCAGCACACCGCCGACATCGGTGCTCCAGACCCGGCAAGCTGCCGGCACCTGGCCATGGCGTATGCGTGCGCGAAGCGCGATGCCTTCGCCCATGCCGGGTGGTGGTCCGTTGAACCATCGGAGATCCCCGGCCACCAGCGTGTCCTGGTGCAGGCACGGGTGGTTTCCGTCCTGTACGACGATCAGCGCGTTGCGAGCCTGGTCCTTGGCGGCGACATAAAAGGGCGCGGCGGCGTGCCTAGCACGACCGCCGACCTTCAGTCCCTGGCGCTGGCCCAGCGTGTAGAAGGGCAGGCCCTCGTGTTCGCCCAGGACTTCGCCGGCGTCGTCCAGGATCGGGCCGGGCGAGTGGGGTACGTATTGGGCGAGGAACTCGCGGAACGGCCGCTCGCCGATGAAGCAGATCCCGGTGCTGTCGGGCCGCGCGTGGTTGGCAAGGCCATGGCGGCGTGCGAGGGCCCGGACTTCTGCCTTGGCGAGGTTGCCCAGCGGAAAGAGGGTGCGGGAAAGTGCCTGCGGCTCGATCGCATGCAGGAAGTAGGTCTGGTCCTTGTGTGCATCGGCCGCCAGCAGCAGCCGCGCCGGCGGGCCGTGGTCGACGCGGGCGTAGTGGCCGGTCGCGATGCAATCGGCGCCGAGGCGCAGGGCATGGTCGAGGAATGCGCCGAACTTGATGTGCCGGTTGCAGGCGACGTCGGGGTTCGGCGTGCGGCCTGCACGCAGCTCCGACAGGAAGTCGGCGAACACCCTGGCCCGGTATTCGGCCGTGAAGTTGACGTGGTGCAGCGGCAGGTCGAGATCCCGGCAAACCCGGGTGGCATCGCGGAGGTCATCGCCGGCGGTGCAGTACTCGTCGGCCGCATCCCAGTTCGTCATGTGCAGCGCTTCTACCCGATGGCCTTGCTGCTTGAGCAGCAGCGCGGCCACGGCCGAGTCCACGCCGCCGGACAAGGCGACGATCACGAGCTTGGGAGACGGGCCGGACATGGCCGGGATTCTAGCAGTCAGGATTCCGGCCACCGGGACTTGGGCAGCCAGGACCGTGGCGATCGGGGTCGTGGCAGCCTGGATGGGTGGCGACGGGCTATCGGCCCGCTATCGGTTCAGAGTTGCGCGGCGCGCAGCGCGAGGGCGTCGGTGTCGAGGTCCTGGCACAGGTCGAGCGGATAACGCACGCCGCGCTGGTAATCGTCGATGGCGCGCAGCACCATCGGGCTGCGCAATCGCGCGGGTTGGGCGGCGAGTTCCGCGCGCGAGAGCCAGAGGGTGCGCTCGATGCCCGTGTCGAGCTTGCGGCTGGCATCGTGGCGGCTGACCTGGCCCGTGAACGCCACCCGGAGGTAGCGTCGCTCGCTCGTGGTGCGATGGGAAAGGTAGATGCCCACCGTGGCCTGCGGCGCGAAGGTCCAGGCAGTTTCCTCCAGCGCTTCGCGGACGACCGCGGCGAGCAGGGTTTCCCCCGCTTCGACATGGCCGGCGGGCTGGTTCAGCACCAGGCGCCCGCCGACCCTCTCTTCCACGACGAGGAAGCGGCCGCGGCGCTCCACCACGGCGGCGACGGTCAACTCCGGGCGGGTTTCGGCAGTGTCCGTCACGATCGTCAGACGCGGAGCTGGCGCAGCTCGCGCGAATTTTCCGAAGCGGCCCAGATCTCCTCGAACAGCGCCAGGTAGCGGCGGGCCACGGCCGGCTCGTAGGTATCGGCAATGCCTTCCTGGCGCTTGTGGTTGATCCGGTAGAGCAGGGCGACATCGTCGGCCAGCAGGAAGGCCTCGCGATGCTCGCGGAACTCCTCGTTGACGTTGCGGAATTCGATATAGGTATTGAGCCGCCGGCCAAGCCCGACCAGCCGGTTGCCGGCGCGGACGGCGCGCTGCGGCTCGGAAATCAGCACGCGTACCCGGGCATAGCGCTTGGAGAGCACGAGGTGCTTGACGATCTGCAGGAAGCGCTCGTGGTCGTAGACACCCGGCTCGAGGTCGGGAGTCAGGATGGACAGGCCGCGCTGGGCCACCGCACCGATTTCCACGGCGGCGGCCAGGGTGTCCTCGAGGGAGGCGATCACCCACCGCCGCCCCCGGGTGCGTTCCCGTTCCGGGGGACGTTCCGTGAAGTGGTGCTGCGGAGCAGGCGGGTCGTGCGGAGTGTCTTGGCTGGCCACGCCCGATTGTAGGGACGACTGGCTGATTTCCTGTGCTAACTGCATCACGTTTGGGCGCGGTCCCCGATGTTCAGGGCTCGCTGCCGGCAGCCTCCGTTGCCAGCCGGGAGGCATCGCCGAGATAGGTCTCCGGCGCCAGCGCCAGCAGCCGTTCCCGTTCCGCCGGAGGCAGGTCGATGGTGGCGAGGAAGCCGGCCAGCGACTGGCGGGTCAGCGTCGCGCCGCGGGTCAGCGCCTTCAGTTGCTCGTAGGCATCGGCATGGCCGTGCCGCCGCATGATCGTTTGCACGGCCTCGCCGAGGACCTCCCAGGATTCCTGCAGGTCGCGCTGCATCCGCGGTGCATCGGCTTCGAGCTTGCGCAGCCCTGCCTGCAGCGACAGCGTTGCCAGCATCGTGTGGCCGATGGCCACGCCGAGGTTGCGCAACACGGTCGAGTCGCTCAAGTCACGCTGCCAGCGCGACACGGGCAGCTTCTCGGCGAAGTGGTTCAGCAGGGCGTTTGCGAGTCCCAGGTTGCCCTCGGCGTTCTCGAAGTCGATCGGATTGATCTTGTGGGGCATCGTCGAGGAACCCACCTCGGAGTCGACCTTGCGCTGGCGGAAGTAGCCGATGGAGATGTAGCCCCAGAGGTCGCGGGCGAGATCGAGCAGGATCACGTTGCAGCGGATCAGGCAGTGGCAGTACTCCGCGATCCAGTCATGCGGCTCGATCTGCGTGGTGTACGGATTGAAGGTGAGGCCCAGCGATTCCACGAAGCGGCGTGACAGGTCCGGCCAGTCCACCCGCGGGTAGGCGATGCGATGGGCATTGTAGTTGCCAACCGCCCCGTTGATCTTCGCGAGGATTTCCGTGGAGCGCAGCTGGCGCAGCTGGCGCTTCAGCCGCCAGCCGGCGTTGGCCAGTTCCTTGCCCATCGTGGTCGGCGTGGCCGGCTGGCCGTGAGTGCGCGAGAGCATCGGCGTGTCGGCGAGGCTGCGCGCCATGCTGTCGATGATCGCCACGACCTGGCGAAGCTGCGGCAGCAGGATGTCATCGCGCCCGTGGCGGAGCATCAGCGCGTGGGAGATGTTGTTGATGTCCTCCGACGTGCAGGCGAAGTGCAGGAACGGACGGATGCGGGTGAGCTCGGCATCGCCTTCCAGGCGTTCGGCAATCAGGTATTCCACCGCCTTGACGTCGTGGTTGGTGCGTCGTTCGATTTCCTTGACCCGGCGTGCGTCGTCCGGTGCGAATCGCTCGGCCAGCTGGTTCAGGACTTCGCTGACGGCCGGCGACAGCCGGCCCAGGCCCTCGATGCCGGGTTCCTCGGACAGGAACTGCAGCCAGCGGACCTCGGCGAGTACCCGGTAGCGGATCAGGCCCTGCTCGCTGAATATCCTGCGCAGCGGGGCGGTTTTGGCGGCATAGCGGCCGTCGAGCGGGGAAATGGTCGTGAGCGGATCACTATCCATGGCGGGACTGCGGAAAAACCCTATAATTCAGCGCCGAAATCATACACCAACCCGATCGGCCGACATCGCCTCCGCGGGCAGCGCGAGGCCGGCCTGGAATTCTCAGGAGAAGCAGGAATGGCGAACAAGGGTTTTCGCGTGGAACGCGACAGCATGGGTGAGCTCAAGGTGCCGGAGCAGGCGCTCTGGGGTGCCCAGACCCAGCGGGCCGTCGACAATTTTCCGATCAGCGGGCTGCCCATGCCGCGCGGCTTCATCCGCGCACTCGGGCTGGTGAAATGGGCGGCGGCCGGCGCCAATGCCGAGCTCGGCCTGATGAAGACCGGCAAGGCCGTGGCCATCCAGCGCGCGGCGCTCGACGTGGCCGGCGGCACGCACGACGGCCAGTTCCCGATCGATGTCTTCCAGACCGGCTCCGGCACCAGTTCGAACATGAATGCCAACGAGGTCATCGCGCATCTCGCGACGCAGAAGCTCGGTGCGCCGGTGCATCCCAATGACGACGTCAACATGGGCCAGAGCAGCAACGACGTGATCCCGACCACGATCCATGTCAGCGCCGCCATCGAGGTCACCGAGAGGCTGTTGCCGGCCCTGAAGGAGTTGCGCACCGCCATCGGCAAGAAGGCGAAGGAGTGCGACCACATCGTCAAGACCGGGCGCACGCACCTGATGGATGCAATGCCGGTCCGGCTGGGCCAGGAGCTCGGGGGCTGGGCGCAGCAGATCGCCAACGCCGAGGCGCGCATCAAGGATTGCCTGCCGCGCTTGACCCGTCTCGCCCAGGGAGGCACCGCGGTCGGCACGGGCATCAACGCCCATCCGAAGTTCGGTGCCAAGGTCGCCGTGCTGCTGACCGAGCAGACCGGCGTCCGCTTCGACGTGTCGCGCAACCTCTTCGAATCGCTGAGTTGCCAGGACACGGCGGTCGAGCTTTCGGGCCACCTGCGCACGCTGGCCGTCGCGCTCATGAAGATCGCCAATGACCTGCGCTGGATGAACAGCGGGCCGCTCGCGGGCCTGGGCGAGATCGCGCTGCCGGCATTGCAGCCCGGCAGCAGCATCATGCCGGGCAAGGTCAACCCGGTGATCCCGGAAGCCGCCGCGATGGTTGCGGCCCAGGTGATCGGCAACGACACCACGATCACGGTGGCGGGCCAGGCCGGCAACTTCCAGCTCAATGTCATGCTGCCGGTGATTGCCTTCAACCTGTTGCAGAGCATCGAGCTGCTCGCCAACGTCAGCCGCCTGCTCGGCGAGAAAGCCATCGCCGGGTTCACCGTCAATGAGGCGCGGCTGGCCGAGGCGCTCGACCGCAATCCGATCCTCGTCACCGCGATGAACCCGGTGATCGGCTACGAGAAGGGCGCAGCCATTGCCAAGAAGGCCTATGCCCAGGGTCGGCCGATCCGCGAGGTGGCGGCCGAACTCACCGATCTGTCGCCAAAGGAAATCGCCCGGCTGCTGAATGCCAGGGAGCTGACCAAGGGCGGCATCAAGTCCTGAACGATCGCCAGTCCCGGATGGTCGAGGGAGCGATCGCGGCACTGGTCCGCAGCCTCGGGCACACGCGGCCGCCGGCCGACCTGCCGGAAGCAGCGCTGCAGTCGCTGCCGCCGGAGACTCGAAGCCGCCTGTTCTCGGCCAGCCTGGTACCAGCCGGTGTGCTGCTGGCGCTGGC
>CAZMVP010000084.1:0-7969 GCA_964569355.1 uncultured Chromatiaceae bacterium | reverse complement strand
GAGCAGGGCGAGCGCCGTGCCGACCACCGGGTAGCCGGACAATTGGCGACCGGCGGCCAATGCGACGGGGCGGGTCGCCGGTTCGTGCAATTGCCAGCCCGGCGCCAGCAGGTCGAGACCGATCCGGCGCGCGGTAGCCGCCTCGACATCCAGGTTGCCGACGACCACGGCAACGGATGCGCCGGGCCGGCGGCGCAGGAGACCTGCCGCCCAGGAGAACGCCCGGGCCAGCTCATCGGTTTCGTCATCGGCGGTAATGCGCAGCGTGTTGCGATGTCGTCGCTCGATCGTGACCTCGCCAACCACCACGTCGTGGCGGGCCAATGCCGCCGCCACTGCCGCGACCGCGGGCGGCAGCGGCGCAAAACCGGCAATTCCGGCAGCCCGACTGGCCGGGGTCGTCGATCCGGCCGGTGCCAGGGTCATTGCCATGGCCAGCGGATCCTCGAGTGCGGTAGGCAGGCCGGCGAGCAACGCCATGCCATCGGTCCAGCTCCGCGTGGCCAACAGGTGTTGATAGCCGGTGACCCAGCGCGCGAAGGAACGCGCGTCGTCGGTATCGGCCGACTGATGCAGCTCCGGCGGCGTGATGCCCCAGAGCTGGCAAAGGCGCCAGCTGGTGGCGGCCAGCGGGGCCAGCAGGCCGACCGGCGTGCCGGCCGGTTCGCGCGACAGGACCTGGCCCCAGGCAAGCTGGCACTCGTCTTCCGTCAGCAACCGCAGCTGGCCGAGTGGATGGCCCTGGACCGCGAGGTTCTCCCAGGTGCGCCGGAGCCAGGCATCGAGCGGCAGCACGTCGGCCGAGGGCCAGGCCGATGCGCCGCTGGCAGCCATCGCCTGGTCGTGCACCTCGCGCAGGTGCCGGGCCAGGCGGTGGGTGGCCGTGAGCAGCGTGCCGCCTTGCGCCAGCACCGCGCTGGCGGTCACGAATGGCAGGCCGGCTTCAGGCCGCCCGCTCGGCGGCATGGGCTTCCAGCAACTCGTGGATCCGGACGAAGACCTCGCGCAGGGTTTCGGCATCCGGCAGGTTGGTGATGCGGAAATAGTTGTTGTCGCTGGTGTTGAAGCTGGTGCCGGGGGCCACCAGCACGCGCTTCTTTTCCAGCAGGTCGAGGGCAAAGGCCTGGTCGTCGAACTTCGGGAACTGTTCCTTGTCCACGCCGACGAAGGCATACAGTGCGCCGGCAGGCTCCACCACATGGAGGTAGGGGCTCGCGGCCACGGAATCGATGATCACCCGCCGCGATTCATAGAGCCGGCCGCCCGGGCGGATCAGGTCGAGGATGCTCTGGTAGCCACCGAGTGCGGTCTGCACGGCCCATTGGCCCGGCACGTTGCTGCAGAGCCTGAGCGAGGCCAGCAGGTCCATCGCCTCCATGTAGGCCGTGGCATTGGTGCGCGTGCCGCTCATCGAGACCCAGCCCACGCGGTAGCCGCAGGCCCGGTAGATCTTCGACAGCCCGCTGAAGGTCGCGCACAGCGTGTTGTGGACGAGCGTCGCCATCGGCACGAAGGTCGCGCCGTCGTAGGTCATCTGGTCGTAGATCTCGTCGCTGAAGACCACGAGCTGGTGCTTCTCGGCGAGCGCAACGATTGCGCGCAGGGTCTCCGCCGAATAGACCGCACCGGTCGGATTGTTCGGGTTGATGACGACGATGCCACGGGTCCGCGGCGTGATGAGCTTCGCGATCTCGTCGGCATCCGGCTGGAAGCCCGCTTCCGGCCGGCACGGATAGTGGACGGCCTTGCCCTGGTTCAGCGTGACGCTGGCAGTCCACAACGGATAGTCGGGACTGGGCACCAGGACTTCGTCGCCCGGGTCCAGCAACGCGCGCAACGACAGGTCGATGAGTTCGCTCACGCCGTTGCCGATGAACACATCCTCGGCCGTCACGCCCACCACGCCGCGTGACTGCTGCTGCATGACCACGGCTTCGCGCGCCGGGAAGATGCCCTTCTGGTGGCAATAGCCCTCGGCACTCGACAGGTTCTCGATCATCGCCAGCCGCATGGTTTCCGGCGCGCGGAAGCCGAAGCGGCCGGGATTGCCGATGTTGAGCGAGATGATTTCGTAGCCGCGCTTTTCCATGTCGTGCGCGCGATTGGCGAGCCGGCCGCGGATTTCGTAGCGCACGCCGCGCAGCGCGTCACTGGGCTTGAAGGTGGTCTGCATCATCGATCCTTGTGGAAATGTTCCCGGGCAATGATCCCCGGGCAATTATCCCGAAAATCCGCCTCAACCGGCCGCCGCAACCCGCGACGCCTGTCCCGGTGCGGGCCTTCCGAGCCGGAACTGCGTGGCCAGCAGCAGCGCGGCCACGATCAGCCCCGCGACCAGCATGAAGGCCTGGTCATAGGAGCCCGTACGGTCGTAGATCGCGCCAATCATGGCCGGACCCAGGCCGCCGCCGAGCGTGTCCAGCACGGTGATCCCGCCGAGGATCTTGCCGAGGTGCCGCGGCCCGAAGTAATCGGCCGCGAGGAGTTGCAGCAGCGTGTAGAGCCCGCCCCAGCCCAGCCCGAAGCACACCAGGCCGGCCCAGATCGCATCGACGCCGGGCAGGAGCAGGATGCCCGCCCCCACCGCCATCGTCGTCAGCGTGCCCACGAAGATCCGCTGTCGGCCGAGCCGGTCGGCAAGGAAGCCGCTGGCGATCTTGCCGATCAGGCCGAGGTAGAACAGCACCGTGTAGCTCAGGCCCGCCTCGGTCTGGCTGAAACCGCGCTTGAGCATGTACAGGTTGAGGTGGGCCGAGGTGCCGATGATCGCGAAGAAGGTGAACATCGCGATCAGTGCCAGGATCCAGAAATTCGCCGAACGAATGGCCATGCCGAGGGTCAGGCTCGTGATGTTTGCCGGTGCGGCGCCACTGGCCTGCGCTGCCGGCATCTGCCGGTCGAGATCCGCCGGGCGTTCGCGCACGACGAACAGGATCAGCGGGATCAGGCACAGCGGCAGCAGGCTGAGCCAGGCGAAGGACGCCTGCCAGCCCACGGATTCCAGCAACAGTGCATTCAGCGGTGGCAGCGTCCCGTTGCCGAGGCTGGTGCCGGCGACCATGATGCCCAGCGCCAGCCCGCGATCCTTGATGAACCAGCGTGACACCAGCAGGACGCAGACCAGCAGTCCGCAGCTGGCCAGCGCCGAGGCAAACAGGACGTGGATGGCATAGATGTCGCCGAGGCTATCGACCTTCGAATAAAGAAAGTAACCGGCCGACAGCAGCAGGACGCCGATGATCATCAGCGGCCGGACACCGAAGCGATCGGCGGCGGCGCCGGCAAAGGGCGCCATGAGCCCGGCGGCCGCCAGCGTGATCGCATCCCGCAACTTGTAGTCGGCAAGGCTCACCGGGGCACCGGCGGCATCCTTCAGGGTATCGAGCAGGGGCCGGTCGAAGACGTTCAGGCCGCTCAGGGTCATGCCATTGGTGACCACGAGGATCAAGGCCGCCGAGACGGCAATGATCCACCCGTAGTAGAAGCTGCCTTCCTTTGTCGTCATGGTCCGATGCCGCTGCCGATGCGGCGCTCACCATACCGGAATCGGGATGCCATCCCAAGGACCACGGGCCCGGCGGTACCATGGATTCCCGGCGGACCGTGCTGCCCGTTGCGCCATCCGAGGAATGTCATGCTGAAATCCATCCTGGTCGTCACCCTGATCGTCAATCACCTGGCGGCAGTCGAAGGGCCCTACACAAGGGAACTGGGCTACACCGCCGTTCATCGGGGCACGGTCCCGGCCGCGCAGGCCTCGCTCTGGGGCGCCGGGAACCTCCGCGACCATGCCTTCGTGGTCCTTGAGCCGGCCAGCGGCAAACCGGTCTACCTCCGGTTCATCGAGGATCCGGCAGCCAGTCCACCCGCTGCCGGGACGACGTGGGGGTGGAACGCCATCGAGAACGTGGTGGAAGACCCCGATGCCCTCGCCCGCCAGTTCGCCGGCACGGCGTTCAAGGTGATCAATCCGCCGCGGAACCTGTGGAATGCCCCGGATGCCCCGCGCGCGATGCAGGTGCTGGGTCCGGCGCGGGAGCTGCTGTACTTCACCCGCGTGATTCCATCCGGCATGGATATTCCGATCTCTCCGGCAGCCAGCCCCGTCGACCGGGTATTCATCATGGTGGTGGGTGGGCCGTCGATGACCGCCCTGCAGGCCTTCTATCGGGATCGGCTGGGATTGCCGGTCACGCGGGCCAGCGAGTGGCCCATCACCACGCTGTCCAGGGCGCTCGACCTGCCGCTCGACACGAAGTATCCGCTGGCGCTGGCCCCGTTGCCCCGCGAGTTCCAGGTGGAGCTCGACCAGTACCCGGCGCAGGCGGTTGCGCGGCCGGTGCCGGCCGGCAGCGCGCCGGCCGGCATTGCCATGGTGAGCTTCATCGTGGACAAGCTCGACGATGTGCGCGCGGACTGGCGTGCTCCACCGCGGCCCATCGCGGAGTTTCCGTACAGCGGCCGGAAAGCCGGCGTTACCGTCGGCCCCGCCGGCGAGTGGCTGGAACTCGTCGAAGGCTCGTTGCCGGCGCGGTAGGCGCCGTGCGAGTCAGGCCTTGCTGTATTCGAGTTCCGTTGTCTCGTATTCGGTCAGCATGTAGCCGCCGATCACGCCCTTCAGGAAGATGAAATCGCCGTCCGCGGTGCACCAGATGTCGTAGGGCGGATGGGCCTGCGGCAGGCCCGGTGACGACACGAAGCGGAAATGCAGCGCGTCGAAGGTGCCGGCCTTCACCGTGATGCTCTCCTCCCCGACATACTCCACGCCGAAGCCGATCCGGAACAGCATCGGGCCCGTCGCGCCGCGGTGGTCCGGCGAGGACAGCAGCATCTCGTCGATGCTCTGCACGCCCGGGCCCTTGTGGCGATCGAAGAGCTGCATGTGCCAGGCATCGCAGACGATGGCGTGGTTCTGGAAGGCCTGCAGCCGGCCGCGGGTTTCCATGCGCTGGGCCACGCGGCCTTCCAGCGACGTGTAGGTCTCGCATTCGGCGAAATCCGGGCCGAAGCGGAACCAGCCGGTGCCCATGAAACGATCATTGACCGTCAGGCGAACGAAGCAGTCGGTGGGCAGCCAGTGCTCGTCGAGGCTGTAGACGATGTCGCGCATCACGCTCGGCCGGTCGTCGATCTCCGAATGGGCGCTGCAGGTGCGGCGCCCGTCGCTGTGCACGGTAATGTGGAACTGCTCGCGGCCTCGCGACTGCCCCATGCGGTCAGGCTTGTTGCTCAGGTAGGCGATCGTGCCCCGGATCGTGCGGTGGTCGCGCTGCAAGGTGCTGGTACTCATGCTTCAGGTCATCCAGACGTCGGTTGGGAAAGCAACACTATAGCGTGGTTGGTTGCCGCGGCCGGTCCGGCGAGCGGATCCATTCACTCCATGAACCCGGATAGAGCGCGGCGCCATGGATGCCGGCCAGCTCCAGCGCGAGGATGCCGTGGCAGGCCGTGACGCCCGATCCGCACATGCAGACGATGTCGCGGCCGCGATGACCGGCGATGAGCGGCACATGGCGCGCGGCGAGCTCGGGTCCCGTGCGGAAGCGTCGGTCGGCATCCAGGT
Source organism: uncultured Chromatiaceae bacterium (assembly GCA_964569355.1). GTDB lineage: Bacteria > Pseudomonadota > Gammaproteobacteria > Steroidobacterales > SHZI01. Next base: position 2,406 of record CAZMVP010000084.1, on the reverse strand, counting down.
TGTCCATGCAGGGCGCATTGATCGCGCCCGGGACATGGCCGGCCACCGGATCGATGGGCTCATGGCGGCCTTCGTAGCGCTCCCTGGCCCGCACATCCAGCAACCGGATGCTGCCTTCGGCCAGCGCCCGCTCGATGTCGGCGGTGGGCATCACCGGCATGTGGCCGGGCGTGCCCTCGAAATGGCCGTCCCTGTGGTCGGGCGGCGTGACGTCATCCAGCGGGTACCCCGCTTCGAGCCACGCGCCGAGCCCGCCGTCCAGCAGCACCACGTTACGATGACCCATCCAGCGCAGCAGCCACCAGAGCCGGGCCGCGAGCATGCCGCCGCCCTCGTCGTAGGCCACGACCCGTGATTCGCGGCCGATGCCGAAGCGGCTGAACACTGCGGCAAGGGCGGCGGGATCCGGCAGCGGATGGCGGCCCGTCCGGGGTCCGGGTGGCGCGGCGAGGTCGCGGTCGAGATCCGCGTAGTACGCCCCGGGCAGATGCCCGGCGTCGTAGGCCCGGCGCCCGGCATCCGGGTCCGACAGGTTGAAGCGGCAATCGACGACGACGGGCCGGGCAGCGGCCCTCAGATCGGTGGCGAGTTCCGCGACGGAAATGAGCAGGCTGCGGCGCAGGCAATCGGTGGCGGCGGGTTGCGATTCGTGCACGGCTTGTTCCCCGGGGTGCAGTCGTTGAAAATAACAGGCTGCCCTGCCGGCTCCAAGAATTGTTTCGGGAACTGTTTCCAAGGACTGTTTCAATGCAGAAGATTGTCGTGTGCCTGAAGCGCGTCGTCGACTTCAATGTCCGCATCCGCGTGAAACCGGATGGATCCGGCGTCGTGACCGACGGGCTCAAGATGAGCATCAATCCCTTCGATGAAATCGCGCTGGAAGAGGCCCTGCGGATTCGCGATCGCGGCGAGGCCACGGAGATCATTGCGGTGTCGATCGGCCCCGACGACGCACAACAGCAACTACGCACCGGCCTGGCGATGGGCGCCGATCGCGCGATCCTCGTGCAGACGCCGGCTGCCGCCGGGCCACTGGAGGTGGAGCCGCTGGCCGCCGCGAGGCTGCTGCACGCGATCATCAGCCGCGAACAGCCGGATCTCGTGCTGCTCGGCAAGCAGGCCATCGACGATGACTGCAACCAGACCGGCCAGATGCTGGCGGCCCTGTGGGATCGCCCCCAGGCCACGTTTGCCTCGAAGCTCGCGATCAGCGGCGGCGTGGCGACGGTGACCCGCGAAGTCGATGCCGGGCTCGAAGTGATGCAGGTGGAGCTGCCGGCCGTGGTGACCACCGATCTTCGCCTCAACGAACCGCGTTACGTGAAACTGCCCGATATCATGAAAGCCAAGAAGAAGCCCATCGAAGTCATCGATGCCGGGACCCTCGGTGTCGATCTTGCCCCGCAGCTCAAGGTGACGGGCTACGCAGCGCCGGCCGTGCGCGCCAGGGGCGTGATGGTGAAGACGCCGGCGGAGCTCGTGGCCGCGCTGCGCGATCGCGGGGTGCTGGCATGAGCGGCATCCTGATCATCGGCGAACACGACGGGAAACACCTCAACCAGGCCACGGCACGCTGCGTGACCTGTGCCGCCGGGATCGTGGCGCAGGACGCCTCGATCGGCGGCATCGATATCCTGCTCCTCGGCAACGGCATCGCGGCGATTGCTGCCGAGGCAGCTGCACTCGACGGCGTGGCCAGCGTGCTGACCGTGGACAGCCCCGCCAACCAGGCGCCACTGGCGGCCGTGCTCGCGCCACAGGTCGCGAAGGTCGCCGCGCCTTACGCCTGCGTGCTGGCACCCTCCACGACCTTCGGCAAGGACGTGCTGCCGCGCGTGGCCGCCCTGCTCGGCGTGCCGCAGCTGAGCGACGTGATGCGGGTGGTCGGCGCCCGCGGTTTCGAGCGGCCGATCTACGCCGGCAACGCCATCGTGACCGCCGAGGTACCGACGGGCATGAAGATCGTGGCCACCGTGCGCGGCGCCTCGTTCCAGCCGGCCGGCAATGGCAGCACGGCGGCCATCCGGGCCGTCGACCCGGCGGTGGCCCTGCCGGCACACAGCCGCTTCGTCGAACTGCAGTCCGGTTCCTCGGAGCGTCCCGACCTGCAGACTGCCAGACGGGTGGTCTCCGGCGGCCGTGGCGTCGGCAGTGCCGAAAATTTCGCCGTGCTGTACGCGCTGGCCGACAAGCTTGGCGCGGCCGTCGGCGCCTCGCGCGCGGCCGTCGATGCCGGCTTCGTGCCGAACGACATGCAGGTGGGCCAGACCGGCAAGATCATCGCGCCAGAACTCTACATAGCCTTCGGCATTTCCGGCGCCATCCAGCACCTGACGGGCATCAAGGATGCAGGCACCATCGTCGCGATCAACAAGGATGCCGACGCGCCCATCTTCGAGGTGGCGG
>CAZMVP010000083.1:5378-8143 GCA_964569355.1 uncultured Chromatiaceae bacterium | reverse complement strand
GGGTCGCAGGTTCAAATCCTGTCGCCCCGACCACTTGAGTTGATCGGTTGAGCGGGCCACCGGCAAATGGACCCCCACGTCCTCTATTACATCCTTGCCGGACTGTTGATCATGATTGGCCTCGCCGGCACGATCGTGCCCGTCCTGCCTGGCCTCCCGCTGATGTTTGCCGGGATGCTTCTAGCTGCGTGGGTGGACGACTTCCAGCAGATCGGCATTCTGCTGGTGATTGTCCTTGGCGTGCTGGCGCTGCTGGCGCTGGCGATCGATTTCCTGTCAACGAGCATGGGCGCCCAGCGCGTCGGCGCGAGCCGCAAGGCGGTGATTGGCGCGTTCGTGGGCACCGTGGCCGGGTTGTTCGTGCTGCCACCCCTTGGCCTGCTCCTGGGACCGTTCGTTGGCGCGATGGGTGGCGAACTTCTGCATGGCCGGGAAGTGGGCCAGGCCGCACGCGTAGGTTTTGCGACGTGGCTGGGCATTGCCTTCGGCGTGGTGCTCAAGCTGGCCCTGGCTTTCGCGATGCTCGGCCTGTTTGCCCTGGCGTGGATCGCCTGAGCAAACGCTCAGGTGTGCAGCTCCACCGGCATTCGTCGCCGTGCCGGGTCCTGGAGGACGCGGTCTTCGATGCCGAGCAGGATCGGCGAGGCACCACGCCTGTGGATGTTGACCTTTGCATTGAACGCGTTCCGGCGTCGGCCATGCTTGTCTTCGATGGCAAGGCGCCGGACCGTGAAGGTGCCGTCGGCGCAGGCTTCACCAGTGAGATAGCACTTGATCGACTCGACGGCCTCGCCGGAGAGTTCGAGCCCGTTGAGCTGCACGAGGCTGCCCTGTGCCTGGTCCATGAAGCGGATGGCGTCGAAGTCATCGATGGCCTTGCCGTTTCCGGGCGCCATCGGCACCCGGAACTCGCCGACCAGGATCTGGCCAGGTTGCGCATGCTCGATCATGCGCGCCAGTTCGATGGTGACATCACCGACGACATCGCAATAGACCGTGGGATTGAGGCCCTCGGCATGATTGAACTCGTAGCAGCTGCCGACATGGAAACTCGTGCGCAGCAGCGGCACGCCACGGCCACCGGCCTTCTGGTGGGCGATGGCGTTGTCGGCCAGTGCCAGGTGCATGAAGTGGTAGAGGTTCGTGTTGGCCTGCAGGCCGACGTCCCGGTTCCAGATGTAGAACCCATCACCGGTGCTGGAGCGGGCAAAGTCGACCATCATCCGCCGGCCCAGCAACCGGCTGTGGGCGGCATTGAGCGAACACGACAGGCTGTTCAACTGCGTCATCTGCTCGAAGGGATTCAGCAAGCCGAATCCCACGATGTCGAACAGCGCGACCGCACGGTTCCGGACGTAGCTGATGCTGTAGCGCTTGATGAGCTGTTCGATGGCTTCGGCTTCTTCCGCCGTGCCAGCCAGGCGCTGACGCAGGGGGAGGGTAACCGGTTCGACGCCGAGCAGGCGAGTGGCATTCTGCATCTGACGTTCGCTGAAACGACGATTGCCCGACAGCAGGTGCATGATGAACTCGTGGGCCGGCAGGTATCCGCCGGTATCCGCGCCCGCCTGCCGGCCCTCGCCGGAGCCATAGGCCGCCACTGCGTAGTGGGGCGCGATCAGCACCTGCACGCCCGTCGATGCGGGTAGCCAGGCCAGCACGAGGTTCTGCCCGAGATTCCAGTGCGTGTGGAGTTGCCGGTCCAGGTCCAGCAGGTTGCCGCGCTGGCGGAAATCCGGCAGGGAATCGAGGCCGGCGGGCCGTTGCGACGGGCGGGACCAGGTTTTGGCGTCGATGATCCGTTCAGGCATTGGCACGGGGAGCCGGGAATTCAGGAAGCCCGGAATCTTTGCCTCCAGCAGCAACAGTCACTTAGGATGCATACCTGTCCATGTCATTGCAATGCCCGGGCAAGTGGCCCGGCATGAGGTCCGGAAGTTGACGCCACTTGCAGCAGGCATCCTTGCCGAGTTCACCGCCATCGTCGGTCCGCAGGGCATGGTGACCGACGAAGCGGCCCTGGCCCCCTATCTGGCGGAAACCCGCGGCCGTTGCCGGGGCACGACACCCCTGGTCCTGCTGCCGGCGAGCACCGCCGAGGTGGCGGCCGTGATGCGTGTCTGTACCGCCCGACATATTGGCGTGGTGCCCCAGGGGGGCAATACCGGGCTGGTGGGAGGCGCGGTGCCGCGCACCGCCGCCGGCCGGCCGGAGGTCGTGCTGTCGACGCGGCGCTTGAACCGCATCCGGCAGATCGATCCGGAAAACTTCACGATCACCGCGGAAGCCGGCTGCATCCTGCAGCAGGTGCAGATGGCTGCGGCGGAGGTCGACCGGCTGTTCCCGTTGAGCCTCGGTGCGGAGGGCAGTTGCCAGCTGGGCGGCAACATCTCCACCAATGCTGGCGGCACCGCCGTCCTGCGTTACGGCACCATGCGCGATCTCGTGCTCGGCCTCGAGGTGGTGTTGCCGGATGGCCGGGTGCTGGAGGGACTGCGCAGCCTGCGCAAGGACAACTCGGGCTACGACCTCAAGCAATGGTTCATCGGCGCCGAAGGCACGCTCGGCATCGTCACCGCGGCTGTCTGCAAGCTCTTTCCGCGGCCGCGCACGGTGGTGACCGCCTGGCTTGCGGTGCCCGACGTGGCAACCGCGGTCCGGGTCCAGGCGGACATGCGCCGCGAGCTCGGCGATGACCTCACGGCCTTCGAGTTTGCCAATGGCCTCACGCTCGAGCTGGTGCTGAAGCACATTCCCGGCACGGT
>CAZMVP010000083.1:3132-5278 GCA_964569355.1 uncultured Chromatiaceae bacterium | reverse complement strand
AGTTTGCCAATGGCCTCACGCTCGAGCTGGTGCTGAAGCACATTCCCGGCACGGTGCCACCCCTGTCCCTGGCGAGTCCGTGGCACCTGCTGGTGGAAGTCAGCACGGCGCGGGACGATGTTCACCTGGCTGCCCAGGTCGAGGACTTCCTCGCCCGCCTGCAGGCTGATGGCCTCATCAGCGACGGCGTGGTTGCTTCCAGTGGTGCGCAACGCGATGCGTTGTGGCACCTGCGGCATGTGATGCCCGAGGCGCAGGTGAGGGCTGGCGCCAGCATCAAGCACGACGTGTCCGTGCCCATCACGGCCATGGCGCGTTTCCTCGATCTCGCCATGGCGGAGGCCAGCCGCCGTTTGCCGGGAGTCCGGTTCATCTCGTTCGGACACCTCGGCGATGGGAACGTGCACTTCAACCTGTCGCAACCGGAAGGGGTGGATGCCGCGACCTTCCTGGCCAATCGCGATGAAATCACCCGGAAGACGCACGAAATCGCCGCCTCGCTGGGGGGCAGCTTCAGCGCCGAACATGGTGTCGGGCTCTTCAAGCTCGATGATCTGGTCCGCTGGCGAGGTGGCACAGCGCTCGAGCTGATGCAGACCTTGAAGCAGGCGATCGATCCGCTCGGCATCATGAATCCCGGGAAGGTCCTGGCCGCCCGGCACCCGACGCCATCGGGCGATCCGGGCACTTCCTGATCCCAGCGGCCGGGCCACCGGTGCTAGACTTGCGGCCCTCTCGGGCCGCCAGACCGGCGCACCCGGCCAGCGGACGCGGAAATTCATGGGTACGACGAAGAAGGATTCAGGCAGCGGTGCTGCCGGTGATGGCGGGCGACGCTATTCCAGCATCGTGGTCGACGGGGTCAACCAGGCACCGAGCCGCGCCATGCTGCGCGCGGTGGGGTTCAGCGAGGAGGATTTCCGCAAGAGCCAGATCGGCGTGGCCTCCACCTGGAGCATGGTGACACCCTGCAACATGCACATTGACGGGCTGGCGCAGGCCGCCATCGAAGGCGCGAACGAGGCGGGTGGCAAAGGCGTGCTGTTCAACACGATCACCGTGTCGGACGGCATCTCGATGGGCACGCCGGGCATGCACTATTCCCTGTCGTCGCGCGAGGTCATCGCCGACTCGATCGAAACAGTCGTGGCGGCCGAGGGCTTCGATGGATTCGTGGCCATCGGTGGTTGCGACAAGAACATGCCGGGTTGCGCCATGGCCATGGCGCGCCTGAATCGCCCCTCGATCTTCGTCTACGGCGGCACGATCCAGCCCGGTGCCCAGCGGCGGGACATCGTCTCGGTGTTCGAGGCCGTGGGAGCCGTGGCGAGCGGCAACATGAGCGAAGCCGAACTGCTGGACGTGGAGCGAACGGCGATTCCCGGTCCCGGCGCCTGCGGCGGCATGTACACCGCCAACACCATGGCTTCGGCGATCGAGGCCATGGGGCTCAGCCTGCCGAACAGCTCGGGCCAGGACGCCGTCTCGCGCTACAAGCATGACGATTCCCGGCGGGCCGGCGCCGCGGTGGTCGAGCTGGTGCGCCGGGGCATTCGTCCGTCGGACATCCTGTCGCGCGAGGCTTTCGAGAATGCGATCACCGTGGTGATCGCCGTCGGCGGCTCGACCAATGCCGTCCTGCACCTGCTGGCGATCGCCCATGAAGCGGGAATTCCGCTGACCCTCGATGATTTCGTCCGTATCGGCAAGCGCACGCCGGTGCTCGCCGACCTTCGCCCCAGCGGCCATTACGCAATGTCGGAACTGGTGGCCATCGGCGGCATCCAGCCGCTGATGAAGCGCTTGCTCGATGCCGGGTTCCTGCATGGTGACTGCCTGACCGTCAGCGGCCGCACGCTGGCGGAAAACCTGGCGGACGTCGACGACTATCCGTCCTGGCAGACCATCATCCGGCCATTTGATGATCCACTGAAGAAGGATAGCCATCTCGTTATTTTGTATGGGAATCTTTCTCCTGAAGGATCAGTGGCCAAGATCAGCGGCAAGGAAGGCCTGCGCTTTGCGGGGCGGGCCCGGGTCTTCGACTCGGAGGAGGCCACCCAGGAGGCCATCATGAATGGCACGGTGGTCGCTGGCGATGTGGTGGTCATCCGCAACGAGGGTCCGGTGGGCGGGCCCGGCATGC
>CAZMVP010000083.1:0-3032 GCA_964569355.1 uncultured Chromatiaceae bacterium | reverse complement strand
GCTGGCGATGTGGTGGTCATCCGCAACGAGGGTCCGGTGGGCGGGCCCGGCATGCGGGAGATGCTGAGCCCCACGGCGGCAATCATGGGCAAGGGCCTGGGCGACAAGGTCGCGCTGATCACCGATGGCCGGTTCTCGGGTGGCAGCCACGGCTTCGTCGTGGGCCACGTGACCCCGGAGGCCGCGGTCGGTGGCCCGATCGGACTCCTGCAGGATGGTGACGTCATCACGATCGATGCAGAAGCACGCCGGATCGACGTTGCCCTGACGCCCGCAGAACTCGAAAAGCGCCGCCAGGCCTGGCAGCGGCCGGAGAAGGCCGTGCCGCCCGGCACGCTGCGCAAGTACGCCCGGTTGGTCAGCTCCGCCTCGCTGGGTGCCGTCACCACGTCCCTGAAGTAGTCCACGAAGATGGCCGACAACTGGATTGTTCTGAAATTCGGTGGCACCAGCGTGGCTACTGCCGAACGCTGGGCGACCATCCGGCGGCTGGTGCAAAAGCACCAGGCGGATGGTTTGCGGCCGGTGGTCGTGCATTCCGCGGTCGCCACGGTCTCCAACACGCTGGAAGCCCTGCTGCGGACCACGGCGGCCAAGGAGGCGCAGCCTTCGATCGAGGGGTTGCGCAAACTGCATTTCGAGCTTGCCCGGTCGCTGGGCGTGGACGGGCCGGGATTGCTTGAACCGTATTTCCAGGAACTGGACCAGCTGCTGGCCGGCATCTACCTGGTTGCCGAGGTCAGCCCACGGATCCAGGCCCGGGTGATGACCATGGGCGAGTTGCTGGCGACCCGCCTTGGCGCCGCCTACCTGAATGCCAACGGCGTGCCGACGACGTGGTTCGATGCACGGGACCTGCTGCGTTCGGAGACGCTGGCCGGCATCAACGAGCGCAGTGCGTACCTGTCAGCCACCTGCGACTCGGCTGCCGACCCGGCGCTCGAGGCGCGCCTCGCGGCGGTCGACGGCGTGGTGCTGACCCAGGGCTTCATCGCCAGCAACAGCCGCGGCGAGGGCGTGCTGCTCGGCCGTGGAGGCTCGGATACCTCGGGGGCTTATTTCGCCGCCAAGCTCAAGGCCACCGCGCTCGAGATCTGGACCGATGTGCCCGGCATGTTCAGCGCCAATCCGAAGGTCGTGCCCGGCGCCCGTTTGCTGCGCAACCTGAGTTACCGCGAAGCCCAGGAGATTGCGTCCACGGGCGGCTCGGTGCTCCATCCACGTTGCATCAGCCCGTGCCGGCGTCACGGCATTCCGCTCAAGGTGCTCTGCACGGCCCAGCCGGACTACCCCGGCACGCTGGTCACCACGCGTACCGGCAGCGATGCTCCACGTGTCAAGGCAATTCTGGGACGTAGCCGTATCACATTGATTTCGATGGAGACCCTGGGCATGTGGCGTGAGGTGGGCTTCCTGGCCGATGCCTTCCGCTGCTTTTCCGACCTGGGCCTGTCGATCGACCTGATCTCCACCTCGGAAAGCAACGTCACCGTCACGCTGGATCCGGGCTCCAACCCGCTGGATTCGCATCTGCTGGCCGAGCTGGAAACACAACTCGCGAAGATCTGCCGCGTGACGATCCTCAAGGGGTTGGGTGTCGTCAGCCTCGTTGGCCAGAAGATCCGCGCGGTGCTGCACGAGATCGGCCCGGCGCTGGAGGTTTTCCAGGAGCACCGGATCCATCTGGTGAGCCAGTCGGCCACGGACCTCAACCTGTCGTTCGTGGTGGAAGAAGACCAGGCGGCCCGGCTCATCCAGCAGCTGCATGCCACCCTGGTCCAGCCGGGGCCGGGTGACGAGGTATTTGGCGAAACCTGGGAGGAACTCCAGGGAGTGCGGCCGCAACCGGCCGTACGTGCCGAACCCTGGTGGGTGCGCCGCCGGGCGGAGCTGATCGCCATCGCCGCCAGCAAGGGGTCGGCCTACGTCTACGACCTGCCGACCGTGCGGGCAACGGCCCGCCGCCTGAAAACCCTGCAGTCCGTCAATCGCGTGTTCTACGCGATCAAGGCCAACAATTCGCCGGCCGTGCTCGAGGTGATCCATGCCGAGGGCCTGAACTTCGAGTGCGTGTCGCCCGCGGAAATCGAGCTGGTCCTTCGTCTGTTTCCGGACCTGGATCGGCAAAGGATCCTGTACACGCCGAACTTTGCGCCGCGCACCGACTATGAGTTCGGCATCGAGCGCGGCGTGTGGCTGACGCTGGACAACCTCCATCCGCTGCGCCACTGGCCCGAGCTGTTTCACGGCAAGGAATTGTTCCTGCGCATCGACACCGGTCACGGCCACGGCCATCACCGGCACGTGAAGACAGCTGGCGTCCAGTCCAAGTTCGGCATCCCGCTGTTCGAATTGCCGGAGGCGCGGGACTTGCTCGTGGCCTGCGGCGCCACCGTGGTCGGGCTGCATGCCCATGTCGGCAGCGGCATCCTGACGCCCGGCAACTGGCAGGAAGTGGGACGCGACCTGCTGGCCGTTGCGCAGGATTTCCCGGCCCTGCGCTACCTCGACCTGGGCGGTGGCCTTGGCGTGCCGGAAACCGCGGACCAGCAACCGCTGGACCTGAAGGCCGTCGATGCCAGCATCACGACCTTGCGTGTGGCATTGCCTGGCCACGCCGCCAAGCTCGAGATCTGGCTGGAGCCGGGCCGTTATCTCGTCGCCGATGCCGGCGTGCTGGTCGCCACCGTGACCCAGACCAAGGGCAAGGGCCAGATGCAGTACGTCGGGGTCAGCACCGGCATGAACAGCCTGATCCGTCCGGCCTTGTACGGCGCCTTCCACGAGATTGCCAACCTGAGCCGCTGGGGCGAGCCGCCATCCGGCGTCGTGACCGTGGTCGGGCCGATCTGCGAGACCGGCGACCGGTTGGGAGCTGATCGCCTGCTGCCTGCCTGCACCGAAGGCGATGTGCTGGCGATTGCCAATGCCGGCGCTTATGGCCGGGTGATGAGTTCGCACTACAACCTGCGGGAGCCGGCCGTGGAGGTCGTCATCAACGGCGAGGCCGGCTGATCAATTGGGTGCTGCAC
>CAZMVP010000082.1:3314-8229 GCA_964569355.1 uncultured Chromatiaceae bacterium | reverse complement strand
GGCCGGCTGTCCGGCTTCATGGGCAACGCCGGCATCCTGCTGCGGGCCTACGTGTACATGCGGTTGCTCGGCGCCGATGGCATGCGCCGCGTATCGGATTTCGCCACGCTCAACGCCAACTACCTGATGAAGCGCCTCGCTGCGGCCGGCTTCACGGTGGCCTATCCCGAGCGGCGGGCCAGCCACGAGTTCATCATCTCGCTCAAAAACCTGGCGCGGGACTCAGGCGTCACGGCGATGGATGTCGCCAAGGCGCTCCTCGATCGGGGCTTCCATGCGCCGACCACCTATTTCCCGTTGCTGGTCCCGGAGTGCCTGCTGATCGAGCCGACCGAGACCGAGGCCCCGCAGGTCCTGGATGCCTTCGTCCAGGCGCTCATCGACATCCGTGACCTCGCCCTGCGCGATCCGGCCGAGGTGAAGCGCGCGCCGCTGACCACGCCGGTGCGCCGCCTCGATGACGTGCGTGCGGCCCGCCAGCTCGATCTCACCTGGCAGGGCCGGTCTGCCACCCCGCCAGTTCCCTGACCCGCCAATTCCCCGAGGAGCGAAGCCTTGTCTGCACTGATCTGTGGCTCGATGGCCTTTGACAACATCATGGTGTTCGAGGGGCGCTTCAGGGAACACATCCTCCCGGACCAGATCCACATCCTGAACATCGCGTTCCTGGTGCCGGAGGTGCGTCGCGAGTTCGGCGGCTGTGCCGGCAACATCGCCTACAACCTGAAGCTGCTGGGCGGCGAGCCGCTGATCATGGCCACGGTCGGCGACGACTTCGGTACCTATCGCACGCGCCTCGAGCGCCTCGGCATGAACCTCGACCTGGTCCGCGGCATCGATGGCCTGTTGACGGCACAGGCGTACATCACCACCGACCTCGACGACAACCAGATCACCGCCTTCCATCCCGGCGCGATGAACGAGTCGCACCGGACGCAGGTGCCCGACCTCTCGGGCATCGAGTCGGCCGGCATCAGCATCGCGATCGTCTCGCCGGACGGCAGTGTCGGCATGCGTGACCATGCGGCCCAGCTGCATGCAGCCGGCATTCCCTTCATCTTCGATCCGGGCCAGCAGCTGCCCACCTTCGATGGCGCGGACCTGCGGCGGTTCGTCGAGCTCGCCAACTGGGTCGCCGTGAACAGCTACGAGGCGCACCTGCTGGCCGAGCGGACCGGCTGGAACGAGCAGGAGCTGGCGAGCCGCGTCGAGGCGCTGATCGTGACCCGCGGCGCGGACGGCTCGACGATCTGGGCCGGCGGCGAGCGCCACGAGATCCCGCCGGTGAAGCCGGCCGCGATCAATGACCCGACGGGCTGCGGCGATGCCTATCGCGCTGGCCTCCTGCATGGCATCGACCGGCGCCACTCCTGGCCGGAAACCGGACGCCTTGCCTCGCTGCTGGGCGCCCTCAAGATCGCGCACCGGGGCACGCAGAACCACCAGTTCACGCCCGAATCCCTGCAGAAGGATTACCGCAAGGCATTCGGCCATGAACTTCGGATCTGAGGCCACGCACCAGGCAAGGCGCGGCACGGCGGGCACCGCGTGGCTGGCCTTCGTGCTGCTTCCCCTCGTCTTGCTCGTCGTGTCCGGCACGGCAGCGGCGGCCGACGGCGGCACCGAGCCCGCTGCCTGGCGTCGCACGCTGGAAGCCATCTCCTCATCGGTGGTGTCGATCCAGGTGGATGCCACGCGCGCGTTCGACACCGAGTGGAACGAGACTGCCCAGGCCACGGGTTTCGTGGTCGATGCGGAACGCGGCATCATCCTGACCAACCGGCATGTCGTGACGCCGGGCCCGGTGCGGGCCACGGGGCTGTTCAACAATTCCGAAGAGGTGGAGCTCACGCCGATCTATCGCGATCCGGTCCATGACTTCGGTTTCTATCGCTACGACCCGAAGGCGCTGAAATACATCAAGCCCCGGTCGCTGCCGCTCTTTCCGGCGGGTGCCGTGGTTGGCCGGGAGATCCGCGTCGTGGGCAACGACGATGGCGAGCAGCTCTCGATCCTGGCCGGAACGCTGGCCCGCCTGCGCCGCGACGCGCCGGACTACGGGCGTGGAAAATACAATGATTTCAATACGTTCTACCTGCAGGCGGCGTCCGGCACCTCGGGCGGTTCTTCCGGTTCGCCGGTCATCGACATCGAGGGCCGCGTGGTCGCGCTCAACGCCGGCGGCAGCACCGAGGCCGCTTCCAGTTTTTTCCTGCCGCTCGACCGGGTACAACGCGCGCTCGAGCTGATCCAGGCAGGCGTGCCGGTCGGCCGCGGCACCGTCGGCGTGATCCTGCGTTACACGGCCTTCGACGAGTTGAAGCGGCTCGGCCTGACGGATGCCACCGAACGCGCCGTGCGCCGGCAATTCCCGGACGACACCGGCATGCTGGTCGTCAATGAAGTGCTGCCCGGCAGTTCGGCCGACGGCAAGCTCAAGGTGGGCGACATCCTGGTCCGCCTCGATGGCAACTACCTCACCGAGTTCGTGCCCCATGCCTCGGTGCTCGACGACCACGTCGGAGAGCCGGTCGAGCTGACCGTCGAGCGCGGTGGCCGGGCGTTGCAGTGGCAGCTGCCCGTGCAGGACCTGGACAAGCTCAATCCGTCGGAATACCTGCAGTTCGGCGATGCGGTCGTCAACCAGCTTTCGTACCAGACGGCGCGCCCGTTCAACCGGCCGGCCGAAGGCCTGTACGTGGCGAACCCGGGCTATGTGCTGGCATCGGCCGGCATTCCACGCGGCAGCCTGATCATCGCGGTGGATGGCCAGCCGATCCGGAACCTCGATGACCTCGAGCGGATCCTTGCCACGAAGGCAGACCGGCAGCGCATCGTGGTGCGCTTCGTGACACTGGGCGAACCGGCCAACAGCCAGGTGCAGGTGGCCCGCATGGATCGTCGCTGGTTCCCGGCGGTGCGCTGCCACCGGGACGATGCCAGCGGGACCTGGCCGTGCCGGACGCTGGCTCCCGGCCCGGCACCGGTGCCGCCTGAAGGCGGCGTGGCGAGCTTTGCCGATTACCCGGAGGCGCGGCTGCGCAAGATCGCGCCCTCGCTCGTGCTCGTGCATTTCGACATGCCCTATACCTTGTCCGGCGTGTCCGAGCAGCACTACTACGGCACGGGCCTCATCGTCGATGCCGAACGCGGCTACGTGGTCGTGGACCGCAACACGGTGCCGGTCGCGCTTGGCGATGTGCGGATCACCTTCGGTGGATCGCTGGAGATCCCCGGCCGGGTCGTCTACGTACATCCGCTGCACAACCTGGCCGTCGTGGCCTACGACCCGGCCCTGATCGGCAGCACGCCCGTCCAGTCCGCGAAGCTCGCCGGGCGGATGCCGGACAACGGCGATGAATTGTGGGTGGCGGGCCTGCGCAATGGCGAGACGCTTGCCCTGCGCTCCGCCACGTTCGATGGTTTCGCGCCGGTGGACTATCCCCTGTCGCGGACCATCCGGTTCCGGGAGTCGAACCTCGAGACCTTGAATCTCGTCAGCGGGCCATCGGACCTCGATGGCGTGGTGCTGAACGGCAAGGGCGAGGTCGCGGCGCTATGGTCGAGTTTTGCCTGGCAGAGCGGCGGTGACCTGCAGCAGGAGAACCGCGGCATGCCGGCGGAGCAGGTCCGCGAAGTGCTCGACCTCGTGGAATCGGGCGAGCCGCTGCGCTCGCTGGAGGTGGAGTGGGCGGAGATGCCGCTCGTGGCCGCGCGCCGCCGCGGCCTGGATGCCGACTGGATCCAGCGCCTGGGTGCGCACGACCCGGAGCGCCGGCGGGTGTTGAGCGCCACGCGGATCGTGGCCGGCACGCCGGCCGCCGCCGCCTTCGAGCCCGGTGACCTGCTGCTGACCATCGATGGCGAGCTGGCCACGCGGTTCCGCGAGGTGGAATTGCGCAGCCGCAAGCCCGCCGTGCAGGTCGAGGTCCTGCGGGATGGCAAGGTGCAGTCATTCAACGTGGCCACGGTCGCGCTCAATGGCGATGGCGTCAGGCGCGTGGTGATGTGGGCCGGTGCGCTGCTGCAGGCGCCCTACCGCGACATGGCCGCGCAGCGGGGCATCGAACCGACCGGCGTCTATGTCTCGTATTTCTCGTTCGGCTCGCCGGCCGCCCGTTTCGGCCTGTACGCAGGTCGGCGCATCACGCAGGTGGATGGCCAGCCGATCGCCGACCTCGATGCGTTCCTCACCCTCGTGCGACCCCGGCACAACCGGGAAGCGGTGCGCCTGACCACCGTCACCTGGAACAACCAGGTCGAGGTGCTGACGCTCAAGCTCGATGACACCTACTGGCCAACCTCGCAGGTGCAATGGCAGGACGGCGAATGGCGCCGTACCGATCTGCCCTGACAGCGGCCATCAGCCGCGGTGGCGGAACGCCGCGATGGCCACCAGCAGCCAGGCCAGCATGAACGAGCCGCCGCCGATCGGGGCCACCTGGCCGACCGGCGCCAGGCCCAGCGAGTTCACGTAGATCGATCCCGAAAACAGCACGAGGCCGAGGACCATCAGGCCACCAGCCAGGCCGACGAGCCGGGAGTTGCCGAGCCGGGGCAGCAGCAGGGCGAGCAGGATCAGTCCCAGCGAATGGTAGAACTGCATCTCCGTGGCCCAGCCCCAGGCGGCACGCTGGGCCACCGTCAGCCGGTCGTTCAACGCATGGAAGCCGATCGCGCTCAGCTGGGTGGCGATGAGCAGCGACAGGCTGCCGATCACGAGCAGCACGCGCGACAGCCTGGGCAGGGACAGGGGCAGGGACAGGGGCAGGGATGGCGGGGACATGGGATCTCCTTCAAGGGGAGGGTACCGCAGGACAGCAGTTGCCGATCGGTCGGCAGTGGCAGATATTGTGGCAAACAAGGGCCGGACCGGATGAGCCGGACAGTATGATAAGCACCCTGACGATCCAGA
>CAZMVP010000082.1:0-3214 GCA_964569355.1 uncultured Chromatiaceae bacterium | reverse complement strand
TTGCGGGAAAGAGTGGCCGGAGAACGGCGTCGGCTGAAGGCCGTTCGCGAAACCCTGTCGGCAGCCGTGGCGCGGACCTCGGGTGGGGATGCGGCGTTTGCGCCTTTCTACATCGCGGTCAGCGACTACATCGAGACTTCGATGGGCCGGTTGCATGCCCAGGACGTCAAGATGGGCAACATGATCAAGGAAAAGCTCGGCAAGCTCGATGCCACGGCCGAGCAGGCCATGAAGGAGCTCGACGAACGGCTGGCCGGCAACCAGCGCCACCTCGAAAAGATGGTGATGGCGCGCACGCGCCTGGCCAAGGACACCAGCGCGGCTGCGCTCAAGGATTTCGAGGCGGCGGCCGATGCCTACACCCGTTACATCGTGGCCAACATGGGCCACCACGGCGCCACCACCGATCTCGCCGGCCGCCTGTTCAGCCAGCAGGACTGGGAATACATGGCGGGCGTCACCGACGAGGAGACCCGCACGGAGCAGCGGCTGTATGCGCGGGTGTTCGACACCCTGCCGGGTGCACTGAGTGACCTGCGGCCGACCGGCTGACCCATCCGCACCCTCCCGCCGGCCCGGCGCCGGTGGCATTGGCTGGTGCTTCATTGCCTGGCTCATGATCGCGTCGGCGGTTTCCGGCATCACGCCGGCGGCCGCCGATACGCGGCTTGGCAGCGTGATTACCATCAACCGGGTGCTCGATGACGATCTCTACGCCGCCGCCGGCGAAGTGCGCATCGACGGCCGCGTCACCGGGGCCGCCGTGATCGCCGCCGGCAGCGCCGGCCTGTCCGGTGATGTCGACGGCGACGTCATCGTGGCGGCCGGTCGCGTGAACCTCGACGGCGGGGTTGGCGACGACCTGCGCGCGGCCGCCGGCACGATCCAGATATCCGGTTTCGTGACCGACCAGGCCATCCTCGCCGGCGGTTCGGTCGTGCTCACGCAGAACGGCGCGATCGGTGGCCGGAGCTGGATGGCCGGCGGCAACGTGGAAGTGGACGGCCAGGTGGGTGGCGACCTGAAGATCGCGGCCGGCACGGCGGTGATCCGCGGCCGGATCGTCGGCAATGTCGAAGTGGCGGCCCGCACGATCCGCGTGGAGCCGGGCACCACGATCCTCGGCGAACTTGTCTGGCGGAGCAGCCAGCCGCCGGAAATCGCCGATGACGTGCGCATCGCCGATGGCGTGCGCCAGGCTGGCGAAGGCGAGGCGCCGTGGCCTGCCGCCAGCTCCGCGGGACGCGGCACCGGTCAATGGGCCTTCGGCATCGCGCTCGGCATTGCCTCGTTGATCCTGTTGTGGACGGCGCCGCGGCTGGTGGCTGATGCCGCGGCCGCCTTCCGCGCCCGCCCGGTGGGCACGCTGCTGCTTGGCCTCGGAACATCGATCCTGACGCCGGTGGTCACGCTGTTCCTGTTCGCCACGCTGCTCGGCTGGCTGCTGGGGATCATCCTGCTGGCCGGTTACCTGTTTGCCCTGCTGCTGTCCGGGGTGGTGGGCGTGCTGATCCTCGTGCACTGGTTCCGCGCCCGGCTCGGCCTGCCGGAAGGCGGCGGCTGGCGGACCGTGCTGCTGCTCGCCGCGACACTCATCCTGATCGTCGTGCTGCGCCAGGTGCCGTTCCTCGGCGGACTGGTCGGCAGCCTGCTGGTCCTTGCGGGCCTGGGCGCGCTGATGGCGCTCATGACCGGCCGGTACCGGCGCCCGCCACCGGCTTCCTGATCGGGCCTATCGCCGCAGGGCGTGGTCGCCGACGAACGGATTCCCGGCGCGTTCCGCACCGAAGGTGGAGGTGGGTCCATGGCCCGGGACGAAGGTCACGTCGTTGCCGAGCGGCCACAGGTTGTGGGTGATGGAATGCACCAGCGTCGACAGGTCGCCGCGCGGAAAGTCGGTACGACCGATCGAGCCGGCAAACAGCACGTCGCCGACGAAGGCGAGCCCGGCTGATTGCGAATGGAAGATCACGTGCCCCGGGGTGTGGCCCGGGCAGTGATACACGTCGAGCACCTCGTTGCCCACCCTGACCGTGTCGCCCTGGTCAAGCCAGCGATCCGGCGTGAACGCGGCCACGGGTTCGAAGCCGAACATCCGCGCCTGCTCCGGCAACTGGTCGATCCAGAACTGGTCGTCGGGGTGCGGTCCTTCGATCGGCAGCTTGAGTTGATCGGCGAGCGCGCGGGTGCCCCCGGCGTGGTCGATGTGGCCATGGGTCAGCAGGATCCGCCGCAGTTGCACGCCTTCGTCCCGGGCCGCGGCGATGATGCGCGGCAGGTCGCCGCCCGGGTCGATGACGGCCCCTTCCATCGTCGCCGTGCACCAGATCACCGAGCAGTTCTGTTCGAAGGCCGTGACCGGAACGATGGTGGCGCGCAGGGACATCCCGGCATGATGCTGGGGTACACTCGATCCGGTCAACGACGAAACCGGATCCTTGGAAGGAAGCTGACATGCAATTGGGGATGATCGGTCTCGGCCGGATGGGCGCCAACATGGCCCGTCGACTGATGAATCGCGGCCACGACTGCGTCGTGTTCGATACCAATGCCGCGGCAGTCGCCGAAGCTGCCGCCACCGGCGCCACCGGCGCCAGGTCGATCGAGGACTTCATCAATCGGCTGAAACCGCCGCGCGCAATCTGGATCATGCTGCCGGTGCCGGTCGTGGAAGGTGTCGTGAAAACCGTTGCCGCCCACCTTGGCAAGGGCGACATCCTGATCGATGGCGGCAACTCGCCGTTCGAGAACGCGATCCGGCGCGCCGCCGAACTGAAACCCCAGGGCATCGACTTCGTCGATGTCGGTACCAGCGGCGGTGTCTGGGGACTCGAGCGCGGCTACTGCCTGATGATCGGTGGATCGGTGGCGGCCTTCCAGCGGCTCGAGCCGATCTTCGTCGACCTCGCGCCGGGCGAAAGCGGCATCGAACCGGTGCCGGGCCGCCAGGCCGGCGAACCGGCGTCGAAGGGCTATCTGCATTGCGGACCGCCGGGCGCGGGCCACTTCGTGAAGATGGTCCACAACGGCATCGAGTACGGGATGATGGCCGCCTATGCCGAGGGCTTCAACCTGCTGCGGCACGCCGGCGCGGGATTGCGCGAAGGACCCGGCGCACCGGACTCGCCCGAGCGTTACCAGTACGACCTCGACCTCGGTGCCATTGCGGAAGTGTGGCGGCGGGGCAGCGTCGTGACCTCGTGGCTGCTGGACC
>CAZMVP010000081.1:0-8352 GCA_964569355.1 uncultured Chromatiaceae bacterium | reverse complement strand
TCGCTCTGGTGGCGGAAGATCGTGTGCCGGCCCATGCCGATGTCGGGGGAGTCGATCTGCAGCAGGAAGCCGGCGGCGACGATCGCCTCGTACTCCACGCGCATCGCCTCGGCGAGTGCACCAAGGTAGGACTCGTGGTCGGGGTAGTGGTCATTGGGCTGGAACAGCGCGATCACGCCCGGTGAGGCGGCATTCATGAAAGCCTCGACAGGCGATGCGGCGTCGACCGCCGCCCGGAAGTTCCGGAGATCCGTCTCCAGCGGTTCGAGATCCTTGACGCGGATTTCGCCGATGCAGCGCGGAGGTTTGACCGCCGACCGGGTGCCGGCCGCCTGTCTGCGCTGCAGCGTGCCGGGATAATCCAGCATGTCCTGGGCCGGCTCACGCTCGGACTCGCCACCGAAGCCGGACAGGCGGTCCTTGATATAAGTGGAGTAGCTGACTTTGCTGAACTCGCCATCGCTGACGACATCAAGGCCGATCTCCACCTGCCGGTGAACAACCGCCTGGATGGCGCTGGCAATCACGGCATTGGCGCGGTTCTCGTCCAGCGCTTCGCCCGCTTCGCGGGCGAGGACGATGTCCGCCACGGCCTGGCTGCGCGGCAGGCTGCCGACGTGGGTGGTGAGGATCCGGGAGCTGCTGGTTTTCATGGAATCAGGCCTACGTGGAAATACGAGTTGTCATTCGCCCGGCACGGTGCTATTTCGCGGGCTGGCTTTACACGGCGAGGACGGGCGAATGGCTTCGAAGCCATATACAACGCGGCAGACGAACTGGGTCAACATCATCTTTTTTGCTGTCAATGCGCTGGTGGGCGTGGGTGGCGGCATCTGGTACGCCGCGACGTTCGGCGTGGGCGCGGCGGAGCTGGCGCTGTTTGCCTTCTTCCTCGTGATGACGCCAATCAGCATCACGGTAGGCTACCACCGTCTGTTCTCCCATGGCGCGTTCAAGACCAACCGCGTGGTCCGCTTCCTGCTGTTGTTCTTCGGTGCCGCCGCGTTCGAGCAATCGGCGCTGGAGTGGGTCTCGCAGCATCGTGACCACCATCGCTACGTGGACACCGACCGAGATCCCTACAGCATCAAGAAGGGCTTCTTCTACGCCCATCTCGGGTGGATGATCTTCTGGAAGCACGATACCGACTACGACAACGTCACGGACCTGGCACGCGACCCGATGCTGATGCACCAGCACCAGCATTACCTTGCCTGGGCGATTGGCGCCGGCATCGTCACGCCGATGATCGTCGGGATACTGACAGGCCACCTGCTGGCGGCGATCGTGTTCAGCGTCTGCCTGCGGATCACCGTGGTCCACCACCTGACCTTCTTCATCAACTCCATCTGCCACATGTTCGGCAAGGCGACCTACGACACCCACGCGACGGCCAGGGACAACTGGTTCATCGCGCTGCTGACCTTCGGCGAGGGCTACCACAACTTCCACCATCGCTTCGCGGCGGACTACCGCAATGGCGTGCGCTGGTATCAGTGGGACCCCAGCAAGTGGCTCATTGCGTCGATGGCGGGCCTGGGCCTGGCCTGGGACCTGCGGCGCGTGTCCGACTTCCAGATCATGGCGGCGGAACTGGCTGGCCAGAACAGCCGGGCCAGTGACTGGTTCGAGCGGGTCGGCCAGAACGCGGAGGTGCTGAAGTTGAAGGAGGCGGTCCAGCAGCAGTACGACCACGTCCGGCAGAACCTGGCCCGCTGGGAGAAGGCCGCCAAGGACTACCGCAATGTCCTGCAGCGCAAGGTGGCCCGGCAATCAGCCGACGTGAAGGAGGCCGCGAGCCGCCAGCTGGCCGAGGCCCGCCAGCAGTTCGAGCGCGCCCACCGGAACTGGAAGACGCTGCTCAGCCAGTGCCCGGCGGCGGCGTAACCGGCGGCGTGGTGGCAGGGGCGTCCGCCGGTGGGCGGACATCCGGCAGGAATACCGCAAGCAGGCCGAGCAGCGGCAGGAACGCGCACAGCCGGTAGACGAACTCGATGCTGTAGTGGTCGGCGAGGATGCCGAGCACCAGCGCGCCAATGCCGCCCAGGCCGAAGCTGAAGCCGTAGAAGAGCCCCGAGACCATGCCGATCCGGTGCGGCAGCATGTCCTGCGCGTAGACCACGATCGCCGGGAAGGCCGAGGCGAGCACGAAGCCGATCACCACGGAAAGGCCGATCGTCCACGGCAGGTCGACATGCGGCAGCAGCAGCGTGAACGGCGCCACGCCGAGGATCGAAAACCAGATTACCCGCCGCCGGCCGATCAGGTCGCCGAAGGGGCCGCCCACCAGCGTGCCGCCGGCAATGGCCAGCAGGAACACCGACAACAGGTGATCCGCCGTCTGGGCCGACACGTGGAAGTTGTGCATCAGGTAGAAGGTGTAATAGCTGCTGATGCTGGCCAGGTAGAAGAACTTCGAAAACAGCAGGACCAGCAGCACGCCAACCGTGCGGCGCACCAGCGGTGCAGGGAACAACGGCTTCTCGTCCCGCAGCCGCAGGCGGGTCCGCTCCCTGACGTGCCCGCTGTACCAGCGGCTGACCTGCAGCAGGATCACGATGGCGAGCAGGGCCGCAAGGCCGAACCAGCCCACGTGGTCCCGACCGTAGGTCAGCACCAGCACGGCCGCGAGCGCCGGCCCCAGCGCCTGGCCCAGGTTGCCGCCGATCTGGAACAGGGATTGCGCCAACCCGAAACGGCCGCCGGCTGCCATCCGCGCCACACGCGAGGACTCCGGGTGGAAGGTCGAGGAGCCGCAGCCGATCAGCGCCACCGCGAGCAGGAGCGTCGGATAGTTCGGCGCCACCGACAGCAGCAGCAGGCCGCTCAACGTGAACGCCATGCCGACCGGCAGCGAATAGGGCAACGGATGGCGGTCCGACACCATGCCGACCACCGGTTGCAGCAGCGAGGCCGTCATCTGGAACGTCAGCGTGATCACGCCGATCTGGGCAAACGAGAGGTCGAACTCGCCCTTCAGCAGCGGGTAGATCGCCACGATCACCGACTGCATCATGTCGTTCAGCATATGCACGAAGCTGACCGCGAAGATCATCCGGTAGCGCGGGGCGGTGTGCACCTGCGGCTTCAGGTGCTCCGTGGTGGCGGCCATCCCGAGACCTACTCCGCCTTGCAGTCGAGGTTGGGTGCCGAGGCGATGTCTTCCCCCGGCTTGAGCGGTGCCAGGTAGCCTTGCTTCATGCCCTTGGTCCACCACTGCCAGCCACCGCCGACATAGCGGGCGCCGCTGGCGGACATCGCGATGCGCATGCTGATCGAGTAGCCCATGTAGGTGATCCGTGCGCTTTGCGCGTCGGGGTAGCGGGCCTCGACCACGCTGCCATCGCTGCACGCATAGCGGGTGGCCGGCGGCTGGCAGGCCGCCAGCGCGCCGGCGATCACGATCGCGCCAAGGTAGCGGAGGGGAGTGATGGCTATCTCGCTGTCACGGTCGGGCTGTCAACCGCCGCTTCGTTGGCTTCTGCCGGGCCTGTCGGCATGAGCGGGATCGCGTCGAGCACCCAGCCCTTGTGTTCACGTCGGGCCGGGCTCGGGATGGCATAGGCCACCCGGTTGCCGTGGCGGTGCACGGTATCGGTGTCGATCCGCCAGCCGCGGTTCTCCCAGCGCTTCAGCTTGTCGCGGTACTTCGCGATCGGGGTGTCGGCCGGCGTGAAGAACTCCTTCGTGCGGGTCTCCGGCGTCAGTACCGGCACGACGTCTTCCAGCACGTCGCGGTCCTGGCCGGCGACCACGAGGTTGCGCTCCATCATGCGGGTGTCGTCGGCCGGGTCGAGCAGGAAGTTCCGCAGGTTGACGAGATAGAGGCTCGTCTTGCCGTCGTCGATCGGCGCCTCGAACAGGTACTGGTGGATGCTGATCTTGTCGGTGGGGTGGATCAGCGTCCAGAGCATGTTGGCGCCGTGGTGCCCGGTGCCGCCGGTCACCACCGTATCCTCATGGCGGCCCGAGGCCTCGCGCATCTTCGCCTCGGCGAGCGGCGGCGCCCGGTGGCTGTTGAAGAAGCCGGTGTCCCACTCGGTGTCGACCCAGCGGTACTTTTCCACGGTGATGCGGATGTCGTCGCGTTCCCCGGAGTAGCCGTGGGTCGGGTGCACGAACTCGTTGTGGGCGCCATCGATGCCGTTTTCCATCGAACGCTGGAAGTCGAAGTTCCAGTCGAAGTGCTGGACGGTGGCGCGCCAGCCGGGATCCGGCTGCTCGCCGCTCCATTCCTCGATCGGCATGATCGGACAGCGCTCTGCTTCCGGCAGGTCGCCGAGGAAGGCGAACACGAGACCGTACTTCTCGACCACGGGATAGGCATCCACCCGGGCGCGGCCCGGTATCTTCGCATCGGCGCCGAGGGAGGGGATCTTCGTGCACTGGCCGTTGTCACCGCGGAAGCGCCAGCCGTGGTAGGGGCACATGATCTGCCCGTCGCGAACCTTGCCGCCGGCGAGCGAGCCACCGCGGTGGACGCAAGTGTTCGACAGGCAATGGGCCACGCCTTCCGCATCGCGCCACAGCACGAAGTCCTGGCCCAGCATGCGCCGTTTCACCGGCTCCCCGCCGAGCTCAGCGCTCACGCCGGCCGGATACCAGAAATTGATGAACATGGGTTTGGTCCTCCCGCCTGCAGTGGGCGGCCATGGCCGGGATAGTAGCGCGGAGCGGTCCCGGCGGCTGTGTAGAATATTCCAGACCCATCATTAAAAGTGGAGCCCGCAACATGAAATGTCCCGTCTGCCCCGATAGCAGCCTTGCCATGTCCGACCGCCAGGGCATTGAAATCGACTACTGCCCGCAATGCCGCGGTGTCTGGCTGGATCGGGGGGAACTGGACAAGCTCATCGAACGCTCCGCCGCCGACGTGCAGCCCGCCCGGCAGCCGGACCCGCGGCAGCCGGACCCGCGCCAGCCCCGCTTCCGGGACCACGACTCCCGGGACTCCGGCTACTACAAGCAACACAAGCGCAAGAGCCTGCTCGGCGAGCTGTTCGACTTCTAGCCAACCGCCAGGAAACCCCGCATGTCGCAAAAAAAGCCGATCCGGGGTTTTCTCCGGCCCTTGTTTCCCGGCGTGGCGGTATTCGCCAAGATGCTGGGGCTGATGTACTCGCGACGTTCGGCACTGCGCAAATGGGGTTACGTCGAATCGACCCGCACCAAGACCCCGCGCCGCCGGGATGGCTCGCCGATTCCGTGGATGAACTACCAGGTCATCATGCTGCTGGAGGACCGGTTGAAGCCGGACCTGTCGCTCTTCGAGTTCGGCAGCGGCTACTCAACCGCGTTCTACGCGGCGAGAGTCGGGCACGTCACCTCGGTCGAGAAGGATGCCGGGTGGCATGCCATCGTGCGCCAGACCCTGCCGGCCAACGTGGAACTCATCCTGTTCGATGCCGCCGGCGGGGTTCCTTACAGCCAGATGGCGCTCCACCTGGGGGGCAAGGTCGATGTCATGGTCATCGATGCCGACGACCGCATCGAATGCCTGATGGCCGCACCCGCCGCCTTGACCGACCGCGGCGTGATCCTGCTGGACGATGCCCAGCGCGAGGAATACCGGGAAGGCATTGCGAAGTTCATTGTCGAATCCGGATTCCGCAAGCTCGACTTCGAAGGCCTGAAGCCCGGGGCCATCGGCGCCTATCGCACCACGGTGTTCTACCGGGATCGCAACTGCCTTTCCATCTAGCAGCAATCGGCAATCATCGTTATTTTCACGAAAATATAACGAGCGGCATGGCCTACGGCTGGTTGTGAGAGGAGCGGCTCCAGGCGCCGATTCGCGCAGTCATCGCCTCGTTGGCGTCGACGTTGCTATGCCTGTCGCCCGCGCCGGTCACGACAGCGACCCAGAGGTCGGGGTCGTCGCGGAATCGGATCCAGGCCTCGGTGATCTCCCGGCTCATCGGGAGATCGAAGGCGTTATCCGTCTCCGGGCGCTCGATCGTGATGAGTGCGGTGCGCTGGTGTTTTTCGAATCGGATCGGCATGGAAGCCTCCGTGGCGGATCGACGGAGCGTACGAGCCTTTGACAGCGGCGGCGGTGCCGGCATCCTCGGGTCGTGGATCGTGCGCATCCTGGATTCGCTGGCGAACAAAGCCGAACGCTATGCCGATGAGGTGCAGCAGGAGGCGTCGAGCCACATCCCCCAGTGGATGAAGGACCCATGGCGGAACATCAAATCCCACCTGCCGTTCCTGGGTGATGTCAGCCTGAACAAGATCTGCAAGAAGGTTGGCTTGGGATCCATCGGCAACGCCGGCGTGGAAGCCCAGAAGGCGATCAAGGCGGCCGCCGCCGACCAGTTGCTCGGTAGCATCGGACCGATATCAACCTTGCTGGTCGCGAAAGCCCCGCACGTGCTGGACCAACAGCCCTATTTGAATTGCCTCCTTACGGCGGCGAATGCGCTGCCCGGGGTCGACGCACGCAGTTGCAAATACAGCGACCCGCACATGTGGCGGCTGTGCGTGGAGTTCCACATCCAGTTGGCGCGCAGCGATCCGCTGCACCCGAATCCGCCGATGAGCCCCAGGATCATCGATTGCCGGAAGAGTGCGCTGGATCTGCATTGAATTGATTTGGCGGCGGCGGGCTGGTCATGCGTTTGCATCGACCACGGGGTAGACGGCGTCGCCCCACAGCGTGTTCGGGTTGTCCATCATCAGCGCGATGACCACCGGAACGAGCTTGCCCATCAGGCGGGTGCAATCACGCAACTGCTCGCGATTGACCTTGCCGTCCCACGTCGCGCCACCGTGGATCAGCTGATTGCGCAGCGTGTAGAGGCGGTTGAATATGACCGAGAGCAGCACGGGCGTATTGCCGCTTGCCAGTGCGGCCTGCGCTGACTTCTTTGCCTTGGCAAACCGATCCTGCCACTCGCCCTCATTGATCCTGCCACGCTGGAACTCCCAGAACAGGTGGAAGACGTAGGGGTTGTCAAGCAGCGTGCGGATGCTGCCGGAGAACTCCTTCCAGATCAGGCCGTCGATGCGCTTGCCGCTGTCGAGATTGCAGAGCTTCTGGAGGAATGCCTTGAAAAGTGCCTTGTCGGAAGGGTGGTCGGTGTCGTCCAGTTCCTGTGCGTAGGCGGCGTTGAAGGCAATCCACAGGAAGATGAACCTGCCGTCCACGTCGTCTGCCTGCTCAGCGCGATGGAGCCAGCTCAGGGCGCGGTGGATACGGAGCGTGAGGCCGGTCGGATGGGTGTCGCGGACCAGGCGGTGGCGGCGCTTGAGGGTGGCGTGGTCGGGGAGGACAGGCGTTGTGGGTTTGCGGGGAGGCATCGGGACAGGGGCCCATTTACCGAGGTGCTGCCAGTGTCGGAAGGGCACGGGCTTCGGTCAACGCCATCCCGGGTGGTGCGGCCGGGATCCGGTGTGTCCGGTGGCGTATTGACAACAGCTACACACCGCAGCACAATGCGCATATCCGTTGTGTATGCGTCAATGGGAGGAGCCAATGCGTGACGCCGCCATCAATCTGCGGGCACTGCCTGAGCAGCGTGATCTGATCGATCACGCCGCCAGCCTGTTGGGCAAGAACCGTTCGGACTTCATGCTGGAGGCCGCTTGCGAAAGAGCGCAGGCGGTTGTCCTCGATCAGGTCCACTTCACCCTCGACGCCGACAAGTTTCAGCAGTTTCTCGATCTGCTGGATGCGCCGCCCAAGCCCAATCCCGGCCTTGAGCGATTGTTCGCCTTGAAAGCGGTGTGGAACAAGGCATGAGCCTTGGGCTGACTGCGCCTCAGCCGCTGACCACGGCGCATCGTCTTGATGAATTTTCCTGCGGTGAGCCGTTGCTGGATGAGTGGCTGAGACGCCGGGCACTATCCAACCAAGCCAGAGGCGCCAGCCGTACGTTCGTCGTCACCGATGCCGATGGTCGTGTTCATGGCTACTACGCGATGGCTGCAGGTGTGGTTTCGCAGTCGATGGCCACGGGGGCCGTGAGGCGAAACATGCCTGAGCCGATACCGGTCATGGTGCTGGCGCGACTGGCGGTTGACCATCGCACACAAGGGAACAAGCTCGGGGGTGCGCTACTGCAAGATGCCGTCAAACGGGCAGTGGTTGTTGCGCAGAACACGGGTGTGCGGGCATTGCTGGTTCATTGCCTCAATGACCGCGCCAAGTCGTTTTACGAGTACTATGGCTTCGAGGTTTCGCCAGTCGATCCAATGACGTTGATGTTGCGACTGAGCAGTGCCAAAGCATGAACCATGCCGAACTGCCCGGCGAGCGGGCAGGAGAGGTAGTTGTCCGTTTCGGCCATGGTGATTGGTGGAGGCGGCGGGAATCGAACCCGCGTCCGCAAGTCCTCTGCCCTCAGGTCT
>CAZMVP010000080.1:3694-8410 GCA_964569355.1 uncultured Chromatiaceae bacterium | reverse complement strand
TCCCAGGAAGTGGTGTAGGCGTTGCCGCCGGCATTGAAGGCGTAGGCGATGCCGGTGATCGTGATGTTGCCGGCGCCGTCGTCAACCGCCGTTGCCACGCCACAGCTCGTGCAGTTGGCGACATCGGACGGCGTGGGCACGAACGAGTTGCTGTACTGGATGGACGAGAGCACGTAGTTGACGGGTGCCGCCTGGGCGGCGGATGAGAGCAGCAGGACGGCTGCCGCGGCGAACAGATGCGTCTTCATTGGCTGGTTCCCCCTGAATCCTTGTGGTTTATCGTGATTTGACAGGATCTTGCGACCCTGCCCGATTCTTGCCGGTCGGCAAGGGCGGGAACAACTGCGGAGGTGACTAAATCCGCCGGTATCGGCGTGGCTGGCCGCGCAGCGGACGTCAGCCGGGGGTGACGCGGATCGAGAGCACCGGGCAGGTGGCCTGGCGCAATACCGCCTCGGTGGTGCTGCCAAGGAGCAGGTGGCGGACACCCCCGTGGCCGTGGGTGGCCATGACGATCAGGGCCGCGCCGTGCTCGCGCGCATCGCTGACGATTTCGGCGGCGGGCCGACCGACCAGCACGGAGGCCCTGGGCGCCTTGCCGAAGGCCTGCAGGTTCTTCTTGATGAATTCGTCGAGCCGGATTTCCGCCGCCCGGACCAGTTCCCGGACCGAGGGCACCGCAATGGGTCCCATGTCGAGGCTGGCGTAGATCTGCGGCTCCTCGACGACATGGACGCAGCGGATGTCCGCGCCGAGCTCGCCGGCCATGCGCCGGACCCAGGGCAATGCGACTGTCGAATGCTCCGAGAAGTCGGTGGGGTAGACCACCAGGCTGCCAGTCGCCATCGTCCCGCCCTCCTGCCGTGCAGCAGACTATTTCCGGGAGGCTGCCATTTCCATCGACATGCGCACCAGGTGGGCAATCGACCGGGTCTGCATCTTTTCCATGACCCGGGCCCGGTGGATTTCCACCGTCCGCTCGGAGAGCTTCAGGTCCATGGCGATGACCTTGTTGGCATTGCCGGCCACGACCATGTTCATCACGTCGTGCTCGCGCGGCGTCAGGGTGTCGTGGCGCCGGCGCAGCTCGTCGACGTGCAGCAGCGCCTCGCGGGCCTCCGTGTCCGCCTCGATGGCCCGCGCGATGCGATCCAGCAGATCCTGGTGCTTGAACGGTTTCTGCAGGAAATCGAAGGCACCGGCCTTCATGGCCTGGACCGCCAGCGGGACGTCGCCATGGCCGGTGATGAAGATCACCGGCAGGAACGCGCCGCGATCGGCCAGGGCCTGCAACAGGTCCATGCCGGTCATGCCCGGCATGTTCATGTCGAGGAGCAGGCAGCCGGCACGGGCCGGGTCGTACTCCGCGAGGAAGGTCGGGGCCGATGCATACGCCTGGACACGATAACCGGCCGCGTCCAGGAGGATGGCCAGGGAATGGCGTACGCCATCGTCGTCATCGACGGCGAAGACCGTCGCCGGGTTTGCCTGGGTAGCCACTGCGATGTTCGCCTCCACTGCCATGTCACGACGGCATGCGGGGCAAATGCAGCTGGAACAATGTACCCCGCGACTGCGTGGCGGACAGCTCCACGGCGCTGCCACCATCTTCGGTGCAGATCGTGACGCGTCGCTCGGCTGCAGGCAAGCTGTCGAGCGTATCCAGTGCATTGCCGAACAACAGGATCAGCAGTGCCTGCAGCCGGGTGGGGTTGGCCACGACGGCCGCGAGCGGCGTACGAAGTTCCACGGCGAGCCGGGTCGAGCGGTCGGCTGCCATCGATTCGAGCAGCGGCAGCGTGGTGCGCACGAGGCCGTTCAGGTCCACCGGCAGGCCGTCCGGCGGGACGGGTCCGGCCACGGAGCGCAACTGGCGGACCACCTCGCCGGCCCGCAGGGCCTGGCCGGAAATCGCCTGGATGATGCCCAGTGCCTGCAGCGCCCGGTCCGGGTCGCGACGAAGCAGCGCGGTTGCGCCATCCGCATAGGCCGTGATGGCGGCCAGCGGCTGGTTCAATTCGTGCGCAAAGCCGGCTGCGAGGTCCCGCAAGAGATAGACGTCGGATCCCGTCATCGGACCGGCACCCGTGGTCACTGCTTGCATCACCGCGCCGGGCAGCTGATGATCGGGCGTGTCCATGCTGATGAAGATGCTAATGTGCGGTCGCCGCTTGCTCCCTAAGGGGTTCCCCGTAGCACTCCCGCGTTGCCGATGACCTCCACCGACCTGATCCCCGACCTGGCCTCCCGGCCCGAACTCGCTGCCCGCATCCTGGAGCAGTCCCCGGACGCCCTGGTGCTGGTCGATGAACGGGGCGTGATCGTGGCGGTGAATGCGGCGGCAACTTCGCTCTTCGGCTATGCCCGGGACAGGCTGCTCGGCCTTTCCATCGAGAGCCTGGTGCCGGAGCAGTCGCGGGGCATCCATGAGCGGTTCCGCCAGGGTTTCGAGGCGGCCCCGACCACGCGGGAAATGGCTGCGCGGCTCGTGGCCCTTTTGGCACGCCGCAGCGATGGATCCACGTTCCCGGTGGAGATCCGCCTGGCGCCGATCCTGCATGGCGGCCATCGTTATGTGCTCTCGACGGTGCGCGATGTCACGGACCGGCGGCGGATGACCAACGAACTGCGTGCCGCGCGGGCCGAAGCCGACAACGCCAACAAGGCCAAGACCCGTTTCCTGATCACGGCGAGCCACGACCTGCGCCAGCCGTTGCAGACCCTGCAGCTGCTGAACGCGGCACTGGGCCGCAAGCTGGATGACGCGCAATGCCGCGAGCTGATCCAGCGCCAGCAGACCGCGATGGATTCCATGGGCGACCTGCTCAATGCCCTGCTTGACATCACCAAGCTGGAATCCGGCGCAGTGCGCGCCAATCCCGGCCTCGTGTCGCTCTCGACCGTGTTCGGCGAGATCCGTCGGCAGTCGGAGGACCTGGCCCATGCGCGAGGCGTGTCGCTGCTCGTGCCGTCGACCGACGTGCACCTGTCCTCCGACCGGGTGCTGTTGCGCCAGCTGTTGCAGAACCTCGTGACCAACGCCCTGCAGTACACGGCGGAAGGCAGCGTGACACTGGCGGCCAGGCGCGAACCCGATGCCCTCATCCTCGAAGTCATCGACACCGGCATCGGCATCCCCGAGGGCGAGCTCGACCGCGTATTCGACGAGTATTACCGCGTGAATTCGCCCGACATCAAGCAGCGCGGCTTCGGCCTGGGCCTTACCATCGTGCAACGGATCGCCAGCCTGCTCGGTTACCGCATGGCCGTGCAGTCCCGGGTGGGTCAGGGCACCACCTTCTCGGTGCGGATTCCCGCCGCCGATGTGCTGGCGAACCCTGCCGACGCATCATTGCAGGCCGTCAGCCGGACCACGCTGGAATCCGCGCAGAAGCCGGCGATCCTGGTCGTCGAGGATGATGCCGCCGTACGGGACGCGCTCGAGCTCGTGCTGGACCTGTCCGGCTACCCGATCCGTGTGGCGCAATCGGCCGAGGCGGCCGAACAGCTGTTCGCCGAGAGCGGGCCGGAGATCGATGTCCTCGTCACCGATTTCCACCTCGGCAACGGACGCAACGGCGTGGAGCTGCTCACCCACCTGCGCCAGGCTGCCTTGCGCGACCTGCCCGCGATCATCCTGAGCGGCGACACTTCATCGATGGTCACCGACATGACCTCGTTGTCGCGAGTGTCGTTGATGCGCAAGCCCGTGGATGCCCAGCGGTTGATCAACCGCATCGAGGAGCTATTCGGCGGCGCAGACTGAGCCGCTTTCGCCGGATGCCCCGGCTGGCGCCCCGTCGACAAGGGCGTCGCTGGCGCGCCTGGCGGCGATCACGGCCTTCGCATGCGTATCGACCACGGCTGCCGCCAGCGGCGAGTCGGGATCCACGAGGTCCGCCGCCTTCGTTGCCTCGGCCAGCGCCGTGGCCGGGCAACCCGCATCGAGCAGTGCGTTGGCCAGGTTGTTCAGTCCGGCCACGTGCCGGGGCTCAAGTGCCAGCAGGGCCCGGTAGTCGCCGATGGCTTCGGTGAGCTCCCCTTGGGCATAGGCCCGGTTGCCCGTGGCGAGCAGCACAAGCGGTGAATCCGGCCAGCGCGTGCGCATGACTCGATAGGCAGTGTCCGTGTCGGCCGCGGTCAGCCAGGGGCCGGCCTCGACCACGGCCTTGACATAATCCGGCCCCGTGGCCGTTGCCGGGGGCCGGCTGGGCGTTGTGATCACGACGCCCCAGTTCCCGCCGGTCCGCCACGATCGCAGGAAGCGTTGCCGGGACACCACGCGGCGACGTTCCGTCCCGGAGCGCAGCACGACCCGTTCACCCGCCGGGTCGAAGCCGATCACCACCGCGTAATGCCACCAGCGGACGCCCAGCGCACCGAGGTCCTGGAGTACCAGCACCGGGTGGCCGGCCTCGACCTCTGCCAACAGGGTTTCGAAACGCGGCTCGATGACGAAGGCGAGGCGGCCGTGCCGCCGGGCGGCCGCCAGCAGCTCGACCTGCAGGCTGCCGTGCCGGTCCGGCAGGTAGACCTCGGGGGTCAGGCTGTCAGGATCGATGTCGACGCCGCTCGCACCGAGCACGGTGGCGAGCGCGGCCGGCCCGCACTGGTGCAGGGTCTGCGGGAAAAATGGCACCGCGGCCAGTTCGTGCCGTGGATCCTCGGGCAGCGTGCCCACGGAGGTGCAGCCGGCGGCCAGCACCGCAACCAGCA
>CAZMVP010000080.1:0-3594 GCA_964569355.1 uncultured Chromatiaceae bacterium | reverse complement strand
CCCATCTGCTTGGCGGCCGGCGCCACGCCGGGCACTGGTCGGCCACTGGCATCCTTGAGGCTGGCGAGATCGCCGACCACGAGGATCTCCGGGTGGCCGGGCACGGTCAGGTCGGGGTTCACCAGGACTCGGCCCGAACGATCCAGCGGGGTGCCGAGCGCGGCGTTGAGTTGCCGGCCGAGTGCCGAGGCCTGCACGCCGGCCGCCCAGAGCATCGTGCCGGCGTCGATCCGGCGCCCACCGAGCTGCAGGCCGTCCTTGCCGATATCCGTGACGGGCGTACCGGTGAGCACGGTGACCCCCAATGCCTCAAGCTGTGCCTGGGCACGCCGCGACAATGCCGGCGGAAAGGTGCCGAGGATCCGCTCGCTGCCCTCGACCAGCAGCACCTGGGCGGACCGCGGATTGCTGCGGCGGAAATCACGGACCAGGGTGTGTCGGGCGATCTCGGCCAGCGTGCCGGCCAGCTCCACGCCGGTCGGCCCGCCACCCACCACGACGAAGGTCAGCAGGGCGGCACGTGCCACCGGGTCATCCTCGAGTTCCGCCCGCTCGAATGCCAGCAGGATCCGCGCCCGGATGGCCAGCGCGTCGTCCAGGGTCTTGAGGCCGGGGGCGTGCGCCTGCCAGCCGGCGTGGCCGAAATAGGCGTGGGTCGCGCCGGTGGCCAGTACCAGGTAATCGTAGGCAAGGCGCCGGGTGCCGAGCCAGACGTGGCGTTCCTCGACATCGAGCCGGGCGACCGTGCCGAGCAGAACGGTGGCATTGCGTTGCCGCCGCAGGATGTAACGCAGCGGGGCGGCGATGGCCGGCGCCGCGAGGCCGGCTGTCGCCACCTGGTAGAGCAGGGGCTGGAAGACATGGTGGTTGGTCCGGTCGATGAGCGTCACGTCCACCGCGTCGTGCCGCAGGGCACGGGCCGCCCAGAGGCCGGCAAATCCGCCACCGACCACCACCACACGTGGCAGGTTCGACTGCATGGGGAACAGTATATGGCAGGGCTGCTATCATTCGCGGCGGCCAGAAGACCACGAAAGAATGCCATGCCGCCGGAGTCCGCCGCGCTGTTCCACGTGATTGATCCCCGGATTTTCGATCGGGCGCAACTCGACGATCTCTGTGACCTCACCAACCGGGTGCGGCTGCTCGCCAAGCATCCCGACGGTGCCCGCTTTCTGCTCGGGTTGCTGCCCGACCGGCGCGCGATGCTCTATTTCGTGCAGCCATCCACGCGGACCTTCCTGTCGTTCAACAATGCCTGCCACGTGCTCGGCATCCGCACGAGCGAGATCCGCGATCCGTCCACCTCGTCCGAGGTCAAGGGCGAGAGCTTCGAGGACAGCATCCGCACGTTCAGCTCCTATGTCGACGTGATCATCATGCGCACGCCACGCTCCGGCGAGGCCGCGCGGGCCGCCGACCTGATGAATCGCATCCCGCGGCCCGTGCCGGTGATCAATGCCGGCAGCGGCCAGGACCAGCACCCGACTCAGGCGCTGCTCGACATCTACACGCTCGACCGCAGCTTCGAGGAGCGGGGTGGCATCGACGGCAAGGTGATCGGCCTCATGGGCGACCTCAAGCGCGGCCGCACGGTGCGATCGCTGTGCTACCTGATGAAGAACTACCGGAACGTGCGCCTCGTGCTGATCGCGCCGCCGCGCTTCGATCTCGAGCCGGACATCAAGGACCACCTGCGCGAGCAGGGCATCCCGTTCACCGAAGGAGCCCGCCTCGACGAGGTACTGCCGTCACTCGATGCCATCTATGTCACGCGCATGCAGTCCGAATGGGACACGGCCGGCGAGACCCGCAGCATCGACTACGGCGACTACAGCATCACGCCGGACAACGTCGGGCGCCTGAAGCCGGATGCCGTGATCATGCATCCGCTGCCGCGCGGGCCGGAGATTTCGCCTGCGATCGACGAGAACCCGCGGGCCATGTACTGGCGCCAGGAGCGCAACGGCATGTGGATGCGGGCCGCCATCCTGCTCAAGATCTTCAAGGCGGACCGGCTGGTCCGCGATTTCGATGTTGCCGCACTCAGTTAGAGGAATCCCGTCATGAAACTTTACGGCTCGATTGCTTCGCCCTACGTGGCCCGTGTGGTCATGTATGCCCGCATCAAGGGCATCGACCTGCCGCTGGTGGAAGCGCCCGGCGGCATCAAGAGCGCCGAATACCTGAAGCTCAACCCGATCGGCAAGATGCCCACGCTGGATGTCGATGGCCGCGGCATCGGCGAATCCACCGTGATCTGCGATTACCTGGAAGACGTCTACCCGCAGAAGCCCGGCCTGCCCGCCGACCCATTCGACCGTGCCCGCACCCGGCTGATCGGCCGGATCACGGACCTCTACATCGCACCCCAGCTCGGGCCCTTCTTCCGCCAGATGAATCCCGCAACGCGCGACCAGGCCGCGATCGAAACAGCCGGCAAGGAAGTCGCCAAGACCTATGCCTATGCCGAGCAGGCGATGGGCAGCGGACCGTTCTGCGTCGGCGCCAAGCCGACCTTCGGCGACTGCGCGCTCGGCACCAGCACGATGATGTTCAAGAAGATCCTTGCCGCCGGCAACTTCGGCATCGCCGATCCGACAGCCAGTGGCCGCCTGGCGACCTGGTGGAAGGCCATGGAGAACGACGCACACTGCGGTCCGATCCTGAAGGACTACGAAGTGGCCTTCGACGGTTTCATGAAGGCGATGGCCGCCAGGAAGGGCTGATTGCCGCGCGCCCGTAGCTCAGCTGGATAGAGCATCAGGCTTCGAACCTGAGGGTCGGGAGTTCGAATCTCTCCGGGCGCGCCACTCCCAACCGGGTCCTACCCGAGGACATGGTATCCATTTCATTCCGGAGACATGGGTAACAGTCTGGCGCCGAACGGGTTGGGGGCGCATTCGACGCGGCCGGCCTCGTGGTCAAAGAACCCCAGGTCATAGTGCATGAAGCTGACTAACCAGATCTTTTCCGCGACCTCCGTGACGCCGACGTTCTGTCCGGCGAAGACCAGGCTGAGGTTGATCTTACGCCGGCCAAAACAGATGCGGCCACAGGTAGTGACCGTGATAGTCCGATCGTGGAAGGGATATTCGAGGTCACTCAATCCAGTGTAGGGACGTCGGGAGGGTCGATAGACCTGGGTGGGATAGCGACCCTCCAGGGCCTGGTGTGGCCGTTCCTGGTTGTGATAGTCGATGAAGCGATCGAACCTGGCCTGCTGCTGCAACAGGTTCCTGGCCGCCGGCTTCGTGGCCTCCTTCTTCAGGGTCAGGTGCATGCGCTCGTGGCGGCCGTTCTGTTGTGGGTGTCCCGGTTTGATGCGTTCGACGCGGATCCCCAGGCGTAGCCACCAGACCGAGAGCTTGCTCAGGCCGAAGAAGGCACTACGGCTGGGGGATCCACTTCGCCGCGCATCGGGTAAACTCCGTTCCTGCAATGCGATACATTATCTCGCGCAAGTCGCCGCATTTCAGGCGTTTGCATCACCCTGTTAGAGGGGAAGAGTGTCGATGAGATTCCTCTATCGAAATGTTGGCCTCTTTTTACTTGTGACATTGTTAATAGGTTGTATCCCATTAAAAGTTTCAG
>CAZMVP010000079.1:0-8558 GCA_964569355.1 uncultured Chromatiaceae bacterium | reverse complement strand
GTCCGTCACGACGGACTATTCGCCGGCGCGCGATGCGCCCTGCAGGCGCCGGATCATGGAGCGGAGGAACACCTTGTTGAATCGGAGCTGGCACTCGGTGGACACCTGCTCGAGCATCGTGGAACTTACCGAGAGTACGGTAACGCCGTCCTGGGCGCGGATGCCGGCGGTACTGCGCGCGCCGGTCACATAGCCGGTCTCGCCGAAGCAATCGCCTTCCTTGAGCGTGCCGACCTGCTTGCCGGCGTTCTCGACCGAGACCCGGCCGTGGACGATCACGTAGAAGCGGTCATCGGCGGTGCCTTCGCGGATGATCTCGTCGTTCGCGCCGTACTCGCGCCACTCGCTGGCGCGCAACAGCTCGCGGATCTCCGACTGCGAGAAGTCATGGAAGAACGACAGCCGCCGGAGGATGTCGAACTGCTCCTGGCGATCGATGCCATCCCACTGGCTCTTCAACTGGTGGTAGACGCGGGTCAGCCGGGCGCCGAAATCCGTGCCGTTGGCAAAGCGGTTGGCCGGGTCCTTCTGCAGGGCGACGGCCACGATCTCCTCGAGTTCCTCGGGCGCGCCCATCCGCAGCGTGTGGATCGGCGCCGGCGTGGCATAGACGATCTGGTTCAGCAGCTTGGACAGCGAGCTGGCGCGGAACGGCCGGAAGCCGGTCAGGAGTTCATACATCACGGCGCCAAGCGAGTACAGGTCGGAGGCCGGCGTCAGGTCGTTGCCCTGTACCTGCTCGGGCGACATGTAGCTCGGCGAGCCGGCAATGCCCTCGATCTTGGAGATATCGGCATCGCGGAGGATCGCGATGCCGAAGTCGATGATCCGGACATCATTGTCGTTGGTGAGCATGATGTTGCTCGGCTTGATGTCGCGATGGATCACGCCGCGCCGGTGCGCGTAGTGCAGGGCCCGCGCGCACTTGTAGATGATCTTCACGACATCCTCGACATGCAGCAGGTTGTCGGGGCGGCAATAGGCTTCCAGCGTGCGTGCCCGCTGCACGTGCTCCATCACGACGTAGTACTTGCCCTCCTCCTCGCCGGCATCGAGGATCGGCAGGATGTTCGGATGCTGCAGCATGCCGACCATGTGGGCTTCGTTGAAGAACATCTTGCGGGCGATCCGCCCGCGGGCCGGATCGTCGTCGGGCGCGGTGTTGTACACCTTGATGGCGACATCGCGCCGGGAATAGGGGTCGTGGGACAGGTACACGGTGCCGGTCGTGCCGCGGCCCACTTCATTGATGATCGGGTATTTGCCGATCTTCTTCGGCACCTCGGATGCCGCGTCGACGGGTGCATCGACGCCATCGGCCGCAGTCCCGGGGGCGGTGCTCGGCGTCGACTGCTGGACCATGCGGCGTGGACCTGATCAGGCTTGGGACAGCGGCAACAGCAGCACTCCCCTGACGATCAATGCCGCATAAAACGCCGCCAGGACATCATCGAGCATAATGCCCAGCCCGCCGGCTATTCTGTGATCAGCCTCCCGGATCGGCCAGGGTTTGGCGATGTCGAAGAAGCGGAACAGCAGGAACGCCACGATCGACCAGCCCATCGTTCGCGGCGTCACGGCCAGCACCGCCAGCAGCGCAACGATTTCATCCAGTACGATGCCGCCATGATCATGCACGCCAAGCCGCCGGGCACTCAGGCCGCAGATCACGCAACCGGCAATGAATGCAACGACAAGCCCTGACAGCGCGAGAGCCATCGGCAACGGCGGCAGCAACCAGTAAATGGCGAGCGCCAGCAACGAGCCCCAGGTACCCGGCGCCCGCGGCAGCAGGCCGGTGCCAAGGCCGAAGGCCAGCCAGTGCACCGGGTCGCGCAGGACCTGTCGCGCCAGCGTCGGGGACGATGCCGTGCCGGGCTTCTCCATCAGAAGTGCTGCCAGGTCGGGCCAACTGGATGTGGCTTGCCGGCCAGCGACCAGCGCACGCCCGCCTCCGCCGCCACCGTGCCGATGCGCGTCGCCGGCACCGGCCACGCCGCGGCGACCGCCGCCAACCGTGCTTCGTTGGCTTCCGGCACGGTGAAGCACAACTCGTAGTCGTCGCCACCGGTCAGGGCCTGCTGGATGGCATCGGCCGGATACACGGCCCGCAACGCCGCGCTCAATGGCAGGCAGGCGATGTCCAGGTCAGCCCCGGTGCCGCTCGCTTCCATGAGTTTGCCGAGGTCATCATGCAGGCCGTCGGAGACATCGAGCATGGCAGTCGCGAGGCTCGCCAGGTCACGACCCTCGCGCACCCGGGGCTCGGGAAACAGGAACCGCTCGACCAGCGGCCGCGCGGTCCGATCCAGGGTCCGTTCCAGGGCCTGGCCTGATGCGGGGCCGGCACGCTCGCGAGCGGCCGCCAGCTGCAGTCGCCCTGCTACCGCATCGCCAGGATGACCCGTGACCCAGATGCCATCGCCCGGCTGCGCGCCACTGCGACGCACGCCGAGCCCCGGTCGCACGCGGCCATGTACCGTGACCGTGGCTGCGAGCGGCCCGCGCACGGTATCGCCGCCAACCAGCGCCACGCCATGGCGGTCGGCCAGCGCAAACAAACCGTTGGCAAACTCGCGGATCCAGTCCTCGCCAGCTTCGGGCATGGCCAGCGCCAGCACGGCCCAACGCGGTTCGGCGGCCATCGCGGCCAGATCGCTCAGGTTCACGGCGAGACTGCGATGGCCGATGGCTGCAGCCGGCGTACCCTGCGGAAAATGCGTGCCCTCGACGAGCGTGTCGATGGCGACCACGAGGTCGTAACCCGGTTCCGGCCGGAGGATGGCTGCGTCATCGCCGATGCCGAGCAGCACTTCCGGGTGCCCGCCTGCCGCGCCGGCCGGACGGTCGAAGTACGTACGGATCAGCGTCCGTTCGTCCATCGCCGGATGGCTAGCCCGTGGCCCGCACGACCGCCGCAGCCCGATCGAGCAGCGCGTTGATGTAGCAGTGGCCATCCTGCGCGCCGAATTGCCTCGCAAGCTGCACCGCTTCCGTGATGACCACCCTCACCGGCACATCGGGCCGCCACAGCAGTTCGGCCATGCCGAGCCACAGGATGCCATGCTCGACCGGATCGAGCTGCGAAAGTGGCCGGTCGGCATGCTGCGCAATCAGGCCATCCAGCGTGGACTTGTCATTGACGATGTGGACCAGGAGTTGCCGGAAGTATTCTCCATCCAGGGACTCGAAGCCGGGCTGGCCACCGAACTGTGCCAGCAATTCGTCCGCTTCATGGCCGGCCAGCTGGTGTTGATAGAGCGCCTGCACCAGCAGGCGGCGCGAACCTTGCCGACCCGTTGCCGCCATGATCCGGGACTCAGCCCTTGAGCTGGCGGAGCAGGTTGATCATTTCAAGGGTCGCCAGCACGGTGTCCGCGCCCTTGTTGCCGGATTTCCCACCAGCGCGGGCCATCGCCTGGTCGACCGTGTCGCAGGTGAGCACGCCGAAGCCGACCGGCAGGCCGTACTCCGTGCTGACGCGGTTGAGCCCGGCCGCACACTCGCCGCAGACGAAATCGAAATGCGGGGTCTGGCCGCGAATCACCGCGCCGAGCGCGACGATGCCGTCGTAACGCTTCAGTTCGGCGAGTTGCCGGGCGGCCAGCGGCAGTTCGAAGGCGCCGGGGACCCGGACCACATGGACATCGGCATCATCCACGCCCTGGCGATGGAGCATGTCGATGGCGCCGTCGACGAGATTGCGGACGATCAGCTCGTTGAAACGAGCCGCAAGGATCACGATGCGTGCGTCGCGGGCGACCAATTGTCCTTCGATGATGCGCATGTGCCTGCCCGATCAGCCCGGCGCCGTGGCCGGCGCATCCACGTACTCTACAACCTCGAGCCCGAAGCCCGACAGTGCATGCATCTGCTTCGGCGCGCTCAAGACGCGCATCCGCTGCACGCCGAGATCGCGCAGGATCTGCGCGCCGGTGCCGTAATTCCGCAGCACCTGGCCACCGATGCCCTGCCGGCGGCCTTCACCGCCGGCAGGGCGGCTCAGCGACCGGAAGGTATCGAGCAGGTCCCGTGGCGACTCGCCGTACTGGAGCAGCACGACCACGCCCTGCTCGGCCTGCGCGATCTGCTGCATGGCCGAGCGCAGTGGCCAGCCGAGTTCGGCGCTGCGCACGCCGATCACGTCACCCAGCGTGTCAGGCACATGCACCCGCACGAGCGGCGGCTCCGGCCGCGCGAGGTCCCCCTTGACGAGCGCGAGATGCACGTTGCGGCTGACATGATCCTCGTAGGCCACGAGCCGGAAGCGGCCGAATTCGGTGTCGACCGTGTGCTCGCCGATGCGCTCGACCGATTCCTCGTGCTGCAGCCGATAACTGATCAGGTCGGCAATCGTGCCGATCTT
Source organism: uncultured Chromatiaceae bacterium (assembly GCA_964569355.1). Taxonomy (GTDB): domain Bacteria; phylum Pseudomonadota; class Gammaproteobacteria; order Steroidobacterales; genus SHZI01. The sequence continues at coordinate 4,192 of CAZMVP010000079.1, read as the reverse complement.
CAGGCCGTGCCGGCGGGCGAAAGCCTCGAGCTCCGGCCGGCGGGCCATCGTGCCGTCCTCGTTCAGGATCTCGACGATCACGGCAGCCGGCTCGAAACCGGCCAGCCGCGCGAGGTCGCAGCCGGCTTCGGTGTGGCCGGCGCGGGTCAGCACGCCGCCGGACTGGGCCATCAGCGGGAACACATGCCCCGGCTGGCGGATGTCCTCCGGCATCGCATCCGGCCCGATCGCGACGCGCACGGTGCGCGCCCGGTCCTGGGCGGAAATTCCGGTCGTCACGCCTTCGGCGGCCTCGATCGACACCGTGAAATTGGTGCTCTTCTGGCGATCGGTGTCACCCACCATCAACGGCAGGCGCAGCTGCTGGCAGCGCGACCGCGTCAGCGTCAGGCAGATCAGCCCGCGGCCGAAGCGGGCCATGAAATTGATGTCCTCGGGACGCACCTTGGCGGCGGCCATCAGGAGGTCGCCCTCGTTCTCGCGATTCTCGTCGTCGACGACGATCACCATCCGGCCCTGCCGCAGGTCGTCGACCAGGGCGGGCACGGTGCTGAAGCCCTGGGATTGGCGTGGAGTGTCGGTCATTGCGGGGCCAGCAGCCTTTCTACGTAGCGGGCGACCAGGTCAACCTCGATGTTGACCCGGGTGTCGGGGCGATAGTGTTGCATGATTGTGTGCGCGAGCGTGTGCGGTACCAGCGTCACGAGGACCAGCGCACCGCTGATGTCGTTGACTGTCAGGCTGACACCATCCACCGCGATCGACCCCTTGCGGGCCACGTAGCGTTGGAGCGCGGCCGGCAGTTCGAAGCGCAGTATCGCGGTACTGCCCTCGTCGCGACGCTCGGCAACCTTGCCGATGCCATCCACATGCCCGGTCACGAGGTGCCCGCCCAGGGGTTCGGCCAGCGTCATGGCCGGCTCCAGGTTCACCGGGCTGCCGGTTTCGAGCCCACCCAGCGTGGTCACCCGCAACGTTTCAGCGGACACGTCCGCAGCGAACGACCCCTCTGCCAGCTCCACGACGGTCAGGCAGGCACCGTTCACGGCAATGCTGTCGCCCAGGTTGAAGGAGCGGCCCCGGAGGGCGCCCAACTCCACCACCAGTCGGCGCCCGGAGGCCGTTGCCGTGGCGGACCGGATGCTGCCGATGGCCTGGATGATGCCGGTGAACATCAGTGCTTCGACGGTTCGTTGCCGTGGTTGACGGGGGTATAGCGCAGGCGCAGATCATCCCCGACCCGGCGCAGCTCCGCCAGCCGGAAGGTCGGCCGGGACGCCAGGTCCGGCAGTCCGGCCATGTCGAACATGCCGCGTGCCTGGTTGCCGAGGATGCTGGCAGCCTGGTAGACGATCAACTCGTCGACAAGCCCGGCGGCCAGCAGTGCGCCGTTCAGCGCGGGACCCGCTTCGACCCAGGCTTCGTTGATTTCCCGTTCGGCGAGTCGCCGGAAGGCGGCGGCCAGATCCACGCCACCCGGCGATGCGGTCACGGTTTCAACCCTCGCACCACGGCCACGCAAGCCCTCCACCGTTTCGTGATCAGCACCTTCGGCGACAAGGACCAGCACCTTGCCAGGCAGCGCCAGGGTCCGTGCCGACTTCGGCGTGCGCCCGCGCGAATCGAGGATCACGCGCCAGGGCTGGTCCACTTCATCAGCCGCCACGTCGCCGACCCGGACGTTCAGCGACGGATCATCGGCCAGCACAGTACCGATGCCCGTCAGGATCGCCCCACTCCTCGCCCGCCAGCGTTGCACGTCGGCCCGGGCCGCCGGCCCGGTCAGCCATTGGCTGCGGCCATCGGCGAGCGCGGTCCGGCCATCCAGCGTGGCCGCGATCTTGCTGCGGATGAGCGGCCGCCCCTCGCGCATGCGCTTGAAGAACCCGGCATTCAGCTGCTCGGACACCGCCGCCATCAGGCCGCCGCTGACGTCGATGCCGGCCGCGGCCAGCGCGTTCTTACCACCGCCGTTGACGCGCGGATTGGGATCACCTGCCGCGTAGACCACGCGCGAGATGCCGGCGGCCTTGAGCGCCTCCGTGCAGGGCGGCGTGCGGCCGGTGTGGCAACAGGGTTCGAGCGTGACATAGGCCGTGGCGCCCCGCGCGCTGCCGCCCTTCCTGCCGACATCAGCCAGCGCCTCGATCTCGGCATGCGGCCCGCCCGCGCGGTGGTGCCAGCCCTCGCCGATGGCTTCCGGCCCGCGCGCGATCACGCAGCCCACCCGGGGATTGGGATGCGCGGTGGTGAGGCCCCTCGCCGCCAGCTGCAGTGCCCGGGCCATGTGGCGGCGGTCATCACTGCTGAAGCTCACGAGGATTCGTCCGGCAACAGGGGCAACTGGTCGCGGCGCCGATCGCGCGCGGCCAGCTCCTTCAGCTTGCGGATCTCCTCCTGGAAGGACTCGACGTCCTGGAAGCTCCGGTAGACCGAGGCGTAGCGCACGTAGGCCACCTCGTCGAGCGCGCGCAGCTCCTCCATCACGAGGTCGCCGATCCGGCGGGACTGGATCTCGCGTTCGCCCAACGTCTGCAGGCGATGGGTGATGCGCGCCAGGGCCTCTTCCATCGCTTCGCTGCTGACCGGCCGCTTCTCCAGCGCGCGGATCATGCCGTTGCGCAGTTTGTGGTCGTCGAACGGTTCACGGGTGTCGTCGCGCTTCACGACGCGCGGCATCACGAGCTCCGCGCTCTCGAAGGTCGTGAACCGCTCGGCGCATTTCAGGCATTCCCGCCGGCGCCGGACCTGGGTGCCGTCACCGGCCAGCCGCGAGTCGGTGACCTTGGTCTCGGGATGGCTGCAGAACGGGCAATGCATGGGCTGGTCGGCAGGCGGGGCCTGACCGCCTCACCCTATCCGTAAACCGGGAACCGTCCGCACAGTTCGACCACCTGGTCACGGATGCGGGCGATGCGCGGTTCGTCCTTGATGTCGTCGAGGATATCGGCAATCCAGCCGCTCAACTGCCGGATCTCCGTGGCGCCGAAGCCGCGGGTGGTGACCGCCGGCGTGCCCATCCGTACGCCGCTCGTGACGAACGGCGAGCGCGGGTCGTTGGGCACGGCATTCTTGTTCACGGTGATGTGCGCGCCATCCAGCACGGCATCGGCGTCCTTGCCGGTGATCTCCCGGCCGATCAGGTCCACGAGCAGCATGTGGCTGTCGGTGCCGCCGGAGACGATCTTGTAGCCGCGTGCCATCAGGCACTCGGCCATCAGCGCGGCGTTGGCCTTGACCTGCTGCTGGTAGGTCTTGAACTCCGGCTGCAGCGCTTCCAGCAGGGCCACGGCCTTGGCGGCGATGACATGCATCAACGGCCCGCCCTGCGTGCCGGGGAAGATCAGCGAATTGAGCTTCTTGTGGATCTCGTCGTTGGGTCGGGCCAGGATCATGCCGCCGCGCGGCCCGCGCAGCGTCTTGTGCGTGGTGGTGGTGGTGACGTCGGCGATCGGCACCGGATTCGGGTATTCGCCGGCCGCCACGAGCCCGGCGACGTGGGCCATGTCGACAAAGAGATATGCCCCCACGCTGTCGGCGATCTCGCGGAACTTCTGCCAGTCCATGACGCGGGAATAGGCCGAGAATCCCGCGATGATCATCTTCGGCTGGTGCTTGCGTGCAAGGTCGGCGACTTCATCGTAGTTGATGAGCCCGGTGGTGCCGTCCACGCCATAGGACACGATGTTGAACAGCCGACCGGAGAAATTCACCGGCGAACCGTGCGTGAGGTGGCCGCCATGGGCCAGGCTCATGCCAAGCACCGTGTCGCCTGGCTTGAGCAGCGCCAGATACACGGCGGCATTGGCCTGCGATCCGGAGTGCGGCTGGACATTGGCGTAGGGCGAGCTGAAAAGCTGCTTCGCCCGGTCGATGGCGAGCGTCTCGACCACATCCACGTACTGGCAGCCGCCGTAGTAGCGCTTGCCCGGATAGCCTTCGGCGTACTTGTTCGTCAGCACCGAGCCCTGGGCTTCCAGCACGCGCCGGCTCACGTAGTTTTCCGATGCGATCAGCTCGACATGTTCTTCCTGGCGGCGCTGTTCGCCGTCGATGGCGCGGGCCAGTTCCGGGTCGAATCCGGCCAGGGTCGTGTGGCTGTCAAGCATTGGAGGACTCCGGGAAGGGAAAGCAGGGCATTGTAGCGGACCGCCATTGATCCGGCAGGACCGCGGGCTGCTGCAGCCGGCCC
>CAZMVP010000078.1:0-8707 GCA_964569355.1 uncultured Chromatiaceae bacterium | reverse complement strand
TGCTGCTGTCCGAGCCGGACATGCTGCTGCTCGACGAGCCGACCAACCACCTCGACGCCTCCTCCGTGGCCTGGCTCGAGAAGTTCCTCGAGCAGTATCCCGGCACCGTGATCGCCGTGACGCACGACCGCTACTTCCTCGACAATGTCGCCGGCTGGATCCTCGAGCTGGACCGCGGTCACGGCATTCCATGGGAAGGCAACTACTCTTCGTGGCTGGAACAGAAGGAAAAGCGGCTCGCGCTCGAAGAAAAGGCCGAGCAGGCCCGGCAGAAGAACATCAAGGCAGAACTCGAGTGGGTCCGGGCCAACCCGAAGGCACGCCAGGCCAAGAGCAAGGCGCGATTGAGCCGCTTCCAGGAACTGGTCTCGCAGGAATACCAGACCCGGCAGGAAACGCTGGAAATCTACATCCCGCCCGGGCCGCGGCTGGGCGACCTCGTGATCGAGGTGACGAACCTGCGCAAGGGCTTCGGCGACCGGCTGCTGATCGAGGACCTGAGCTTCCAGGTGCCGCCCGGCGCGATCGTCGGCATCATCGGCCCGAACGGCGCCGGCAAGACCACGCTGTTCCGGATGCTGACCGGCCTCGACAAGCCGGACAGCGGCACGATCCGCCTCGGCGAAACGGTGCAGCTTGCGGCCGTGGACCAGTCACGCCAGTCGCTCGACGACACGAAGACCGTCTGGGCGGAGATCTCGGGCGGCGAAGATCTCCTCCGGATCGGCAAGTACGAAACCCCGTCGCGGGCCTATGTCGGGCGCTTCAACTTCAAGGGCACGCAACAGCAGCAGTTGATCGGCGAACTCTCCGGCGGTGAACGCAACCGCGTGCATCTGGCCAAGGTGCTGAAGTCCGGCGGCAACGTGCTGCTGCTCGATGAGCCCACCAACGACCTCGATGTGGAAACCCTGCGCGCGCTTGAGGAGGCACTGCTGGAGTTCCCCGGTTGCGCGATCGTGATCTCGCACGACCGCTGGTTCCTCGACCGCATCGCCACGCACATCCTGGCCTTCGAGGGCAACAGCCAGGTGGTCTGGTTCCAGGGCAACTATGCCGACTACGCGGAGGACCTGCGCCGGCGCATCGGCGACGATGCCGCCAACCCGCATCGCATTCGCTACAAGCCGCTGACCCGTTGAGGCAAGCATGACCGCCGCCATCACGGCCGACGGACGTTTCGAACGCAACGGCAACCCGGCGATGGAGTGTCCGCACTGCAGCGCCAGCGGGCCGATGACCGTGGCGGCCTTTCCCGCCTTCAGCCGGCTCAAGGCCGAACGGCCGGCCCAGGTCGGCGTGGTCCTGCAATGCCCGGCCTGCCAGGCACCGGTGTTCCTGCGCTATCGCACCCGGGCCTGGCGCGAGGACCGCGTCGAGCTCAATCCACTGCCGCAGGCCGTGGAGCACGCCCCCGAGCGCTTCAGCCTGGGCTACCTGCCGCCCGCCGTTGCCACCCGCTTTCGCGAAGCGCTGGCCTGCTACTCGAGCGGCCTCTGGCAGGCCTTCGCGGCCATGTGCCGACAAACCGCGCGCGCCACCTTCGACGACGTGGGTGAGGCCGGGCGCATGAAAATCTTCGACCTCGTGGCGGAAGTGCGGGATCTCGGCGCGATCGACGACGCGACCTTCGAGGCCGTGCGCCGCGTGATCTTCGATCCCGACACCGGCCGGCCAGAGGCCCGGTTCGAACGCCGGGAGGCGGCCGCACTGCTGGAGACCATGAAGGACCTGTTGACCCAGACCTACGTGCGGCGCGCCAAGTTGCGCCAGGCGCTCAAGGTCCGGCGCTTCTTCGCCAACCAGGCGGCCGGCATCGATGACGAAGACGAATCGGCCAGCGACGGCCCGGCAACCGGGTCAGCCCTGCGCGGCTAACCGGCGAAGCGCCGGGCGTTGCGGAACAGCCGCATCCACGGCCCATCCTCGCCCCAGCCCGGGGGATGCCACGAGTGCTGCACCGTGCGATGCACGCGCTCGGGATGCGGCATCAGGATCGTGACGCGCCCATCGGTGGAACAGAGCCCGGCAATGCCATCGGGTGAGCCGTTCGGATTGGCCGGATAGGCCGTGGCCGGGCGGCCGCGATTGTCGATGAAGCGCACCGCGAGCTGTCCGCCGGCGGCACAGGCCTGCTGGTCGCCATCGCGGAACTCGGCCCGACCCTCGCCATGTGAATTGGCGATCAACAATCGGCTGCCCTCCATGCCTTCCAGCAGCACCGAACGCGACGACAGGATCTCGACCAGGGCAAGCCGCGCCTCGAACTGCTCCGAACGATTCTGGCGGAAGCGCGGCCAGTGCGCCGTGCCGGGAATCAGTTCCGTGAGCGTCGAGAGCATCTGGCAGCCATTGCAGGCGCCCAGCGTGAAGGTGTCCGGCCGGGCAAAGAACGTCGCGAATTCGTCACGGGCGCGCGGATTGAACAGGATCGACTTGGCCCAGCCGCCACCGGCGCCGAGGACATCGCCATAGGAGAAACCGCCGCAGACCGCGAGCCCGGCAAAGTCCGCGAGGCTCCGCCGGCCGGCCAGGATGTCGGTCATGTGGACGTCCACCGCCTCGAAGCCGGCCCGCCGGAACGCAGCCGCCATCTCGAGCTGGCTGTTGACCCCCTGCTCGCGCAGGATCGCCACGCGCGGTGCCTTGCCGGCCGTCGTCGCCGCCACGCGAACCGGTGCCGCCGGGTCGAACGTCAGATGTGGCGACAGGCCGGGATCATCGGCATCGAGCAAGGCGTCCCACGCCTCCTGCGCCGTCTCCGGATTGTCGCGCAGCGACTGCATCCGCCACGAGAGTTCCGACCACGCCCGCCGCAACCGGGTCCGCGAACTGGCGAACACCGGCTGCCCGCCGGCCATGATGTTGACCGCATCGTCCGTCGTCACGCGGGCCACGCGGTGCACGAGGAGCCCCGGCGCCAGCCCGGCAACGATTGCCTCGAACCGCGCACGGTCGCGATCACGCACCTGGACGACGACACCCAGTTCCTCGGCGAACAGCGCACCAAGAATCGTCTCCGGCTGCCCCGATGCCAGCTCGACGTCCACGCCGCAACGGCCGGCAAAGGCCATCTCGCACAGCGTCACGAACAGGCCGCCGTCGCTGCGATCGTGGCTCGCCAGCACGATCTCCTGGCGGCGCAGTTCGCTCATCAAGGCGAAGAACCGGACAAGGACCGCCGGATCATCCACGTCGGGTGGCCTGCCGCCGTGGCGCGAGTACACCTGCACCAGGCTCGAGCCGCCGAGGCGGTTCCGCCCACCGCCGAGGTCGATCAGCCACAACGAGGTGTCCGGCTCCGGCGCCAGCTGTGGCGTCAGCGTCCGCCGGATGTCGTCGACCGGGGCGAAGGCGCTGACCACGAGCGACACGGGCGCGACGACCGAACGCGTGGTGCCCTCCGCCTCCCAGCGCGTCTGCATCGACAGCGAATCCTTGCCCACCGGAATCGCGATGCCGAGACTGCAGCAGAGCTGGCTGACGGCCTGCACCGTGTCATGCAACCGCTGGTTCTCGCCCGGCACGTCGGCCGCAGCCATCCAGTTGGCCGAGAGGCGCACGTCGGCAAGTCGGGGGACCGATGCCGCGGCGATGTTCGTCAGGGCCTCGCCGACAGCCAGCCGGCCGGATGCCGGCGCATCCAGCAATGCCACCGGCGAGCGCTCGCCCATCGCCATGGCCTCGCCCGCGAAGGTGTCGAAGCCGAGCGCCGTCACGGCGACGTCACTGACCGGCACCTGCCACGGTCCGACCAGCTGGTCGCGGGCCACGAGCCCGCCGACGGTGCGATCGCCGATGTGGATCAGGAAGGACTTGTCGGCCACGGCCGGCAGCCGCAACACGCGCAGGCAGGCCTCGTCGAGCTTGATATCACCGAGGTCCAGCGCCGTGGCCACCACGGGCTGCCGCGCGAATTCGCGCACCATCTGCGGCGGGCGACCGAGCAGGATCTCGAGCGGCATGTCCACCGGCGAATCGCCGGTGCGGCTGTCGGTCACCAGCAATTGTCCGCTGTCGTCCAGCGCACCCAGCACCGCGAACGGGCAGCGCTCGCGCTCGCAGACGGCCGCGAACCACTGGATGTCCTCCGGCGCGACCGCCAGCACGTAGCGTTCCTGCGCCTCGTTGCACCAGATCTCGAGCGGTGACATGCCCGCATCCGCGCTCGGGATCGCGCGCAACTCGAAGCGTCCACCGCGATGGGCATGGTCCACGAGTTCCGGCACGGCATTGGACAGGCCGCCGGCGCCCACGTCGTGCACCATCAGGATCGGATTGGGCGTGCCGCTGATCGCGGCGCGCGCCCGGCAGGCCTCGATGACCTGCTGCGCGCGGCGTTCGATTTCCGGGTTGCCGCGCTGGACCGAAGCGAAATCCAGCTCGGCGGAACTGCTGCCGCTGCCCACCGACGACGCAGCGCCGCCGCCGAGGCCGATCAGCATGGCAGGACCACCGAGCACGATCACGAGCGAGCCCGGCGGTGGATCGGCTTTCTCGACATCAGGCTCCGAGATGTTGCCAAGGCCGCCCGCGACCATGATCGGCTTGTGGTAGCCGCTGGCCCGGCCAGATTCTTCGCCCGGCTGGGCGAAGCTCCGGAAATAGCCGGCGACGTTGGGCCGGCCGAACTCGTTGTTGAAGGAAGCAGCGCCGATCGGCCCTTCGAGCATGATCGTGAGCGGGCTCGCGATCCGCGTCGGCCGTCCGATGGCCTGCATCGGCAGTTCCCAGGGCTGCTGCCAGCCCGGCAGTTCCAGGTTCGACACCGTGAAACCGGTCAGGCCAGCCTTGGGCCGGCCGCCGCGGCCGGTCGCGCCTTCGTCGCGCAACTCGCCACCGGAGCCGGTCGCGGCACCCGGGAACGGCGAGATCGCGGTCGGGTGGTTGTGGGTCTCCACCTTCATCAGCGTATGCAAGGGGGCGGTCACCTCGGTGTAGACGCCGCTGTCCGGGTCCACGTGCAGGTGGCCGGCCACGCTGCCGGCCATCACCGCGGCGTTGTCCTTGTAGGCGCTCAGGACCCCATGGGGATTGTTGGCATGGGTCGCGCGGATCATCTGGAACAGGCTGTGCGGCTGCTCCTCGCCGTCGATGAGCCAGCGTGCATTGAAGATCTTGTGCCGGCAGTGCTCGGAATTCGCCTGGGCGAACATCATCAGTTCGGCATCGGCCGGATCACGGCCCGTCGTGCGGAAGTGGTCGAACAGGTATTTGATCTCGGCGGGCGACAGCGCGAGGCCGAGCGACCGGTTGGCCTCCTCCAGCGCGGCCATGCCATCCCGCGACAGCGGGATCCGCCGCAGCGGTCGCGGCGTTTCGGCACCGAACAGCGCGGCAGCCAGCGCTTCGGCACTCGTGGACCCCGGCAGCACGGTCTGGGTCATCCGGTCATGCAGCAGCGGCGCCAGCATGCCAAGAGCCGCGTCGGACAGCGGGGTCCCCGTCATGATCCGGTAGCCGATCCCGCGCTCGATGCGCCGGACGGATTGCAGGCCACAGCTGCGCGCGATGTCGGTGGCCTTGCTGGACCAGGGCGAGGTCGTGCCGGTCCGCGGAATCACGAGCAAGGTCGCATCCATCGTGCGGGCGGCCGGCTGGTCGTCCAGCAACTGGTGAAGGCGGGCCTCCTCTTCCGGTGTCAGCGGCTCGTTGAGCTCGATGGCATGGAAATGGGCCGCCTGCACGGCCTCGACGGCCGGTACGACCGCCAGCATGTCATCGAGCAGGCGGGCGAGTCGGAATCCGGAGAGTGCGGCGGCGCCAGGCCAGACCAGCGCGGGCGTCACTTGCCGGAATCGCCGGAGCCGCCCGGCGTGTAGATCGGCATTGGGAAGGGCGTGACGTTGCCGGTTTCGGCGGTCGTGATCTTGCTGACGCCCTGCTTTTCGACCTCGTCGATCCTCAGGATCGAGTGCATCGGCAGGAAGGTTCGCCGCACCCCGGCGAACTCCGTCTTGATCCGTTCCTCGGAGGGGTCCAGCACCACGGTGCTGCGCTCGCCGAAAACCAGGCGTTCCACTTCGATGAATCCGAATAACGTGCCCTGCGTCACGTTCCGGGCGTAGATTTCATAAACCTTGCCCTGATTGACGAAGGAAATTTTGTAAAGATGCCTGGCGGACATTCGGGACTCGTTTCGGGGCGCGCAGTATAACCCGACACCGAAGTGTGAACGACCACGTGTCCGGCCCGGTGGTGATCCGCCATCATGCGGGCTCGGTAAGGGATTTCCATGCCACTTCGACTCCGCGTAATCAGTGACAGCAAGGAGCTGCCGCACAAGGAACGTGTGCGGGAGTTCCGTGGCGTGGGCGGCACGATCGGCCGTGCCCCGGACAACGACTGGGTGCTGCCCGACGACCGCCGCTATGTCTCCAGCCGCCATGCCCTGATCGACTACCAGGGCGGGGCCTACTACCTCGTCGACACCAGCCGCAACGGCGTTTACGTGAACGGCGCCGACACCCCCGTTGGCCAGGGCCACCCGCAACGCCTGTTCGACGGCGACCAGCTCCGGATCGGCGAGTACGAGATGGCCGTGGACATCAGCGCCAGCGACGAGGACGACGAAGGCGACGGCATGCGCGATTCCATCGTGCGCGCGCAACTGGTTCCCGAGGATGAATCGGTCGAACTGCAGCTGGTGGCCGAAGACAAGCTGACGCGGGATTCGACGCTGCAGCGTCACCTGACGCCCTCCAGCACCGTGACGGCCCGCGCGCGGGGTGCGGCCGCCGAGGCCGAAGCGGCGCGCCAGCCGGCGAGCAGCTACGCCGTCCAGGCCAACAGCACGGCCCGCCAGACGGCGAGGCCCTCGGCAAAGCCCGTGGCCCGTCCAGCCAGCCGGCCGGTCGCGGTTCCCAAGTCAGCGGCCAGGCCGGCATCTGGGCCCGCATCCGGGTCGGCATCCGGGTCGGCATCCAGGCCGGCGCCGGAATCGCCACGGCCGTCGGCAACACCATCGGCCGCTGCGGCCGAAGAAGTCCGCTCTGCTCCCCAGGCCGCCGAGGCCGAGCAACGGGCATTGGCGACGTTCCTCAAGGCCGCCGGGATCGAGCCGGAGGGCATCACGGGACACTCCGCCACCGAAGTGCTGGCCAGTTCCGGCAAGCTCCTGCGCGTGATGGTCAGTGGCCTGCTCGAGTTGCTGCGGGAACGCAGTCACATGAAGGACACCTTCCGGCTGCCGCAGACCGTGATGCAGGCGGCGCAGAACAATCCGCTGAAATTCTCGCCCGGCGTCGACGAGGCGTTGCGCTTCCTGCTCAACGATCGCAGCGAGGGCACGTACCTTGGCGCAGAGGATGCCGTCCGCGCCGGCTTCCGCGACGTTCGCCAGCATGAACAGGCACTGGTCCAGGCCATGCTCCAGGCCGTGCAGGATTACGTCGAGCGTTTCGACCCCGAGGAACTCAGGAACCGCTTCGACAAGGGCCTGAAACGCGGCGGCCTGCTGGCCAGTGCCAACAAGCTCAAGTACTGGGAGCTCTACGAGGAAAGCTACCCTGCCCTGACCCAGGGCGATGAAGGCGGCCCGCCCCAGCTCTTCACCGAAGAATTTGCCCGCGCGTACATCCAGCAGCTCGAAGGCCAGAAGCCCGCCTCCAGACCCTCCCGCTCCCGCTGACCCACCCCACCCCGCAATAACTTCCACCTCCGGTACCGAACACCGGGACCGGTAGTTATCTGTGGTTTGTACGGATGGCAGCCATTGCAGCGCATGGTCATCCTGCTTTTGACGGGCAGCTTTTAAATGACAATGATTCTCATTTAGAATTCTTGCATGACACTGGATGAACTGAAAATCGGACAATCCGGGACCATCACCGGGATCGAGGGCGATGGCCCGCTGGTACAGCGGTTGATGGCGCTTGGCCTGCTGGCCGGCTCCCCGGTCAGCATGAAGCGCCGCGCGATCGGCGGCGACCCGATCGAAGTGATCGTCATGGACTACACGCTCTCGCTGCGCCGCGAAGAGGCCCGACGAGTCCAGGTCGGGCAGCCGTCATGAACGCGGTTCTGCCCGAGCCGCCGGTCCGGGCAGCACAGGCGACCGCGCAACATGGGCGCTCGATCGCGTTGATCGGCAATCCCAATACCGGCAAGAGCACGCTGTTCAACGTGCTGACCGGGCTCCGCCAGAAGACCGCGAACTACCCCGGCGTAACCGTCGAACGCCACACCGGCGAGCTCCGGCTCGGCAACGAACGCGTCTCGCTGATCGACCTGCCCGGCGCCTACTCGCTCGCCGCCCACTCGCTCGACGAAATGGTGGCCATCGACGTGTTGCTCGGCCATATCAGCGACGCCGCCCGGCCCGATGTCGTGCTGGCCGTGGTCGACGCAACCAACCTGCGTCGCAACCTGTTCCTGGTCACCCAGCTCGCGGAGCTGGGCCTGCCGCTCGTGGTCGCGCTGAACCTGTCGGACGTGGCGGAGGCCCGTGGCATCCACATCGACGCCGAGGCGCTCGGCCGCGAGCTCCACGCCACAGTCGTCCCGGTATCCGCCGGCCGCGGTACCGGCATGGAAGCGCTCCGCGCCGCCCTGGCGCAGGCCCTGCAGTCGCCACCGCCAGCCCCCTTGCGGGTGTTGCCGGAACTCGGCACCGCCGCCGCCGACCTGGCCGTCCGAGCCCGCGCCGCCGGCGCAAGCCTCAGTGACTACGAGGTCGAGCGCGCATTGATCGACGTCCAGGGCGCCG
>CAZMVP010000077.1:2902-8807 GCA_964569355.1 uncultured Chromatiaceae bacterium | reverse complement strand
GCGCGGTGGAGATCATCTTCCGCAAGGACATCGGCGATCCGGCGGCCATCGCCGCCCGTACCGAGGAGTACCGGCAGAAGTTTGCCAACCCCTTCATCGCCGGCAGCCGCGGCTACATCGACGACGTGATCATGCCGCGCCAGACCCGCGCGCGGGTCTGCCGGTCGCTCGCCATGCTCCGCGACAAACAACTCGACAACCCGTGGCGCAAGCACGGCAATATCCCGCTTTAGGACCCCCTCTCCCGCATGTTCAAGAAAATCCTGATCGCCAATCGCGGCGAAATCGCCTGCCGCATCATCCGCACGGCCCGCGCCATGGGCATCGCCACGGTGGCCGTCTACTCGGACGCGGACCGCACGGCCATGCATGTGCGGATGGCAGACGAAGCCGTCCGCCTCGGGCCACCGCCGTCCGCGCAGAGCTACCTGCTGGCCGACGCCATCATCGAGGCCTGCAAGGCCACCGGCGCCGAGGCGGTGCATCCGGGCTATGGCTTCCTGTCCGAAAAGACGGCTTTCGCCGAGGCGCTGGCCAGGGCCGGCATCGCCTTCATCGGCCCGAAGCCCCATGCGATCCACGCGATGGGCGACAAGATCGAGTCGAAGAAGCTGGCGAAGGCCGCCGGCGTCAGCACGGTCCCGGGCTACACCGACGTGATCGACGGTCCCGACCACGCCGTGAAGATCGCGCGCGAGATCGGCTACCCGGTCATGCTGAAGGCCAGTGCCGGCGGCGGCGGCAAGGGCATGCGCGTCGTGCGCAACGACGATGAATGCCGCGACGGCTTCGAACGCGCCACGAACGAGGCGGTGTCCAGCTTCGGCGACGGGCGGGTCTTCGCCGAGAAGTACATCGAGGAGCCCCGCCACATCGAGATCCAGGTGCTGGCCGACTCGCATGGCAACACGCTCTACCTGAACGAGCGGGAGTGCTCGATCCAGCGCCGGCACCAGAAGGTCCTCGAGGAAGCGCCCTCCCCGTTCCTCGATGCGAAGACCCGCAAGGCCATGGGCGAGCAGGCCGTGGCCCTGGCAAAGGCCGTGGACTACGAGTCGGCAGGCACCGTGGAGTTCATCGTCGACCGGGACCGCAACTTCTATTTCCTCGAGATGAACACACGCCTGCAGGTCGAGCATCCGGTGACCGAGATCATCACGGGCCTCGACCTCGTCGAGCTCATGATCCGCGTGGCCGCCGGGGAGAAGCTGCCGCTCACGCAGAAGGACGTGAAGCTCGAGGGCTGGGCACTGGAGTCCCGCGTCTACGCCGAGGACCCCTTCCGCAATTTCCTGCCCTCCATTGGCCGCCTCGTGTATTGCCAGCCACCGCCGGCGTCGGACCACGTCCGCGTCGATACCGGCGTGGAACAAGGCAGCGAGGTGTCGATGTACTACGACCCGATGATCGCGAAGCTGATCACGAGTGGAGACACTCGCGAGCAGGCCATCGAGCGCATGGCCGATGCGCTGGACGCTTACTACATCCGCGGCGTTTCCCACAACATCGCATTCCTGAATGCGCTGGTCACCCACCCCCGCTTCCGGGAAGGCCGGCTCACGACCAACTTCATCGCCGAGGAATATCCCGACGGCTTCCAGGCCGCCCATGTGCCGCAGGCGGATCCCGACCTTGCCGTGGTCGTGGCCGCCACGCTGCACCGCCGGTTCATGGACCGGGCCGCCCGCCTCTCCGGCCAGTTGCCGAGCCACGAACGGCATGTCGGCGACGACTTCGTCGTGATCATCGACGACCGGCACCAGCCGGTCCGGGTGGTGCCGGTGGCCGGTGGCTGCGAGGTACGGCTCGGGCAGCGGACGCACCGGGTCAAGCTGTCCTGGAAGTTCGGCTCTGCGCTCGTCTCTGCCGAAGTGAACGGCAAGGCGGCCTGCTTCCAGCTCGACCGCATCGGCATCCGCTACCGGCTCACCCATCGCGGCACGCAGCAGGACGTGCTGGTCTGCGATCCGCGCGCGGCGGAACTCTCCCGTCACATGATTCCCAAGGTGCCGCCCGACCTGTCGAAGTTCCTGCTCTCGCCGATGCCGGGGCTGCTGGTCCGGCTGGCGGTAACCGTCGGCCAGGAGCTGAAGGCCGGCGAGGAGATCGCCGTGGTCGAGGCGATGAAGATGGAGAACAGCCTGCGCGCCACCGGCGACGTGCGGATCGCGAAGATCCTGGCCGAACAGGGCCAGAGCCTCATCGTGGACCAGCCGATCGTCGAGTTCGGTTGAGCGACGTGGCGGCAGGCAGCACCCGCCAGTCGCCGGACGCCCTGGCCCGGGAGCTCGTGGCGGGCGACCGGCGCGCGTTGGGCCGGGCCATCACGCTCGTCGAGTCCAGCCATCCGGATGATCGCGAGCCGGCCAACCGGTTGCTGGAACTGCTCGCCCCGCGGTCGGGCAACAGCATCCGGGTCGGCATTTCCGGCGTGCCCGGCGTCGGCAAATCGACGTTCATCGAGCGCCTCGGCAACCTCGTCATCGACGAGGGACACAAGGTCGCGGTGCTCGCCGTCGATCCGTCCTCGGCGGTGACCGGTGGCTCGATCCTCGGCGACAAGACCCGGATGGAAACCCTGTCCCGGCGCCTCGAGGCCTTCATCCGGCCCTCGCCTGCCGGCAGCACCCTGGGCGGCGTCACGCGCAACACCCGTGACACGCTGCTCGTGGTGGAGGCCGCCGGCTTCGACGTGGTGATCATCGAGACCGTCGGCGTGGGTCAGTCCGAGACTGCGGTGGCGGACATGGCGGACCTGTTCCTGCTGTTGCTGCTGCCCGGCGGCGGCGATGAGCTGCAGGGCATCAAGCGCGGCATCGTCGAGCTGGCGGACCTGATCGTCGTCAACAAGGCCGATGGCGCGCTCGGGGTCGTCGCGGAACGCGCGGCGGCCGACTACCGGAATGCGCTGCGTCTCCTGCGGCCGCGCTCGACTCGCTGGAAGGTGCCCGTCACCACCTGCTCGGCGCTCGAGGACCAGGGCATCGACCAGGTGTGGGCACGGATCACGGAGTTCCGGGAACTCATGACCGCCAGCGGCGATCTTGCCGCCAACCGCTCGCAGCAGGCCAGACGATGGCTGTGGCACGAGGTGGCCGAAAGCCTGCTTGCCCGGCTGCGCGAGGACCCGGCCGTGCGGCTCCGGCTCGCCGGCCTCGAGGAGGCCGTCGGTTCGGGCCGGCTTTCGCCCCGCGTGGCGGCGGACCAACTCATCACGGATTTCTGGAACAACAGCCAATGATCGGCAAGCTCAATCATGTCGCCATCGTCGTCCCGGACCTGGCCGCTGCGACAGCCGTCTACCGGGACCTGCTCGGCGCAACCGTATCGTCCCCCGTCGACCTGCCGGCGCACGGCGTGACCACCGTGTTCGTGGAACTGCCGAACACGAAGATCGAGCTGCTGCATCCGCTCGGCAATGACTCCCCGATCGCGAAGTTCCTGGCTGGCAATCCAGCCGGTGGCATGCACCACGTGTGCTACGAAGTCGACGACATCCTGGCGGCACGGGACCGGCTCAAGGCCGCCGGCGCGCGGGTGCTCGGCGACGGCGAGCCCCGCACCGGCGCCCACGGCAAGCCGGTGCTGTTCCTGCACCCGAAGGATTTCTGCGGCACGCTCGTGGAGCTCGAGCAGGTCTGAAGGCTCGGCAAGCCGGCTCGATGGCCCACGGGGTGGGCCGGGTAGAGCCAGTGCGGGTCTCGAAGCCAAGCCGGGCAGGACAGCCCGGCGCCGGCTGAGCGAAGAGAGCGAAGGCCATGGATGGCCGAAGCGAACGTCCCGCAATGGCTCTACCCGGCCCGCCCCGCTGCAATATCGCGGATCCCGAAGCGGAAGGCCGCCAATTCCTCAGTCGTGATGAAGTGACTGCGGGTCGGCGTTCCCCACAGCCTGCTCGACGCTGGCGACCAGCCGTGCCATGCGGGCTTCGAGTTCCTGGCGCAGGGGACCAAGGTCGTCGGTGCCGGTGCCAGCGGGGATGACGAAGGGCTCGTCGACGGCGATCGCGACGCGGGAGAATGGCAGCGGCACGATGAACCGGTCCCAGCTGTTCCAGCGGATGCAGGGTCGGGCCGCGTAGGCGACCAGCACGATCGGCACGCGGGCCATCCTTGCGAGCATAATGGTGCCGGACTTGAACTCGTGCAGCGGGCCGGTGGGGCCATCGGGTGTCACGACGAGGGACCGCTTCTGCTTGACGAGCACCTCGTACATGTCCTTCAGTGCCTGGCCGGCGCCGCGTTTGGAGGAGCCGCGCAACACGCCGGCATCCCAGCGCCGGATGATGGCGGCCGGTACTTCGCCACTGACCGAGGGGCTCGTCAGGAAGGTGACCTTCAGCCCGGCTTTCGCCCGGGACAACAGGTAGCCGCCGGCAAAGACCTGCATCTGGTGCCAGTAGCAGAGGACCGCCGCCGCATCCCGGCCCGTGAGGCCATCCAGGTGTTCGGCACCGCGCACCGGCAGCATCCGGCAGGTGGCGGACAGCAGGCCGAGGAAGCCCCTGACGAGCCCGATGACCAGCGCATACCAGGCCCGGCGGCCGGGCGACATCACGCGCCTGGACGACCGGGCAAGGCCGGTGGGCCGGAGCCGCTTGGCGCGCTGGCTGGCTGCGTAGGGTTGCTCGTTCACGGTTGCTAGAATACCCGGCCATGCACACGCAGGAAAACGGATCGGCTGCCGTGCCGCCGCCCGCTGATGCCGGCGACAACGCCGTGCGCCCGGCGCCAGGCCCCGGCACGCGATTGTCGCTCGGTCCCGAGCGGCCGACTTTCGATGCGCTGTCGCGCTGGATCCCGGAGCATGGTGATCTGTTCGTGGTGCATTCCGACGACCGGCGGGACCCGAGTTTTGTGGTCAGCCGGCCCGAGTACATCAAGCACATCCTGCTGACCAACCACGAGAACTACAACAAGGGCGTCGGCTTCGAGCGGGTGAAGATGCTGCTCGGCAACGGCATCATCGTCAGCAACGGCGAGGAATGGCGGCGGCAGCGCACGATGATGCAGCCGGCCTTCAGCCGCGCGAGCGTGACGCGGCTCGCCGAACCGATCCGGCACATCAACCTCGACCTCCGCGGGAAATGGGCGGCACTGGCCACCAATGGCACTCCGCTCGACGTGACCACCGCGATGAGCCGGCTGGGCCTCGAGGTGATCCTGCGCTCGATCCTGAGCAGTGACCTTGACCGGCTCGTCGAGCGCGCCGGCCACAACCCGTTTGCCTTCCTGGCCGACGATCCCACGCGCGACCTGCAAACCGCGGTGCGATTCCGCAACCTGGCCTCGCACGTCATGGGCATCATCACCGAGCGTCGCGCCACGGGCGCACGGCCCTTCGACTTCCTGTCGATGCTGCTCGATGCCCGCGACAAGAAGACCGGCACCGCCATGACGGATCGCGAGCTGCTCGACGAGATCAACACGCTGATCATCGCCGGCCACGAGACTTCCGCCGGCACGCTGAACTGGGCCTGGTACCTGCTCGGCCGCCATCCCGACGTGGAAGCGCGGCTGCTCGCGGAAATCGAGGCCACGTTCCATGGCGACGACTTCAGCTTCAGCCAGCTGATGGAACTCAGCTACATGGCCTGCGTGCTCAAGGAGACGCTGCGGCTGTATCCGCCCGTCTGGCTGTTCTCGCGCCGCGCGATCGCGGCGGACCGGCTCGGTCCGTTCGAGATCCCGGCCGGGGCCCACCTGTTCATCGCGCCCTACTTCCTGCACCGCCGGCCGGAACTCTGGCCGGATCCCGAGCGCTTCGATCCCGACCGCTTCGATGAAGCCCGGTCGGGGCCCGTGGACCGCTATGCCTTCGTGCCGTTTTCGGCCGGCGCGCGACGCTGCATCGGCGAGCACTTCTCGTTCGTCGAGATGCAGATGCACCTGGCCCTGATGCTGCC
>CAZMVP010000077.1:0-2802 GCA_964569355.1 uncultured Chromatiaceae bacterium | reverse complement strand
CGCGCCATGCGCTTTCGCGACCTGGCCGGCACGGCGCTCGGCGTGCTGTTCCACCTGCAGGCAGCCGGGGCAAGGCCCGGTGACCGGGTGATCCTGCACACCTCGGGCAACGAGCAGTTCATCGATGGCTTCTGGGCCTGCCTGCTCGGGGGCCTCGTGCCGGTGCCGGTTGCGGTCGGCATCAGCGACGACCATCGGCAGAAGCTGCTGCAGGTCTTCGACCAGCTGGACGCGCCGCTGGTCTACACCGAGGAAGCCCTGCTGAGCCGGCTGCGCGACTATGCCAATGCCGACGACGCCGACGCGGCCCGAACGGAGCGCGTCGCAGCGCTGGCCGCCCGTTCCCTGGCGGTGGAGCGCGTCACCGACATCTCGCGGCCCGGCAAGACGCACGCCGTGCAGCCGGACGACATCGCGTTCATCCAGTTCTCGTCGGGTTCCACCAGCAAGCCGAAGGGCGTGCAGCTGACCCACCGGAACCTGATGACGAACATCGCGGCGATCATCGAACGTGGCCGCTTCACCAACCGCGATGTATCGCTGAGCTGGATGCCGCTGACCCACGACATGGGCCTGATCGGCTTCCACCTGTGCATGTTCACCGCCGACATCGAGCACACGATCATGGATACGCGGCTTTTCAGCCGCCGGCCGCTGCTGTGGCTCGAGGAAGCATCCCGGATCGGCGCCACGCTGCTCAGCTCGCCGAACTTCGGCTACAAGCATTTCCTGAAGCTGTACGACTCGAGGGGCATGGCCGATGCGGACCTGTCGCGTGTGCGGCTGATCTTCAACGGCGCCGAGCCGATTTCGGTGCCGCTGGCCACGCGATTCATGGATGAAATGGCCCGCTTCGGGCTGCCGCGGACGGCGATGTATCCGGTCTATGGCCTCGCGGAGGCGAGCCTCGCCGTCAGCCTGCCGACGCCCGGCACGCCGTTCAAGGCGATCCGGGTGGCACGCGATTCGCTCGCGACCGGCAAACCGCCGGTCGTGGTGGATGGCCAGCACACGGGCAGCCTCGAACTGATGGTGGTCGGCACGCCGATCCGGGATTGCGAACTGCGCGTGGTCGACGATGACGACCGGCCGCTTGCCCCCGGACTCGTCGGCCACCTGCAGATCCGCGGCGGCAACGTCACGCAGGGTTATGCCGGCGTGGCCCGCGAGGCGCAGCCCTTTGCAGCCGACGGCTGGCTGCGGACCGGCGACCTGGGTTTCCTGCTGGCACCCGGCAGCGAGCTCGTCATCACCGGCCGCGCCAAGGAAATCATCTTCGTCAACGGCCAGAACTATTACCCGCACGATCTCGAAGCCATCGCCGAGGAACATGCCGGCGTCGAGCTCGGCCGGATCGCCGCGGTCGGCGCCTGCCGGCCGGGCGGTGACGAGGAGGAAATCCTGCTGTTCCTGGTGGCCCGCGGTTCGCCGGCCGACTTCGTGCCGGAAGCCAACCGGATCCGCCGCCACATCACCGAGCACACGGGCCTCAACATTGCCCACCTGATCCCGGTGCGGAACCTGCCCAAGACCACGAGCGGCAAGCTGCAGCGAAATGCGCTGGCCGCCCGTTATGTCGCCGGTGAGTTCGATGCCACGCTGGCCGAACTGGCCGCGCTGGCGGCAGCCACGCCCGAGGCCCCGGCCACCGGCCCGTCTGCCACCCAGACGGCAGTCCGCCGGATCTGCCATGCCGTGATCACCGACCGCCAGATCGGCCTCGATGATGATTTCTTCAACCTGGGTGTAAGCTCATTGGCCCTGGCCCAGATCCACGAGCGCATCGACGAGGAATTTCCCGGGAAACTGGACGTGGAAGACCTGTTCAGCAAATCGACGATCCGCGCCGTCGCCGCCCACCTCGACGGGGCGGCCGCAGCCGACATGCCGGCCAATTCCACGGAGTAAGCCGCCATGACGCTCAATGTCCCGGGCCACCGGGACCTCCGCAAGATCGTCATCCTCAATCCCAAGGGCGGAGCGGGCAAGACGACGCTCGCCATGAACCTGGCCGGCTATTTTGCCTCGCTGGGACGACCGGCGGCACTCATGGACTACGACCCGCAGGGTTCCAGCATCCGCTGGCTGAAGAAACGGCCAGGGAACCTGCGCGAGATCTACGGCATCGCCGCCTACGAGAAGAAGATGAACATGACGCGGAGCTTCCAGCTCCGCGTGCCGTCCGAGATCCGCTACCTCGTGGTCGACACGCCGGCCGCGATGACCACCGCCCAGCTCACCGAATTCACGCCCGGCGCCCACGCGATCCTGGTACCGGTGCTGCCGTCTGCCATCGACATCCACGCCGCCTCTCGCCTGATCGCCGACCTGCTGCTCGTGGCCAAGGTCAGCCGGCGCATGGGACGCCTGGGCGTGGTCGCCAACCGCGTCCGCGAAAACACCGTCAGCTTCCGCAAGCTGATGGCCTTCCTCGACCGCTTGCAGATCCCGATCATCGGTGCGCTCCGCGACAGCCAGAACTACGTGCACGCCGCCGACGAGGGCACGAGCGTGCACGAAATGCACAGTTCCCGCACGCGCAAGGACCTGGCGAGCTGGCTGCCGTTGACGAGCTGGCTCGAAATGCGCCTGAACACGCCGCTGACCGACCGCGACGTGCTCAGGCTGGGTGACGCGCCGATGCCGGCCGAATCGGAGAGCTCGGTGATCGACCTGCGAACCTATCCGGTCCGGCGCGACATCGACGCCATCTGAGCGGCAGGGCCAGCGAGATTCTCCGCAGCGGGCGCGTGGCTGGCATCCCCTTCGCCGAAAAGGCGTGCCGCACGCCAGGCGAAGGGG
>CAZMVP010000076.1:0-8986 GCA_964569355.1 uncultured Chromatiaceae bacterium | reverse complement strand
ACGATGGCCGAGTACTTCCGCGACGAAGGCCGCGACGTGCTGATGTTCATCGACAACATCTACCGCTACACGCTGGCCGGCACCGAGGTCTCGGCGCTGCTCGGCCGCATGCCCTCCGCCGTGGGCTACCAGCCGACGCTCGCCGAGGAGATGGGCGTCCTGCAGGAGCGCATCACCTCGACCAAGAACGGCTCGATCACGTCCTTCCAGGCCATTTACGTGCCGGCCGACGACTTGACCGACCCCTCGCCCGCCACGACCTTTGCCCACCTCGACGCCACGCTCGTGCTGTCGCGGAACATCGCCGAGCTCGGCATCTATCCGGCCGTGGATCCGCTCGACTCCACGAGCCGCCAGCTCGACCCGAACGTGATCGGCCAGGACCACTACGACACCGCCCGCTCCGTGCAGGCCGTGCTCCAGCGCTACAAGGAACTGCAGGACATCATCGCGATCCTCGGCATGGACGAGCTCTCCGAAGAGGACAAGCTCACCGTGACCCGGGCGCGCAAGATCCAGCGCTTCCTGTCCCAGCCATTCTTCGTGGCCCAGGGCTTCACCGGCCAGGAAGGCAAGTACGTGTCGCTGAAGGACACCATCCGCGCGTTCAAGGGCATCGTTGCCGGTGAATACGACAACCTGCCCGAACAGGCCTTCTACATGGTCGGCACCATCGAGGAAGCGGTCGCCAAGGCGAAGACGCTGCAGTAATGAGCACGATCAAGGTCGACATCGTGAGTGCCGAAGGCGCGATCTGGGCGGGCGAGGCCAACCTCGTGGTCGCCCCGGCGCGCATGGGCGAGATCGGCATCGCGCCCCGCCACGCGCCGCTGATGACGACGCTGAAACCCGGCGATCTCCGCGTGCAGCGCGATGGCCAGGAAGAACTGTTCTTCTACGTCACGGGCGGGATCCTCGAGGTCCAGCCGACCGGCGTTACCGTGCTGGCGGACACGGCGCTGCGCGCCGAGCAGCTCGATGAAGGTGCGGCGGAGGCGGCCCGCAGGGCGGCCGAAGAGGCCGTGAAGGGCGCGACGACCAAGGAAGACCTGGCGCATGCCCAGATGCAGCTCGTCGAGGCCGCCGCCCGCTATCGTGCCGCGCAAAAGCTCAAGGGCAAGCGCTAGCCGCACCCCGGTCCGCGGCGCGCCGGATTGGCTTACCATGGCCATCCGATGAAGCCGCTGAAGCACGAGCAGGAACTCTACAAGCTGGCGCTCGCCGCGGCCTGCAAGTACGCCGAGGACCGCGGTGCCGTGGTCTTCGAGAAAACCGATTCCGCCAGTGACCGGCTCCTCTACGTCTACCGGCTGCTGGTCCACGACAAGAAGATTGCCCCGTTGCCGGAATCCCAGGTAGCCGAGAAGGCGCTCCGCCACCGGCTGGCCATGTGGTACGCAGGCCAGCTGCCCGGCGACCATCCATTGCTGAAATAGAAACCAACGCGGGAAGGACCCCATGCCGACAACCGTGATCATCCTGGCCGCGGGCCAGGGCAAGCGGATGCGCTCCGACCTGCCGAAGGTGCTGCAGCCGCTGGCCGGCCAACCGCTGATTCGCCACGTGCTGGCAACTGCGCAAGCGCTGAAGCCGCGCGAGATCCGCGTCGTGCACGGCCACGGTGGTGGCGAGGTGCAGGCTGCCTGCCTCGACCAGCCGGTGGGCTGGTACCACCAGGCCGTGCAGCAGGGCACCGGGCATGCAGTGCTGCAGGCCCTGCCGCGGATTCCGCCCGAGGATGTCGTGCTGGTGCTCTACGGCGATGTGCCGCTCGTCGAGCCGGGAACGCTGAAGAAGCTCGTGGCCCGTGCCGGCAAGGGCCAGGTCGCGGTGCTGACCGCCGAGATGGCTGACCCCACCGGTTATGGCCGCATCATCCGGGGCACGCGCGGGGTCGTCACGGCCATCGTCGAGCACAAGGACGCCACGGCCGATGAGCGCCGGATCCGCGAGGTCAACACGGGCCTCATCGCCTGCCCGGCCCGCCGGCTCGCGAAATGGATCGGCCGGCTGAAGCCGGACAATGCCCAGAAGGAGTACTACCTGACGGATATCGTCGGGCTCGCGGCCAGGGACAAGGTGCCGGTGGTGGCCGTGGCCGCCGCTTCCGAGGACGAGGTGCTCGGCATCAACGACAAGCTCCAGCTGGCCGAGGCCGAGAAGATCCTGCGCCGCCGCCGGGCCACCGCGCTGATGGCTGCCGGAGTGACACTCACGGATCCCGAACGCATCGACATCCGTGGCGAGCTGCTCTGCGGCCGGGACGTGGTGATCGAGCCGGACGTGGTCTTCGAGGGTGTCGTGCACCTTGGTGACCGGGTGCGGATCGGCCCGTTCGGCCTGATCCGCAACACGCTCATCGGTGACGGCACGCGGATCCATTCGCACTGCATGATCGAGGACGGCATCATCGGTCCCGGCTGCGAGATTGGCCCCTATGCGCGGCTGCGGCCCGGCGTGGAGATGGCCGAACGGGGCAAGATCGGCAACTTCGTCGAGGTGAAGAAGAGCGTGATCGGCGCCGGCAGCAAGGTGAACCACCTGAGCTACATCGGCGATGCCACGATCGGCGAGAAGGTGAACGTGGGCGCCGGCACGATCACCTGCAATTACGACGGCGCCAACAAGCACCGGACCGTGATCGGCGACGGTGCGTTCATCGGTTCCGGTGTGGAGCTGGTGGCACCGGTGGAGATCGGCCCGGGTGCCACGATCGGCGCGGGTTCCACCGTGACCAAGCCGGCTCCGGCCGGGCAGCTGACGCTGGAGCGGGCAAAGCAGGTGACCATCCCGGGCTGGAAGCGGCCGGTCAAGCGCTGACCGGCTTGCCCAACCATGAAACGCGACCTGCGTTACAGCCCGGTAACCTGCCCTGCGCTAAAGTCGCGTCCCAACCGGCCCCTGAAAAGCCATAATTCAAAACATGTGCGGCATCGTCGGAGCCATCGCTGAACGGAACGTGGTCCCCATCCTGATGGAGGGCCTCCGGCGCCTGGAATATCGCGGTTACGACTCCGCCGGCCTTGCGGTGCTTCGCGCCGGCCACCTCGAGCGGCAGCGCCGGATGGGCAAGGTCGCCGAACTGCAGGCAGCCCTCGACGCCCATCCGCTGGATGCCCCGATCGGCATCGCCCATACCCGCTGGGCCACGCACGGCGTGCCGAGCGAGGTCAACGCCCATCCCCATGTCTCGCACGACGGCCTGGCCATCGTGCACAACGGCATCATCGAAAACCACGAAGCGCTGCGCAACGAGCTGAAGGCGGCCGGTTACACCTTCAGCTCCGACACCGACACCGAGTGCATCGCGCACCGGATCCACTTCCACCTGAAGAAGGGCGGAAGCCTCTTCGAGGCGGTAAAGGCCACCGTGGCCGAGCTCGAAGGCGCCTATGCGCTGGTCGTCATGAGCGAGGCCAATCCCGGCCAGCTGATCCTGGCGCGCTGCGGTTGCCCGGTGGTCGTGGGCCTGGGTGATGGCGAGAACTTCGTGGCCTCGGATGTCTCGGCGCTGTTGCCGGTGACCCGGCGTTTCATCTTCCTCGAGGAAGGCGATGTCGCCGAGATCCACCGCAGCCATGTCCGGGTGGTCGCTGTCGACGGCAAGGCCGCGCACCGGCCGGTCAAGGAAAGCGAGCTTTCGGCCGATGCGGCCGAGAAGGGGCCGTTTGCCCACTACATGCTGAAGGAGATCCACGAGCAGCCACGGGCGGTGGCCCAGACGCTCGCCGAACGGGTGGCCAACGGCAAGCTGCTGGAGGCCGCGTTCGGCCCGAGTGCCACGGAGATCTTCCGGCGCACCCGGGCAGTGCACATCGTGGCCTGCGGGACGAGCTACCATGCCGGCTCCGTGGCCCGCTACCTGATCGAGCAGGTGGCACGGGTGCCGTGCCACGTGGACATCGCGAGCGAGTACCGCTACCGGAATCCGGTGGTGCCGGAGAACACCCTGTTCGTCACGATCTCGCAATCGGGCGAAACGGCCGACACGCTGGCGGCACTCAGGCTTGCCAGGCAATCCGGCTACCTGTCCTCGCTCGCGATCTGCAACGTGCCGGAAAGCTCGCTCGTGCGGGAATCCGCGCTCGTCATGCTGACGCGTGCGGGTCCCGAGATCGGCGTGGCTTCGACCAAGGCCTTCACGACGCAGATCGCGGCGCTGACCATGCTGGTGATCGCGCTGGCGAAGCACCATGGCGCCGATGCCGAGCGGGAGCGCGGCCTCGTGACCCGGCTGATCGAGATCCCGGGCCTGATCGAGAAGACCCTGGTCCTCGACGAGGACATGCGCAAGCTCGCCACGCGCTTCGCGGACAAGCAGCATGCGCTGTTCCTCGGCCGTGGCATCCTTCATCCGATCGCGATGGAAGGCGCGCTGAAGCTCAAGGAGATTTCCTACATCCATGCCGAGGCCTATCCGGCTGGCGAGTTGAAGCACGGCCCGTTGGCACTGGTCGACGCAAACATGCCGGTCATCGCGGTGGCGCCGAACAACGACCTGCTGGAGAAGCTCAAGAGCAACCTCATGGAAGTCCGCGCGCGCGGCGGCGAGCTCTTCGTGTTTGCCGATCCCGGCTCCGGTTTCGAATCGAGCGATGGCGTGACCGTGATCACCATGCCGAAGGATGTGACCTACCTGCAGGCGCCGATCGTCTACACCGTCCCGATGCAGCTCTTGGCCTACCATGTCGCGATCCTGCGCGGCACCGATGTCGACCAGCCACGGAACCTCGCCAAATCCGTGACGGTGGAATAGCCCCCGGCCGGCCGCCGCTCCTTGCAGCTCGAGCATTTCAGCGTCGATGAGCGGTTCTGCGGCCCGCCGCGCTCGGGCAATGGTGGCTATGTCTGCGGTCGGGTGGCCCGCCACTTCGGCCCCGGCCCTGTCGCGGTCCGGCTGAAGGCCCCGCCACCGCTGGCGATCCCGCTGCGGCTCGAGTACTCGGCAGGCGGCGCGCAGCTCTCCGACGACACGACCCTGATCGCCGAGGCCCGGCCCGCGGCGCTCGATCTCGTGCCGCCACCGGCGCCGGCCTGGCCGATGGCCGAAGCGGCATCACGCCACTTCGCCGGTTTCAGAAGGCACAAGTTCCCGGGCTGCTTCGTCTGCGGCACGCTGCGCGAGCCGGGCGACGGGCTGCGGATCTTTGCCGGCGCCATGAATCCGGAACCCACAAATCAGGACTCCACAAACCAGGACTCCACGGGCCGAGGCCCCGTGCTGGCCGCGCCGTGGATCCCCGATCCCTCGTTGCGCGGCCATGACGGCCATGTGGCGCCGGAGTTCCTCTGGGCCGCGCTGGACTGCCCCGGTGCCTTCGCGGTGGATCGCCATGACAGCGACACCGCGCTCGTGCTGGGCGAGCTCTGCGCAGTGGTGGACCACCCGGTCAGTCCGGGCGAACAGTGCGTCGTCCTGGGCTGGCCGCTCGGTTCGGATGGACGCAAGCACCAGGCCGGGACCGCGGTATACGCCGACGGCAGGCTCATTGCCCATGCACGGGCGATCTGGATCGAGGTACCTTTGGCAGACTGGACCTGAGGCTTACGGACCATGTCCCAGCAACTGCCCCACGATGAAACCGGCGACCTGCTGCGCCTGATGCAGGAACAGGGGGACGACCTCGGCGTTGCCCGCAACATCGATTTCTTCCTCATCTTCGACACCGAGGCGCAGGCACAGGCCTTTGCCAGTCGCGCGGACCTCGGGCCGGAGTTCAAGGTGGCCATATCCCGCTACGAACGGACCGCGAAGTGGCAGGTCACGCTCACTGTTTGCATGCTGCCGGTCTACGCCGAGCTTGTGATGCTGGAAAAGCAGGTCGCACGGCTCGGCCATGAGCAGGGTGGGGAGGCGGACGGCTGGGGCTGCACGCGGGTCGACAACCCCGGGACCTGAGCAGGCGAACCAGCGGCTCCCTGGGCAGCCGGCCAGTCAGCAGCCGGCCAGTATCGCCGCGTGATGGCGCAGGTGGTCCTCGATCACGGTCGCCACGAACCAGTAGCCGTGGCCATAACCCGGATGCCGGCGCAGCGTCAGCGGATAGCCGGCGGCCTTTGCGGCCGCCTCGAAGAGCTCCGGTTTCAGTTGCTCCTTCAGGAACTCGTCTTCCAGGCCCTGGTCGATCAGCAACGGCGGGCGGCCGGCGACCGAGCGGAGGTCTTTCATCAGTTCCGTGGCGTCGTATTGCCGCCAGGTGTTCCGGTCGGTGCCGAGATAGCGGGGCAGCGCGCGCTCGCCCCACGGGCTCTGCATGGCCGCCGCGATCGGCGCGATGGCCGAGAGGCTCCGGAAACGTTCGGGATGCTTCAGGCCGATCGTCAACGCACCATGGCCACCCATGGAATGGCCGAAGAGGCCGATCCGTTTTTCGTCGATCGGGAAGTTCGCGGCGACGAGCGCCGGCAGCTCGTGTGCCACGTAGCTGTACATGCGGTAGTGGGCCGACCACGGCGCCTCGGTGGCATCGAGGTAGAAGCCGGCACCCAGGCCGAAGTCGTAGCTCGCGTCATCACCGGTCAGGCGTACGCCCCGCGGACTGGTGTCGGGGGTCAGCAACGCGAGGCCGAGTTCGGCCGCGACCCGCTGTGCGCCGGCCTTGATCGCGAAGGTCTCCTCGGTGCAGGTCAGCCCGGCAAGGTAGACCAGCAACGGCACCGGGCCTTGGGCCGCTTGAGGTGGCAGATACAGGCCGAAACGCATGTCGCAGGCCGTGGACTTCGCGGCGTGGGTATGGAAGCGCTGCTCGCCCTCGAAGCAGCGATGACCGGCAGACAGCGTAAGGCCACTGGTTGGACTTGGATGGTCGGTACCCATGATTCTTTCTCCGACAGCCGCGTACAATCAGCGGCCACCAAAACCCCTGATAATTAAACAACTTGGATATTACTACCAATAATCTGGCAAGTTACTGCCAATTCAATGCTCATATTTGAAGCGACTCTTTGACCCAAGGAGCAACCCCGTTGGAAGTCGACATCATCCTGGAGCCGGATCTCGGCCCCGCCCAGCTCGTGGAACTCGCGACGACCGCCGAAAAGTACGGCATCCGGGCCCTGTGGACCTCCAACTATTTTGCCCACTGGGACCCCTTCCTGAGCCTCGTGCCGGTGGCCCAGGCGACCCGCCAGCTGAAGATCGGCGCGCTGGCCGTCAGCCCCTTCGAGATGCATCCGCTGAAGATCGCCAATGCGCTCTTGAGCTTGAACGAGCTCTCCGGCGGCCGGGCGATGGCCGCGATCGGTGCGGGCGAGGGCAACCTCGACGCAATGGCGCTCAAGAAGCCGCAGAAGATCGTCGTGGCCGTCCGTGAGGCGCTCGAGATCGTGATTGGCGCGGGACATGGCCGGCTCAAGGAGGCGGGCTACAAGGGCGAGGAATTCAACGTCACCTATCCCTGTGCCTACGACTGGCTGAAGGCCCCGCCGCCCTTCGTCTACGGCACGGCCTACCGGCACATGATGATGCGCATGGAGGCCCGCGTGGCCGACGGTGTGTTCATCGGCTGCACGCCGCAGGAAATCATCCAGCCCGCCATGGACCAGGTGCGGGTCGGCGAGGCCAAGCGGGCGCCCGGGATGAAGCCGCTGCGCGTGAACAGCTTCTGGGCCTGGCACGTCAAGAAGGACCGGAAGGAAGCCTACCGGGAATCGCGGCGGGAACTCGCGTGGCGCGCCCGCAAGCTGGACGGCGACCTCATCAAGCTGTGGCTCTCCCCCGAAGAAGTGCAGGTCGTTACCAGCAACTTCGACAAATTCGTCGCTGCCTGGTTTGATCGCTCGGGCAACGTGCAGGGCGTGCCGGAGGAGCTCTGCAACCGCCTCTGCGAGGGGCTGACCTCCACGGGTGGCCTCGAGGACCTGGATCGCGAGATCGAACGGTTCCGGGCATTCGCCCGCGCGGGCCAGACGGAAATTGCGCTGCGCCTCCACGACAACCCGATGGATGCGCTGAAGATCATCGGCGAGCAGGTGGTGCCGGCGCTGCGCTAGCGCCGCGGGCCGGTGGCAGCCTGAATTACAGGCCCAGCGCAGTGGCCGGCGCGTTC
This sequence comes from uncultured Chromatiaceae bacterium, assembly GCA_964569355.1. GTDB lineage: Bacteria > Pseudomonadota > Gammaproteobacteria > Steroidobacterales > SHZI01. The sequence goes on along the minus strand of CAZMVP010000076.1, from coordinate 938 downwards.
AGGTTGGCGAGCTGCCGGCTGACCAGCGCCCCCACCGATTGCACCGGGTTCGGCAGCACGGTGAACACCGGGGGCTTTCGCCGGAGATCGGCGAGCGTGCCTTTTTCCAGAACGCGTGCGAGGTAGCCCAGGTTCTGCTCGATCGCGAGCAGGTAGGGGTTCTGGCCACCGAACAGGACTTCCACGTGGCGGTAGGCGCGGTTGAAGTTGAGATCCAGCCGCTTCCGCGCCGCCGATTCCCAGAAACCCGGCGTCTGGCGCAGCAGGTCCACGCCGGAGGCATAACGCACGATGGGTTGCCGAGCCGCTTGCTGCTCCACCGCGATGCCGGCCAGCACGAACTCGCCGAACAACCGGTCGCGGCACTTCTCGAGGTAGCAGCGATCCGCCATCTGTGCGAGCAGGTCGGCCGTGCCGAGCAGGTGGCCGACCATGCTGTCCAGCGGGTCATCGAGCTCGATGTCATCCAGGCTGATTTCGTAACCGGTGAAGTGCACGAGCTTCCTGGCCACGGGCACCCAGTGGCCGAGGCCGATGGTCGGCAGGTAGGTGGCGAGGAAGTTGGCACTGCGCGTGATGTGGTACGAGGTGAATTCCGCACCGTTCAGGTGCCGCTCGCCGACGCGGCGGATGTAGCCCGAGTCATGGAACAGCGCGCAGACAAGGCCGACCACGGCCCGTTCGTGGCCGAGGCGGTCGGCTTCCGGCGCGGTCTGCTCGTAGCCGGCCATCAGCCGGGCCATCGCCAGCGTGACATCCAGCGAGTGCTGCTGGTCATGGTAGAGAGTGTCGCAGCCGATGTAGCCCTCGGCCTGGCCGCGGAAAAGCCGGCGGAAATCGTGGAAGGCGAGCCACAGCGGGTCGAAGTTCGAGCCGGGCCAGGCGGTGGCGAACAATGCCTGGCAGGCCTCGCGCACCTCGTCGACCGAACTGACGCA
>CAZMVP010000075.1:0-8988 GCA_964569355.1 uncultured Chromatiaceae bacterium | reverse complement strand
TGTAGTCGATGAGCTGGCTGAACAGCGTCCAGCCCTTCGGGTGCCAGAACACGGCCCCCGGGGCTTCTTCCTGGAAATGGAAGAGGTCCAGTTCGCGGCCGAGCCTCCGGTGGTCGCGCTTCTCGGCTTCTTCAAGCCGAGTCAGGTAAGCCTTGAGCGAGGACTCGTCCGCCCAGGCCGTGCCATAGATCCGCTGCAGCATCTCGTTGCGGGAATCGCCGCGCCAGTAGGCGCCAGCCAGCTTGGTCAGCTTGAAGACCTTCAATTTGCCCGTGGACGGTACGTGCGGGCCCCGGCACAGGTCCACCCAGCCACCCTGGCCATAGAGGCTGATTTCCTGGCCGGCCGGGATCGCGCCGATGATCTCGGCCTTGTAGTGCTCGCCGATTCCCTTGAAGTAAGCCACGGCATCGTCGCGGGCCATCACGCGACGCTCGATCGGCAGATCGGCCTTGGCCAGTTCGTGCATCCGGGTTTCGATCGCCTCAAGGTCCTCCGGGGTGAACGGCCGGCTGTAGGCGAAATCGTAGTAGAAGCCGTCCTCGATCACCGGCCCGATCGTGACCTGGGCCTCGGGGAACAGCGACTGGACTGCCTGTGCCAGCAGATGTGCGGTGGAGTGCCGGATGATCTCGAGGCCGGCCGGATCCTTCGCCGTGATGATGGCGAGCGGTGCGTCTGCGGTGATCAGGTGGCTGGTATCAACCAGCCGGTCACCGACGCGGCCGGCCAATGCCGCCTTCGCCAGGCCCGGGCCGATCGCGGCAGCCACCTCGCCGACGGTAACGGGGCGATCGAACGCTCTTTGGCTGCCGTCCGGCAGGGTGATGACGGGCATGGGTGCTTTACGTTAATGGTAGGCGCGAGTGGAGTCGAACCACCGACCCCTTCCATGTCAAGGAAGTGCTCTAACCACTGAGCTACGCGCCTGGTGCAAGGTCGGGCAGCACGATACCGAAAGGCAGGCATCCAAGGCAAGGCAATCCGCCTGCGGTTCCATGCCAGTTATGTGCCGGCGCGGTCGATGTTCCAGGCTGGATGCCATGCCGGGCCGGATGTCGTGTCAGGACTGTGCCTCGGCCGGCAGGCCCACCTCGATGCGCCGGAGGACTTCCAGCTCGTCCCGGAGCTTCGCGGCCTCCTCGAATTCGAGGTTCCGGGCCGCGGTGTACATCGCACGCTCCACCCTGGCGATCTGCCGGGCCGCCTGGGCCGGGGTCAGGCTGCGATAGTCCGCGCGGGGTTCGGCGGCCCGCCGCCCACGCCGCGGTGTCGGCTCCCGGGCCCCCTCCATGATGTCCCGCACTTCCTTGACGATCGTCTTCGGCTGGATGTCGTGCTGCACATTGAACTCGAGTTGCTTGCGCCGCCGCCGCTCCGTCTCGGCGATGGCACGCTCCATCGAGCCGGTCACCTGGTCGGCATACATGATCGCGGTGCCGTTGACGTTGCGGGCCGCCCTCCCGACGGTCTGCACCAGGGAACGGTCGGAGCGCAGGAAGCCTTCCTTGTCCGCATCGAGGATCGCCACCAGCGAGACCTCCGGCAGATCCAGCCCCTCGCGCAACAGATTGATGCCGACCAGCACATCGAAGGTTCCCAGCCTGAGGTCACGGATGATCTCCATCCGCTCCACCGTCTCGATGTCCGAGTGCAGGTAGCGAACCCGGACACCGTGTTCCTGCAGGTACTCGGTCAGGTCCTCCGCCATCCGCTTGGTCAATGTGGTGACAAGCACCCGCTCCTGCCGATTGACGCGAATATTGACCTCGAACAGCAGGTCCTCGACCTGGGTCGACGCCGGTCGGACCTCGATCCGCGGGTCGACGAGGCCGGTTGGCCGGACCACCTGCTCGACCACCGCGTCGGAGTGCTCGCGCTCGAACGGCCCCGGCGTCGCCGAGACATAGATGGTCTGCGGCGACATGACCTCGAACTCGTCGAAGCGCAGCGGCCGATTGTCCAGGGCCGAGGGCAGCCGGAAGCCGTACTCCACCAGGGTTTCCTTGCGTGACCGGTCCCCACGGTACATGCCACCGAGCTGCGGAATGGTCACGTGGCTCTCGTCGACGATCAACACGGCGTCGTCGGGCAGGTAATCGAACAGGCACGGTGGTGGCTCGCCGGGCTTCCGGCCGGACAGGTACCGGCTGTAGTTCTCGATGCCGTTGCAGTAGCCAAGCTCGGCCATCATCTCGATGTCATATTGGGTGCGCTGTTCGAGGCGCTGCGCCTCGACCAGTTTCCCGGCTTCGCGCAGCTCGACGAGCCGGATCGCGAGATCGGCCTTGATCTGGTCCACCGCTTTCAGCACCGACTCCCTTGGCGTCACGTAGTGGCTCTTGGGGAAGATGGTCAGGCGCGGCACCTGCCGCAGCACCTCGCCGGTCAGCGGGTCGAACCAGGCGAGGCTCTCGATCTCGTCATCGAACAGCGTGACCCGGACGGCCTCCCGCTCGGATTCCGCCGGGAAGATGTCCACCGTCTCGCCCCGCGCCCGATAGGTGCCATTGGCCAGCTGAACCTCGTTGCGCGTGTACTGCAGTTCGGCAAGGCGCCGGAGCAGATCGCGTTCGTTCAGGCGATGGCCACGCGAGAGGTGCAGCACCATGCTGAAGTAGGTCTGCGGGTCACCCAGGCCGTAGATCGCGGAGACCGTCGCCACGATGATGCAGTCCCGCCGCTCGAGCAACGCCTTGGTTGCCGACAGGCGCATCTGCTCGATATGCGCATTGATCGCGGCGTCCTTCTCGATGTAGGTATCGGACGACGGCACGTAGGCTTCCGGCTGGTAATAGTCGTAGTAGGACACGAAGTATTCCACGCGGTTGTGCGGGAAGAAGTCGCGCATCTCGCCGTACAACTGGGCCGCCAGGGTCTTGTTGGGCGCCAGGATCAGTGCCGGCCGTTGCTGGCCGGCAAGCACGTTGGCCATCGTGAAGGTCTTGCCGGAACCCGTTACGCCGAGCAGGGTCTGGCGCGCGAGGCCGCTCGAGAGGCCACTGCCCAGCGCGGCAATCGCCGCCGGCTGATCCCCCATGGGCTCAAAGTCTGCCGAGAGTTCCATTCGATCCATGGGAAAGCAGCCGAGTGGCACGACGTGGGCGGAAGGGACATGGTTGCTGTTGGTTGCCGGGCTGGAATCCCTTAGAATTTGCGGCCCGACCGAACAACCCATCCAGCAAGGATTCCACGTGAGTCTAGCAGTTTCCCAGCGTTGCCAACGCGTAAAGCCCTCCCCCACCATGGCCGTCACCGCCAAGGCCGCCGAGCTGCGCGCGCAGGGTCGCGACGTGATCGATCTCGGTGCCGGAGAACCGGATTTCGATACCCCGGCGCACATCAAGGCCGCCGGCATTGCGGCAATCAGCGCCGGGCAGACCAAGTACACCGCCGTCGAGGGCACTGCGGCACTGAAGAAGGCCATCATCGACAAGTACAAGCGCGACAACCACCTCGAGTACGGCATGGACCAGATCCTGGTGTCATGCGGCGCGAAGCAGACCTGCTACAACGTCTGTTCCGCGATCCTGAACGCGGGTGATGAAGCCATCGTGCCGGCCCCGTACTGGGTGTCGTACCCGGACATGATCAAGCTCGCCGATGCGGAGCCCGTGATCGTGGCCGCCATGATCGACGACGGCTTCAAGATCACGCCAAGGCTGCTCGAGGCGGCCATCACGCCGCGCACGCGCCTTGTGTTCCTCAACAGTCCGTCGAATCCGACCGGCGCTGCCTACACGCGCGCCGAACTGCAAGCCCTGGGCGAGGTACTGGAAAAGCATCCCGGCATCGTCATTGCCGCCGACGACATGTACGAGCACATCTACTGGGCCGACGAACCCTTTGTCAGTTTTGCGGAGGCCTGCCCCGGCCTGTACGACCGCACGGTGACGATCAACGGCGTGTCGAAGGCCTATGCGATGACCGGCTGGCGCATCGGCTATGCCGGAGGGCCGAAGTCCATCATCGCGGCGATGAAGAAGATCCAGAGCCAGAGCACCTCGAATCCGTCGAGCATTTCCCAGGCCGCCAGCGTGGCGGCCCTGAACGGGGACCAGTCCTGTGTTCGGGAGATGACGAAGGCCTTCCGCCAGCGGCACGACTATGTCGTCGAGGCATTGAATGGCATTCCCGGCTTCCATTGCCTGCCGTCAGCCGGCACCTTCTACGCCTTCCCGAATGTCAGCGACGTGCTGCAGAGGAAGGGCCTGAAGGACGATCTTGCGCTGGCCGAATTGCTGCTCAACGAAGGCAACGTCGCGGTCGTGCCGGGATCGGCGTTCGGTGCGCCGGGCTACCTGCGCCTGTCGTTTGCCTGCAGCCTGGATTCGCTCAAGGAAGCCATCAAGCGCATGACCGCCGTGACGCGCTGAGCGCGGCGGTTTCCTTGACTTGATGCGTCGCAATGGCCGAGAATTCGGCGCCTTTCAGGCTATCTCGCTTCCCCGGTAGCTCAGTGGTAGAGCAACCGGCTGTTAACCGGTTGGTCGCTGGTTCGAATCCGGCCCGGGGAGCCACTACCACGGTGCTGACCAACGTCACGCACCAGATGAAGATCATGCGCGAGGAAACCTTCGGGCCCATCATGCCGGTCATGGCATTCGACACGGTCGAGGAAGCCATCGCGCTTGCCAACGACAGCCACTACGGACTCAGCGCCAACGTGTTTGCCGGCTCCGAGGATGAAGCCTTGCCGGTGGCGCAACGCCTCAATGCCGGGGTCGTCAGCATCAACGAGGCGAGCTTGAGCAGCATGGTCCACGAATTCGAGTCGGAGCCATTCGGCCTCTCCGGCATGGGACGATCGCGCACCGGGCCGGCGGAGGCGATCAGGCGCTTCTTTCGCAAGAAGCTGCTGCTGACGAGCAGGAACGACAATCCACGCGGGATCCACGGGCAACGGTGAATCCCGGCCGGAGCGGCCGGCCCGATCCCCGCTACTGCAGTCCCTTCAAATGCGCGCGCAACGGCGCCGCCAGGCCCGGATCCGCCAGCGCATAATCGATCGTCGCCTCGATGTAGCCAAGCTTGCTGCCGCAGTCATAGCGGTGGCCTGAAAACGGCAGTGCGAAGACGGCTTCGGCCTTCATCAGCCTGGCAATGCCGTCGGTCAACTGGATCTCGCCACCTGCACCCCGCCCGGTGGATTCCAGCAGGTTGAAGATCGTCGAGGTGAGCAGGTACCGCCCGACAACGGCCAGCCGCGAAGGTGCCGCCTCCGGTGCCGGCTTCTCGACAATCTGCCGGAGCTGGTTGTGGGCATCCACGGCCACGATGCCGTAGTCGCGCGTCCGGCTGGCCGGCACCTCCTGCACGGCGATCACGCTGGCGCCATGCTGGTGGTAATGCTGCCCCAGCTGTGACAGGCAGCCGGTATCGGCCCGGATCAGGTCATCGGGCAGGTGCACGTAGAAGGGTTCGTCGCCCACGGCGGGCCTGGCGCAGAGGACCGCATGGCCGAGTCCCAGTGGCTCGCCCTGGCGGATGTAGACGCAGGACACGTCGCTCGGCAGGATGGCGCGCACGACCTCGAGCAGATCATCCTTGCCGGCGCTGCTCAGTGCGCGCTCGAGCTCCGGGTCACGGTCAAAATGATCCTCGATGGCGCGCTTGCTGCTGCCGGTGACAAAGACCAGGCGCGTGACGCCGGCCTCGAGGGCCTCCTCCACCGCGTACTGCACCAGCGGCTTGTCCACGATGGGCAGCATTTCCTTCGGCATGGCCTTGGTGGCGGGCAGGAAGCGCGTGCCGCGCCCGGCAACAGGGAACACGGCGGTACGGACGGGCTTTGGCATCCAGATGGCTCCGGCATTCTTGGTATTTGCTGGGCACCATCATAGCCAATGACCGCGTGCCCTGATGCCTCCTGGTTCACCAGTCCGGAGTACGGACCTTGCCGGGCGACACGGCGCGATGCCCCAGGGCCGGACATCCGCCGCGTCGCCCGGTCGGCCTCAGGGTGCTTCGGCCGGGGCGCTGGGTGCCGCGCGCGACGGTCGGGGTTGTGCACCGGTGCGGATGAATTCACGGTTGAGCTTGAGGACCTGCGGTCCGATGCCGCGGACCTTCAGCAGGTCTTCCGGCGTGGCGAAGCGGCCATTCTTCTCGCGGTACTCGACGATGGCCCGGGCGCGGCTGGCACCCACGCCATTGAGTTCCTTCGAGATGGTGGCCGCATCGGCCGAATTGATGTCGACGGGACCGGCTTGGGCCGCCAGGGCGCCGGCCAGCAAGAGTCCCAGGCCAAGGATTCGCAGCATCGTTTTCTCCTCCAGCACAGACTGTGTTCCAGGCTGCCGACGGAATGTCGGGCAGTGGGCATATCCTGGGAGAAGACCGGGACCGGATGAAGCCGGATATCGCCTCACTTCATCAGGAAAGGGCCAAGTCATCGACTGCCGTGGTGGTGTCCCAGGAACGGCAGCCCGGACACTGCCAGTGCAGGGTCGCGCTCCGGTAGCCACAATTGCCGCAGAGGAATCGTTGTCCCGGGCTGATGAGCTTTTGCAACAGCGGACGCAGCCGTTCCGCCTCGGCCAGCGGATCGGCCACGGGATTCCCGGGCCGGACCACGAGCGGCCGTATTTCCGGCTGCTCGATGAGAAACCCGGCAAGGAACCGGACGACGACCGGATCGTCGATCTTCGGGTTCCGGATCAGCTCCAGCGCCATCCGGCGTTGTGCCTCGGGGGAACCGGCCAGCCCGGCCAGTGCATCCAGTACCAGGGGCTGGCTGTCCGACCCGCGATCGTAGGCCAGCAGTCGTGGCAGCAGCTCGCCGACCATGCCGGGCTGGTCCCTGCCCAGCTTCACCAGGGTCGCCACGGCGGACTGGATATCCCCCGCGTCCCGGTGGAGGTCAGCCTCGAGCAGGGCAATCCTCGGCATGCCCCGGTTGATGGCCCGGGCCTGCTCCAGGAACTGTCGTGCCTCCGGCAATTGGCCCTTCTGCCGTGCCTGTCCAGCCAACTCGCAGTAGTAGTGGGCCAGCTGGGCCGGCGGGACGCTGCCGGGTTCCACGCCGTTCAATTCGCCGCAGAGGTCCACGGCCCGATCCCACTCGCTGGTGACCTCGGCAATGCGGATCAGGCGACGCAGCGCATCGAGCCGGTAGTCCGGCGTATCGCGCAGCCGGAGCAGCAGCTCCTCGGCCCGGTCGAACAGTCCGGCGCTCAGGAAATCCTCGGCCAGCGCAAAGGCCGCCGCCTGGCGTTGTGCGCTGGTGCTCGTGGAGCGGTCCAGCAGGTTCTGGTGAAGGCGTATGGCGCGATCAAGCTCCCCGCGCCGACGGAACAGGCTGCCGAGTGCCAACTGCGTGTCCAGGACCTCATCCGTCACGGCGTCGGCGTCGGTGAAGACATCGACGGCCCGGTCCGCATCATCGTTCAGCAGGTAGCGGAAGCTCCGCAGCAGGTTCGTCCGCGTCGAGCGCTCGGCCAGGTCCTCTTCGTCCTCGTCACCGAAGCGCGCGAAGACATAGCCCATGGCCGCGGCAAGGAACAGCAGGCCGGCGAAAAGGAAGGTGGATTCAGTCGGCATCCTGCGCCGGCAGGCTGCGCAAGGCCTGGACCTCCTGCTCGGCCAGCCGGAGCGCCTTGCGCAGCGATCGTCGCTGCGCAACCAGGCGCAGCATGCCGAACACCGCGCAGGCGATGCCGAAGATCCAGCCGACAGCCAGGGCGAGGATCAGCGCCAGGGCCTTTTCCATGTCGATGGCCGTGAAGGCCAGGTCCAGCGTCATGCGGCCCGGGTTGAGCGCCGCGAACAGCGCCGCCAACCCCATGAAGACCAGTACCAGCAATGCCGCCAGCACGGAACGAATCATCAGATGGCCTCCCAGCCGGCCAGGCGGATCCTCAGTCCTGTATCGGCAGCTGACGGTTCTCGTTGACCCTGTCGCGCAGATCCTTGCCTGGCTTGAAGTGCGGGACGTACTTGCCGGCCAGGGCCACGGCGTCTCCGGTCTTGGGGTTGCGGCCCATGCGCGCGGGACGGAAGTGCAGCGAGAAGCTGCCGAAGCCGCGGATTTCGATGCGTTGCCCGTTCGCCAGGGCATCACTCATCAAGTCGAGCAGATGCTTCACTGCCAGCTCAACGTCCTTGGTTGGCAGGTGCTTCTGCTTGCGCGCCAGCACCTCGATCAACTCCGACTTCGTCATCGCTGCGTCCCCTTACCGTCCCTCTGGCCCGCCGGGCCGCCCCCCTGCCACGGCAACCGGCTTCAGGAGTCGCTGGCGTTGGAAATGCGCTCCTTGAGGAGCTCTCCCAGGGTCGTTGCGCCACTGCCGGAACTCTCCGACCGGTAGTTCTCGACTGCCTGTGCCTCCTCCTGGGCATCCTTGGCCTTGATGGACAGGGATACGGTGCGGTTCTTGCGATCCAGCCCCATGAACCTCGCCTCCACCTCGTCGCCCACCTTGAGCACCGTGCGGGCATCCTCCACGCGATCGCGGGAGATGTCGCTGGCCCGGATCTGGCCCTTGATGCCACCCTCGAGGTCCACGACGGCGCCCCGGGCATCCACTTCGGAGATGGTGCCCTTCATGATGCTGCCCTTGGGGTTGTCCGCCAGGAATTTCGAGAACGGATCCTGGTCCAGCTGCTTGATGCCGAGCGAGATGCGCTCGCGTTCCGGATCGATCGCAAGGACCACCGTGTCGACATCCTCGCCCTTCTTGTAGTTGTGCACGGCTTCCTCGCCGGCGACATCCCAGGAGATGTCCGAAAGGTGCACGAGGCCGTCGATGCCGCCCGGCAGGCCGATGAAGATGCCGAAATCGGTGATCGACTTGATCTTGCCCGATACCTTGTCGCCCTTGTTGTAGCCGGCGGCAAAGTCCGACCACGGATTGGTCTTGCACTGCTTGATGCCGAGCGAGATGCGCCGCCGCTCTTCATCGATGTCGAGGACCATGACCTCGACCTCGTCACCGATCTGCACGACCTTCGACGGATTGACGTTCTTGTTGGTCCAGTCCATCTCCG
>CAZMVP010000074.1:7247-9028 GCA_964569355.1 uncultured Chromatiaceae bacterium | reverse complement strand
TCTGGGACTACCACTTCGACCCGCAGACCAACGTGATCGACGTGCACATCAGCCGCCTGCGCCGCAAGGTCGACAAGGGCTTCGAACCATCGCTGATACACACCGTGCGCGGGGCCGGGTACAAGCTGAGTGAATCCGCTTAGGCTGATCCGGACCTCCACCTTCCAGCTAGCCTGGTGGTACATGGGGATCTTCGGCGCCTCCGCGCTGGTGCTGATCGGCGTGGTCTGGTGGGTCACGGTCGGTTACCTCGAGGACCAGACCGACACGATCCTCAACGAAGAGGTGCAGGGTCTCGTCACCGAGTACGGCCAGCGCGGCCTCCCGGGCCTCGCCCGGGTGATCCGCCAGCGGATGTCGAGCAATGTCGGCCCATCCACCTTCTACCTGCTCGTCGACCGGGACGGGACCCCGCTGGTCGGCAACCTGCCGTCGTGGCCGCCCGAACTGCCGGACAGCGACGGGTGGTACAACCTGCTCCGCATCGATGCAGCCGGCAGGAGGACCAGAATCCGGGGGCGCGCGGTCGCGTTGCAGGATGACCGGCGTCTGCTGGTTGCCCAGGACCAGGGCCACCTGGACGCCACCCGCAACCTGATCAACAAGACCTTCCGCTGGGCACTCGGCGGCGGCCTGGCACTGGCCCTGCTGGGCGGCATCCTCATGAGCTACAGCGTGATGCGGCGAATCGAGGCCATCAACCGCGCCAGCCGCGAAATCATGGCCGGACGCCTGCAACGGCGCATGCCGGTGCGGGGCGTCAACGACGAGTTCGACCAGCTCTCCGGCAACCTGAATGCGATGCTCGACCGGATCGATTCGCTGATGGAGGAAGTGCGCTCGGTGGCCGACAACATCGCGCACGACCTGCGCACACCGCTGACCCGGTTGCGCGGGCGGCTGGAAATGCTCGCCGCGCGCCCAGGCCTCGCCGATGACCTGCGCGAGGACCTGGGCGCCGCGATGAGCGATGCCGACCATCTGCTCGCAACCTTCAGGGCATTGTTGCGGATCGCGCGCATCGAATCGGGCACGCATGAGCAGGCCTGGAGTGACGTGGACCTGCGCACGCTGCTCGGCGATGCATGGGAGCTGTACCAGGCCGTCGGCGAGGAGCGCGACATCCCGGTCCAGTTCGGTGGCGGGAGCGGCACCGTCCGCGGCGACCGGGACCTGCTCTTCCAGGCCCTGTGCAACCTGCTCGACAACGCGATCAAGTACAGCGCACCGGGCACGGTCGTGGTGCTGGAGGCCCACCGGTCGGACGATGGCCAGGTGGGCATCACCGTGGCCGATCGCGGTCCCGGCATCCCGCCCGAAGAGCGCGACAAGGTCTTGAACCGTTTCTATCGCTGTGCCGGCGTCACCGGGACCCCCGGCAGCGGGCTCGGCCTGGCCCTGGTCAATGCCATCGCCCATCACCACGGTGGCACGGTGGAGTTGAGCGACAACAAGCCTGGCCTGCGGGTCACGCTCCGGCTGCCGCTTGGCCCGGAAGCGGCGCTGGACAAGGCTGGCGGGTTGGCCCCGGCAGGCGCAATCGGCTAGGCTGGCCCACCGACGATGGAGGTGGCGCCGGTGAACAGGTTCCTGGTCAGGGCATTGCTGGTCGCGCTCGGCCTGTGGGTGGCATCCACGCTGGTCAGCGGCCTTAAGTTCGACAGCGGCGCCTGGCTGCTGGGCACGGCCGTCCTGCTCGGCATCATCAATGCCGTGGTCAGGCCCGTGGCGCTGATCCTCACCCTGCCGATCACGATCGTCACACTGGGCTTGTTCCTGCT
>CAZMVP010000074.1:5207-7147 GCA_964569355.1 uncultured Chromatiaceae bacterium | reverse complement strand
CCCGGCTCGAGGCCCTGCAGGATCCAGCACGCACCCTCTTCGCCCGCACCCGCTGGCCTGGCCTTGAGGTCCAGCACGGCCTGGCGGTTCACCGGGCGCTTGCCGGCGTCCAGCAGCAACATGAGCTTCGGCCGCAGCCGCCGAACCCGGTTCTGCTCGATCACGAGGCCCACTTCGCCGGTGTTGAGCTCGACCAGCGATCCGGTGGGGAACATGCCGACGGCCTGCACGAAGTGTTCGACCAGCTCCTGCTGGAAGGTCACGCCGGACTGGCTGTTCAGTTCCCTGACGGCATCGTAGGCCGACCGGGCCGGCGCGTATGGGCGCTTGGTCGTCATCGCGTCGAAACAGTCGATCAGCCCGGCAATGCGTCCGAAGACCGGCACGTCGGTCCCCTCGAGCCCGTTCGGATAACCCGAGCCATCGTGCCGTTCATGGTGATGCTGGATCATCGCAATGACATCGGCGTTCAGGCCGGACGTCGCCTTGACGAGACCAAGGCCCAGTGCAACATGCTTGCGGACGATGGCGCGCTCGACCTCATCCAGCGGACCCGTCCTGGCGAGCACGTCGCGCGGCACCTTGGCATTGCCGACATCCAGCAACAGCCCACCCAGTGCCAGCGTCTGCAGGCCGGCACGGTCAAACCCCAGGTGCCGTCCCAGGATCACGGCCCAGACCGCACTGCCAACCGAGCGCCGCGCGTCCTCTGCCTCGCGCTTGCGGAGGCACACCAGCCATGCCATCGCATCCTGGTTGCGCAGGATGCTGTCGATCAATGGCTCGACCGCCGTCTTGAGGCGTGCTGCATCCAGTGGACGCCCCTGCTGGAACTGTTCCAGGGCATCGTCCACCACCAGCGCGGTGGCGTCATAGGCCGATCTGGCCTTCGGCGCCTCGACCCGGGTCGGCACCAGGTTCCGGTAGTGCCGTGTCTGGAAGAAGGCCGCCAGGCGCCCGCTGCGATCGAGATGCGCGATGGCATCGAACAGCCGCCGATGCAGGCTGCGCGGCGGCGGATGCTGCAACCGGTTCTCCGGCGCCTTCAGCGAACCCGCGTAGCGGGCCTCGCGAGCCCGTGCCGCCAGCACCGCATCCTTCGGCACGGTACCGCGGGTGGCATCGACATAGACGTGCTGGCAATAGTGCCGCAATTGATGGAGATCATTGTCGTCGCGGATTTCGAAGCCCTGGAACAGGAACGGAGTCTCCAGCCATGGGCGATCGAGCTGTGCCACGTACATGCCGCGCTCGAGGTTGGCGGTTGCGATCTTCAGTCGTTTGAGGAGCACGGACAGTCCCTTGCGGCCGGCATCCGGCCGGCAGGCACTGTCGCCATGTTATGCAGCACCCCGGGTTCCGGCGGGGTGGCTGGTCACATTTTTGGAACCGTCAGCGGGGTCGATGCCGACGGAGTGCCGGATTCCGCAAACCCGGGCCCGCAGGTGACGCCGGTCCCGCCCAGGCCACAGTAGCCCGCCGGATTCTTCGCCAGGTATTGCTGGTGGTAGTCCTCGGCGTAATGGAAGGCTGGCGCCGGCAGGATCTCGGTGGTCACGGGGCCGAAGCCTGCGTCCCGCAGCCTTGCCGCGAAAGTCTCCCGGGACGCCTCCGCCAGCCGGTGCTGCTCCTCGTCGAACCAGTAGATGCCGGAACGATACTGCGTGCCGACGTCATTGCCCTGCCGCATGCCTTCCGTCGGGTTGTGCGACTCCCAGAAGCTCTTCAAGAGTTGCCCGTAACCGATCCTCGCGGGGTCGTACACCACGAGCACGACCTCGCTGTGCCCGGTCCGGCCACTGCAGACTTCCTCGTAGGTCGGATTCGGCGTGGATCCCGCCGCATACCCGACCGCCGTCGACCAGACCTCCGGCAACTCCCAGAACTTCCGTTCGGCACCCCAGAAGCAGCCCATGCCGAACAGTGCCCGGTGCATGCCG
>CAZMVP010000074.1:1551-5107 GCA_964569355.1 uncultured Chromatiaceae bacterium | reverse complement strand
GCACGATCAGCCTCGAGGTCCCGACGCTCGAAATCCCCCGGACCCAGCAGATCGCTGATTTCCTTGGCATAGCCGGCAAGCCAGGCGGTGCTGCGCCCGCAGCGTTGGCTGATGGCGGCACTCGCGACGCAGTGTTTGCCGCCGTCGGACAGGCCATCGAGATCCAGTGCGTTGACGGTTTGCTGAAGACAGCTGCCTGCCGGCGCGTGCGGCATCGTGGCGCAGGCGGCCGTGGCCAGGCACAGGATCGCCGGCCAGGCGCGGGGCATGCGCCACCAGCCTGCGTGACGGCGCGACGGCAACCCGTTAGCCTTGCCCGCTGCCATCACCGAATGAGCCTGGAACATCGCATGCCGTACCGCGCCCTTGCCCTGCTGCTGCTCTGTCTCGGCAGCACATCCCTGCCGGCCGCCCTGCCCGCCACCGCGGATCTCGACGCCGTATTGTTGCGCAATGTCCGCCATGGCTTCGTGGACTACGACGGAATCCGGGCCGATCCAGCCTTCGCCCGCTATGTGTCCGGCCTCGGAAATGTGCGGCCGGATGACCTCGACGGCCGCGATGCCCGACTGGCCTTCCTGATCAATGCCTACAACGCGCTGGCGATCCAGGGCATCCTGGATGGCGCTTCTCCTGCATCGGCCTTCGGGCGGTTCCGATACTTCCAGCGCGAGAAATTCGGCCTGCTGGGCACCGAGTTCTCGCTCGAACAGCTCGAAAGGGACCAGTTGCGGCCGCTCGGCGAGCCCCGCGTGCATTTCGCGATCGCCTGTGCGTCGCTGTCGTGCCCGCGTCTTGCCAGCCATGCCTGGTCCGCGGAGAAGCTCGATGCGCGACTCGACGAGGCTGCCCGCGCCTTTGCCAACGACGACACCCGCAACCGTTACGATGTCGGGCGAAAGATTGCCTTCCTCTCCGGCATCTTCGACCGTTACCAGGCGGATTTCAGCAAGGCCGCGGGTTCGGTGCAGAAATACCTGGCGCGCTATGTCAGCGACCCGGCTGCCGCTGCCCTGCTGGCGAAGGACGGATTCGATGTCCGGTACGTCGAGCCGGACTGGGATCTGAACGGCGTGTATCGCGGCAAGCCACGCTGAGGAACTGCCGTTCCCACTGCCGTGCAGGCATGCCTCGCCGGACGCACGCGCCGGACGACGATCCCCGGAAATGATCTCCGGGAGCGCTCCTTAGAAAAGTCAGAGCGCGTTGTCGCCGGTTTCCCCGGTGCGGATCCGCAACGACTGATGCAGGTCGGTCACGAAGATCTTGCCGTCGCCCACCTTGCCGGTGCGGGCCGCGTTGCTGATCGCCTCGATCACGCGTTCCACGAGGTCATCGCTGACCGCCACTTCGACTTTCGACTTGGGCAGGAAATCCACGACGTACTCGGCGCCGCGGTAGAGCTCGGTGTGGCCACGCTGGCGGCCGAAGCCCTTGACCTCGGTAACCGTCATGCCGTTGACCCCGACTTCGGCGAGGGCATTGCGGACATCGTCCAGGCGGAAGGGCTTGATGATTGCGGTGACCAGTTTCATCGTGACTCTCGATTGGCAGTGGGCGTTCGGGTGGTGGGCAAACCCGCCGACGGATGGCCGGGGACCTTGGGCGATTCTACCGCCGATGGACCCAGGCGAGGAGCGCGTCCTGTGCCTCCTGGCCACCACCCCATGTGGCCCGGGCGCCGTTGACCAGCAGCACGACCACATATTCCGGCCCGGACTCGCTGCGGACATAACCGGCAATCGAGGTGACGCCGTTGAGGGTGCCGGTTTTCAGGTGCATCTCGCCGGCCAGCGAGTTGCCGCGGAAACGGCGGCGGGTCGTGCCATCGAGGCCGGCCAGTGAAAGCGAAGCCTTGAATTCCGCACTGAAACGGCTGCTGCGGGCGGCCAGCAGCAGCTTGCCGAGGCTCCCGGCCGAAATCCGCGTTTCCCGGGCCAGCCCGGAGCCATTGCCGATCTCGAGTTCCGGAAAGACCAGGCCCAGGCGGGCGAGCGTGGCCAGCGTTGCCCGTTGTCCCTTCTCGAGGTTTCCGGGCGCCCCGTACAGCTCGGCGCCCGTCGTCAGGAAGATCTGCCGGCTCATCACGTTGTTGCTGAACTTGTTGACTGAACGGATGACCTCCGCCAGCGGTGGCGACAGGAAGGTCACCACGGGGGCCTTGCCCGGCGGAACCTGGCCACGGCGGAGGCCACCGGCCAGGTGGCCCCCCTGCTCTTCCCACAGGCTGCGGAACACGCCATAGGCGAAGGTGGGTCCGTCGAGGATCGATCGTGGCAGTTCGTACTCCGGGCACTGGCTGGCAAGTGCGCCGGAAAAGGTCACTCGCGGACGGGCGAGGTCGTTGCCGACCACCATGCTGATGCTGCTCTTGCCCGAACCACAGCCGCCACGGATCAGGCGCATCTGGTTGCGGATCTCCAGGTTGGCCAGCGCGGGCTCGGTCACGATCTGCACGCGCCCGCGCGCGGCGTCCGGCCGGAACATGAAGTTCATGGCCTGGAAATTCACGAGCAAGGCATCGGGCAGTGCGTTGTAGGCCCGGTAGGCCTGTCCGTCGAAGGCGCCGGGATCCAGTTCCTCCCGGGCGAACCAGGAATCATCGATCACGAGATCGCCATTGATGTTGCGCACGCCGTGGTTGCGCAGCTCGCGTTCGAGCAGCCACAGGCGCTCGGTCACGAGGTAGGGGTCGCCGTAACCCTTCAGCAGCAGGTCGCCCTTGAGCTCGCCGCCGTCCAGCCGGCCATCCAGGTAGGCCTCGGTGCGCCACTGGTAGGCCGGACCGAGCGCTTCCAGCGCGACGAAGGTAGTCACGAGCTTGATCACCGAGGCCGGATTGCGCGGGATGTCCGCGTTGACCGCGAGCAGCGGGGTGGCGGAACCCACCTGCGCCACATAGGCGCTCACGGCGGTCTCGGGGATCTTGTGCCGCGCCAGGACCTTGCTGACCACATCCGGCAGCATCGACGCCGTCGCGGCGGCTGCGTGGGCCGGGGCCACCGCAATCAACGTGCAGGCAACCAGCACGGCGACGATCGCGGATGTTTGCCTGGCAAGGTGCAGCACGATTCTCCCGATTGCGGTTGGCGCCACGCGGACCGATGCCGGGGCTGCCGTGATTGTGCCGGAACGGAAGTCGCGCGTCAGCGTTCCCCGAGGATTTCCCAGCCAGCCCTGCGTGCGGCCTGCCGTAGACCGCGGTCGGGACGCACGGCAACCGGATGACCGACAAGCTGCAGCAGCGGCAGGTCATGCACCGTATCGGCATAGGCATGGACATCCGCAGGCGCAACCCCGCGCTTTGCGCACAGCTCTTCGACCAGCCGGCGCTTCGTTTCGCCAAACGGATGCACACGCGGTGGCAAAGGCAGGAACCTGCCATCGGCTGCCGCGAGCTGCGTGCCGATCACGAGGGCCGGCATCGCAGCGCCGGCCAGTGCGACGGCAATGGCTTCCGCCAGGAACTGCGGCGTGCCGGAGAGCAGCACGATACCGTCACCGGCCAGCTGGTGCTGCTGCAATCGCTGCACTGCCGGCTCGAACCACCATGATC
>CAZMVP010000074.1:0-1451 GCA_964569355.1 uncultured Chromatiaceae bacterium | reverse complement strand
AAGCCGAGGAAGGCCAGCAGTTGCGGCGCCTTGATCCAGCCGCCCCGGCACAGGCCGGCAAACAACCGCTTCTCAGTACTCGCGCCCTGGACCAGCGTGCCGTCGATGTCGAAAACCGCCAGGGCCAAGGCGGGCCTCAGCGCCCGGCCACATCGGTACGGATGAGGCTGCCGAGTATGGATCGCCGCTCCTGGTAGACGAACTCCACGACGACCGGCAAGCCGCGCACGACGCACAGGAGGACGGCCGCGAGCACGAGGACCCTGCCAACCAGTGTTCCGGCACCGCCGTATTGCTGCCAGAGATCCGGAACCAGCGCCGGCAGCGGCTGCATCAGCAGCAACCAGCAGAAGGCCGTTGCCTTGACGACGGCATACAGTGCGCGCATGAACCGGCCGGCGACCAGCCACTGGCCCCAGGGGGTTTGCATGAACTCGAACGGGCTCTCGCGCCGGCCGGTCGCCTGGCTGGCCCGGATGGCATCGACGATGGTGCCGCGGACCACGAAGACGAGCGGCACCCAGACCGGCACCAGATGCACATGGGCCAGCACGACCCACATGCTGAGCTCGACGATGCGGTCACCCGCGATGTCGAACATCGCACCGAACTGGCTCGTCTCGTTCCTGCGGCGCGCGATGTAGCCGTCGAGCCCGTCAGTCACGAAGACGAGGATCAGCAACGGCACATTCAGGAGGTGCAACAGGCCGATCGGCCGGTAGACGATGACGATGACCACGATGAGCAGCAGCAGGCGACTCAGCGTAATCAGGTTGGCCATGGCGGGATTATACGGACCTGGCCGGTCGCCTGATCTTCAGGCTCTTCATCCGGTCCGCGAGCGTCGAGGGCCGGATGCCGAGCAGCTCCGCGGCGCCACCCTTGCCGGCGATCCGCCACGACGCGGCCTCGAGCGCGGCAACCAGGTTGTCGCGCTGCCGGTCGCGCATCTGGGCCTCGGTCAGGACCGCTGGAGCCGGCACGGTCGAGGTCGCCGGGATTGCGGCCGGCACGGCCGGTGTTGGCCCGGTGTCCGTGGCAGGACTGCCCGTCGGCTCCCCGGTCGCCTGCGGCAGGTCCAGTTGCAGCGTGTCGCCCGTCGAGAGGATCACGGCCCGCTCGATCACGTTCTTCAGTTCCCGGATGTTGCCCGGCCAGGCGTAGCGTTGCAGGGCCTCGACCTGGGCCTGGGTGATCGACGGGCAGGGCCGGCCGAAGTCGCGGCAGACCTGGGCGAGGAAGTGCACGGCGAGCTGCACGACATCTCCTGCCCGGCGCCTGAGCGGCGGCACGTGCACCGGAAACACGCTCAGGCGGTAGTAGAGGTCTTCGCGGAATGAGCCGTCTTCCACGGCTTTTTCCAGGTCCTTGTTGGTCGCGGCAATGACCCGGACATCGACAGCGCGCGTGGCATCGTCACCGACGCGTTCGAACTCGCGCTCCTGCAGCAC
>CAZMVP010000073.1:7222-9425 GCA_964569355.1 uncultured Chromatiaceae bacterium | reverse complement strand
GGCCGATGTCCCGGGCCATTTCCACGTGCTGCTTCTGGTCGCGGCCGACCGGCACTTTGTGGGCATTGAACATCAGGATGTCCGCGGCCATCAGCACCGGATAGGAATACAGCCCCATCGTGACGCCCTTGTCGGGGTCGGCATTGGCGGCGTCCACATTGGCCTGTACTGCGGCCTTGTAGGCATGCGAGCGGTTCATCAATCCCTTCGCGGTCACGGTCGCCAGGATCCATGCCAGTTCGGGAATTTCCGGGATGTCGGACTGCCGGTAGAAAACCGAGCGCGTGGTATCCAGTCCCAGCGCGAGCCAGGCGGCCGCAATTTCCAGGCTCGACTGGCGCAGCCGGGCCGGATCCTGGTTCTTCACGAGGGCGTGGTAATCGGCCAGGAAGTAGAACGATCGGACGTCGGCCCGCTGGCTGGCGGCAATCGCGGGGCGGATGGCCCCGACATAGTTGCCGAGATGCGGCGTGCCGGTGGTCGTGATGCCGGTGAGGTGCGTTTCCATAGGGACCGTAGTTTATATTGAGCGCCTGCCAAGCTGCGGAAAAGCACCCGTGTATCCCTCTCCCACCCTCTTTCGCTCGCATATTGCCGCCTTGTCGTCCCGCTACGATGAGGCCCTGGCGGCCCACGGGTTTGACGGCGTGCTGATCGGTGCCGGGGTGCCGGTACCAGTCTTTCGCGATGACCAGGAGCTGCCCTATCGGGCCGAGCCGCTGTTCCTGCAATGGGCGCCGTTGACGGCGCATCCGGGCTCGGCACTCCTGTATCGTCCGGGACGTCGCCCGGTGCTCTTGGTGCTCGAAGCCGAGGACTACTGGTACCAGGCCGCACCGCTGCCCACCGGGGCGTGGCGCAAGCAGTTCGACGTCCGGATCGTGACTCGCAGGGACCAGATATCTGGCCACCTGAAGAAGGGACACCGGCAAAGGGGCAAGCAGCGGCTGGCCGTGCTCGGCGACCCGCAACAGTGGCGCGGGCTGGACCTGCCCGGCGCAGTGAATCCGAAAGCCCTGCTGACCCACCTCGATTACGAGCGTGCCCACAAGACACCCTGGGAAGTTGCCTGCATCGGGGAAGCCACGAAGCTGGCGCTGGCCGGCCACCGGGCCGTGGTCCAGGCCTTCAACGCGGGCTGCAGCGAGTTCGAGATGGGGCTCGTGTTCCTCGCGGCCTGCGGGCAGGCAGACCACGAGCTGCCCTACCCGGCGATCGTCGCGGCAAACCGCAACGGTGCCACCCTGCACTACCAGCACCGGTCACGCCAGCAGCTGCCCGGCAAGACACGACACAGCCTGCTGCTCGATGCCGGCTGCAGCCATGCCGGCTACGCCTCCGACATCACGCGCACGCATGCCGCGCGTCGTGGCGAGTTCGCCAGCATGATCCGCGGCCTGGACCAGGCCCAGCAGCGGCTCTGCGCCCGCGTCGTGCCGGGCGTGGCGTTCCCGGACTTGCAGCTCGCGGCCCACCACGAAGTGGCGCAGTTGCTGTCTGATTGGGACCTGGTGCAGATGCCACCAGAGGAGATGGTGGACGAGCGCGTGACCGATGCGTTCCTGCCCCACGGGCTCGGCCACCTGCTGGGCCTGCAGGTGCACGACGTCGGCGGCGGGCTGGCGAGCCCGCGTGGCGGCGAGCTGGCGCGACCGGCGCGCTTCCCGCGCCTGCGCCTCACGCGCCCGCTGGCACCTGGGATGGTGGTGACCATCGAGCCCGGGATCTACTTCATCGATTCGTTGCTGGCCGGCCTGAAGAAGAGGCGGCGCGTGGCACGCCAGGTTCGCTGGCGTGATCTCGCGAGGCTGCGGCAGTTCGGTGGCATCCGCATCGAGGACAACGTGCTCGTCACCCCGAAGGGTCACCGGAACCTGACGCGTGAAGCCCAATCGCCGTCCTGATCGCGACGGCGACCAGGACGGTGGCGGCGTTCATTGCGACTGGGTAAAGGGTACCGTCATCGTACCATCGCGCTTGGCGACCACGCCGCTCTTCATCACGAAATCCACGTGCATGAGCGTGGAGACATCGCCGAGCGGATCGCCCTTGACGGCAATCAGGTCCGCGACCTTGCCCGGCGCCAGCGTGCCGGCATCGGCGCTCACACCCAGCAGGTCCGCGCCGCCGACAGTCGCCGCCTTGATGGCGTCGGCCGGGCTCATCCCGAACTGCACCATGTAGCCGAATTCCTTGGCGTTGG
>CAZMVP010000073.1:0-7122 GCA_964569355.1 uncultured Chromatiaceae bacterium | reverse complement strand
GCGTCGGCCGGGCTCATCCCGAACTGCACCATGTAGCCGAATTCCTTGGCGTTGGTGCCGTGGTCGAAAGTCCCGGCATCCGTCCCGAAGGCGATCTTCACGCCGGCCTTGTAGGCCCGCTCGAAGGCCTTGTACTGGTTCCGGATCTTGACCGACTCCGGATCCGGGATCCTGAAGATCGGCGGCGGGTAGCTTGCCGACAAGGTCGGCACGAGGTAGGTGCCGGCCTTCTTCATCATGGCGATGCCTTCATCATCGACCAGGAACCCATGTTCGACGGAGTCGACGCCGGCACGGATCGCATCCTTGATGGAGGTCGGTGCGTAGGCATGCACGGCCACCTTGAGCCCCAGCATGTGGGCCGTGTCGATGATGGCCTGCACTTCGTCCGGGAAGAGTTGCGTCCCCAGTCCTTCGTTGGTGCTGAAGCCGCCCGTTGCCGTGAACTTGATGACATCGGCGCCCAGCTTGTAGTTGAACCGGACCGCTTCGCGGCACTCGATGGGTCCGTCGCAGGTGCCGTCGCGCAGCCGGGCCTGGGGATTCCCGGTCTCGTCGATCGGCTGGCTGTCGCCATGGCCGCCGGTGACCGACAGGATGGAGCCCGACACCAGGATGTGCGGGCCGATGACCCGCCCCCGGTTGATCGCGTTGCGGACCGCGAACACCGACTGGTCATCCGAGCCGACGTCGCGCACGGTCGTGAACCCGGCCCCCAGCGTCCGCCGGGCGTAGATCATCGCGTTCACGGCGAACTCGGCCCCGGTGTGCGGGTTGCGGTCGCCCCGTTCGACCCGGTGACGGCCGAATGCCACTTGATCCCGCAGGTGCACATGCGCGTCGATCAGGCCGGGCAGGACGAAGCGATCGGAGAGATCGACGACATCGACCGTGCTTCCCGGGGCGCCGGTGAACCCGGCGGCCGGCAGGAACCCGGGCACGATCCGTTCGATGCGGTCATCGTGGATCACGACCGTCATGTTCTTCTGTGGTGGCTGGCCCGGCACCGCCAGCAACGTGCCCGCATGTACCAGCACGTAGTGCTCTGCCTTGGCCGGCCCGGCGGCCAGCGCCGGCAGGGCAACGACCGCCCCAAGGATGATTGCCAGTATCCGACCCGATCTGCTCATCATGGTGAAGCTCCCCCGGACGCCATTGACCCTGCATTGCTGCGCTCGCGCAGCCGCTACCCCTCAATCACTGCTTGGACCGCGGCGACTGTTGCGGGACAATATCGCAGTCTCAAACCAAGAGCCAACCGGCCATCAAGGAACAGCAAATGTTGGGTGAAAACACCATCAAGGTGATCTGCCTCGGCCTGGCGATTTCCGGCGTCGGGCTGCTCCCGGCGCACGCGGCGCCAGAAACTTCCGCAGCGATCGACAACCTGGAGAACATGGCCATCGGCGACCCTGCGCGACGGGATTTCCAGGCCCCGCTGGTGCTCGACGGCATCACGGACACCTCCAGCCGGGAAGTAATCGGCCCGGCTCAAATGGCCAGGCGGCTCGACGATGTCGGCATCCTGTTCATCGGCGAGACCCACACGAACCAGGACTTCCATGATGCCCAGCTGACCACCATCCAGGCCCTGCACGAAGCCGGCCGGGACGTGCTGATTGGGCTCGAGATGTTCCCCTACACCCAGCAGAAGGTCCTCGATGCGTGGATCGGGGGAAAGTACTCCGAGCAGGAATTCCCGAAGGCCGCCGAGTGGTACAGGTACTGGGGACACAACTGGAATTACTACAGCAAGATCTTCCGCTATGCGCGTGACAACAAGCTGCCGATGTATGGCGTCAACACCCCGCAGGCAGTAGTGAAGAAGGTGCGTGCCGAGGGCTTCGACGCACTGAACGCGGAAGAGCGCGCCCACTTCCCCCCGGTGCTGGCACCGGAGACCGAAGACTACAAGCGGATGTTCCGTGCCAGCTTCTCGCCGGACGACGCCCTGCACATGAACGCGGCGATGCTGGACGGCCTGTACCGGGCCCAGATCACCTGGGACTCCACCATGGGCTGGAATGCCCTGCAGGCCCTCAAGGCCTACCAAGGCAAGCACAAGGGCAGCAAGCCGATCATGGTGGTGCTGATCGGCTCGGGCCATGTCATCTATGGCATGGGGGCGGAGCGCCAGATCGACCCGCAGTATGACGGCAAGATCGCGTCCCTCGTGCCGGTCCCCGTCATCAATGACACGGGCAGCACCGTTTCCACGGTGCGTGCCTCCTACGCGTCGTTCATCTGGGGCCTGCCGCAGCAGCGCGAGCCGGACTACCCGGTGCTCGGCGTTTCACTGATGGGTAGCTTCGGCAAGCAGCCGATGCAGGTCATCAACGTGAGCAAGGATTCCGTGGCCGAGCGGGCGGGGATCCAGGTAGGCGACGTGCTGGAGAGCATCGGCAACACCGCGCTCACGGACAGCACCACGTTCAAGCGGATCGAGGGGAACCTGCGGTGGGGTGACACGATCGACCTGACCCTGCAACGCAAGGACAAGCCCTTGAAGCTGACCATTCCGGTACGCCGGGTACGCCCGGCGGCCTGCAGTGCCGGCAGCCCGGGCGCGACCGCCCCGGGCTGAGCCCCGCCATCACCGCCCACGACAAAGGGGCTGCGTCGTCCGGTCGATGATGACCGGGCCACGCAGCCCCTTCATGTCCGGTGGCCGGCTGTCGCCGACCGGCCCGATCCTTAGCCGGCAGCGGCCTTCTTTGCCGCCACCTTCTTCGTCGCAGCTTTCTTCTTCGCCTTCCCGGTCTCGGGCGCAGCGGCTTCAGCAGCCGTGGCCGCCTTGTCGGTCAACATGACGAGCGCCATCGGCGCCGCGTCACCGGCACGGAAGCCCATCTTCAGGATCCGCAGGTAACCGCCCGGCCGGGCCTTGAAGCGGGGCCCAAGGTCATTGAACAGCTTGCCGACGGCCGGTCGGTCACGCAGCCGCGAGAATGCCAGCCGGCGGTTCGCCAGCCCATCCACCTTGGCCAGCGTGATCAAGGGTTCGATCACACGCCGCAGTTCCTTGGCCTTCGGCACGGTCGTGCGGATGGTTTCTTCGCGAATCAGCGAAGCGGCCATGTTCCGGTACATGGCAGTCCTGTGGCTGCTCTTCCTGCCGAGTGCCCGGCCGGCCTTTCGATGCATCATCGCAATTGCTTCCGTTTGGTCTCGCTGGATCTATCCTGGAACTATCGTGGGCCTGGCCGAGCTTCAGGCAACCTTGTCGTCGTGCTTGACGAGCTCGGCTGGCGGCCAGTTCTCGATGCGCATGCCCAGTGAAAGACCATGGCTTTCCAGGACTTCCTTGATCTCGGTCAGGGACTTCTTGCCGAGGTTCGGCGTGCGCAGCAACTCCACCTCGGTGCGTTGCACGAGATCGCCGATGTAGTTGATGTTCTCGGCCTTGAGGCAGTTAGCCGACCGGACGGTCAGCTCCAGTTCGTCGACCGGACGCAGCAGGATCGGCTCGATCTGCGATTCGGCCGTGGTGGCCTTGGCTTCATCCTGCCCGCGCAGGTCGAGGAACACGTCGAGCTGGTCCTTCAGGATCGTGCCCGCGCGACGGATTGCATCCTCCGGGTCGATGGTCCCGTTGGTCTCGATGTCCAGCACGAGCTTGTCGAGGTCGGTGCGCTGCTCGACGCGGGCGGCCTCGACGGTGTAGGTGACCTTGCGCACCGGGCTGAAGGATGCATCCAGGCGCAGGCGTCCGATCCCGGTGGACTGCTCCTCCGGATCCTGCTGCGCGACAGCCGCGCGATAACCGCGGCCGCGCTCGGCGATCAGCACCATCTTCAGCTCGCCATTGCTGGTGAGATTGGCGATCACGTGCTGCGGGTTGACGATCTCGACGTCGTGGTCGGTCGCGATGTCGCCGGCCGTGACCGGGCCGGGCCCCTTGCGGTGCAGGTTGAGCTCGATCCGGTCGCGCGAGTGCATGCGCACCGCGACACCCTTCAGGTTCAGCAGGATCTCGACCACGTCTTCCTGGACGCCCTCGATGCTGGTGTACTCGTGCAGCACGCCTTCGATTTCCGCTTCCACCAGCGCGGCTCCCGGCATGCTGGACAGCAGGACGCGTCGCAGGGCGTTGCCCAGGGTATGACCGAAACCGCGTTCGAGCGGCTCGATGATGATGCGGGCACGGTTGCCGGATTCCGCCGGCACCTTGGTGACGCTGCGTGGCTTCAGGAATTCGTTGACGGATGGCTGCATTGGACAGGCCTCCTGGATTGACTGGACCTGGATTGAGTCGGAAGAAGTTTTGGTCGCGGGCTTACTTCGAATAGAGCTCGACAACGAGGTTTTCGTTCACGTCGGGCAGGATGTCGTCGCGGGCCGGCAGGTTCTTCAACCGGCCCGTCAAGGCCTGCTCGTCGACCTCGACCCACTCGGGGAACCCCACCTGGCTTGCCAGGGAAACGGAGTTCCTGATGCGGGTCTGCGCCTTGGCCTTCTCGCTCACTTCGATCTTGTCGCCGGCGCCGACCTGGGCCGACGGGATGTTGACGACCTTGTCGTTGACCTTGATCGCGCAGTGGCTGACCAGCTGGCGCGCCTCGGCGCGCGTTGCCGCGAAGCCCATCCGGTAGACCACGTTGTCCAGCCGGCCTTCCAGCAGCTTCAGCAGGTTCTCGCCCGTGGAGCCCTTCATCCGCGTGGCCTTGTGGTAGGCGTTGCGGAACTGGCGCTCGAGCACGCCATACATGCGGCGCAGCTTCTGCTTCTCGCGCAGCTGCAGGCCGTAGTTGGAGAGGCGTCCCTTCCTGGCAGCCTGCTGAGACCCCGGCGGAGTCTCCAGCTTGCACTTGGATTCCAGGGGTTTGACGTTGCTCTTCAGGAAGAGGTCGGTCCCCTCCCGTCGGGCAAGCTTGCAGGTCGGTCCACGATATCTGGCCATGCTGAATAGTCCTCAGACGCGCCGCTTCTTCGGCGGGCGGCACCCGTTGTGCGGGATGGGGGTGATGTCTTCGATGTTGCTGATCCGGAAGCCGACGGAGTTCAGCGAGCGGACCGCCGATTCCCGACCCGGACCCGGGCCGCTGACAAAGACTTCCAGCGATTTCAGGCCGTATTCCAGCGCAGCCTGGCCGGCCTTCTCGGCGGCGACCTGGGCCGCGAACGGCGTGCTCTTCCGGGAGCCCTTGAACCCGCTGCTGCCGGCGGTGGCCCAGCTCAGCGTGTTGCCCTGGCGATCGGTGATCGTGACGATCGTGTTGTTGAACGTCGAGTGGATGTGGGCGATCCCGTCGATCACGAGGCGCTTGGATTTCTTGCGCGCCTTGGTCGCTGCGGCATCGCCTGCCGCGGGAGCGGCGGCCGGGGCCGTGGTGTCGGGTGCTGCTGGATCTTGTGCCATGTGTTTTCTCTGTTACTTTCGGATGGCCCGGCGGGGGCCCTTGCGGGTGCGCGCATTGGTCCGCGTCCGCTGGCCGCGCATGGGCAGGCCCTTGCGGTGGCGGATGCCGCGGTAGCAACCGAGGTCCATCAACCGCTTGATGCTCATCGAGACCTCGCGCCGCAGGTCACCCTCGACATGAAAGTGCCCGATCACGGTGCGGATCTGCTCCACCTCGGCCTCGCTCAGGTCCTTGACCTTGACGTTCGGCTCGATGCCGGCCGCGGCACAGACAGACAGCGCGCGGCTGCGTCCGATGCCGTAGATATGGGTCAGTGCGATGCCGACGTGCTTGTTCGTCGGAATATTGATGCCCGCTATACGTGCCATTCTCAACCCTGCCTCTGCTTGTGCCGGGGATCCGTGCAGATCACCCGAACCACGCGCTTGCGACGAACGATCTTGCAGTTCCTGCAGATCTTCTTTACCGATGCCCTGACTTTCATAACCGACTCCCGTCGCCAGCGCCTAGCGGAGCTGACCTGCCCGTCCGTAGCCCCCGAAATTGGCCTTTTTCAGGAGGCTGTCATATTGATGCGACATCATGTGCGCCTGCAGCTGGGCCATGAAATCCATGGTCACCACCACGATGATCAACAACGAGGTGCCGCCGAAATAGAACGGCACACGCCAATAGAGGATCATGAATTCCGGGAGCAGGCACACCGCCGTGACATAGATGCCACCCCACAGCGTGAGGCGCGTAAGCACCTTGTCGATGTAGTCCGCCGTGTGCTGGCCCGGGCGGATGCCCGGGATGAAGGCGTTGCTCTTCTTCAGATTATCCGATGTTTCCCGCGAATTGAACACCAGGGCCGTGTAGAAGAAGCAGAAGAACATGATCATGCTGGCGTAGATCATGATGTAGACCGGCTGGCCCGGCGACAGCTGGGCGGAGAGGTCCTGCAGCCAGCCGAACCCCTCGTTGGTGCCGAACCAGCTCGCGATCGTGGCGGGGAACAGGATGATGCTGGAGGCAAAGATCGGCGGGATCACGCCCGACATGTTGATCTTGAACGGCAGGTGGCTGGACTGGCCGGCATAGATCCGCCGACCCTGCTGGCGCCTGGCGTAATTGACCGGGATGCGGCGCTGCCCGCGCTCCATGAAGACCACGAACGCAGTCACGGCGATGACCAGCAGCAGCAGGATCAGGGCGATGGCAGGGTTCATCTCGCCGGTATTGACCAGCTCCAGGGTGCCGCCGATCGCCGATGGCAGGCCCGCGATGATGCTGGCCATGATGATCATCGAGATACCGTTGCCGATGCCGCGCTCGGTCATCTGCTCGCCGAGCCACATCAGGAATATCGTGCCGGTGACCAGCGTGACGACCGCGGTGAACAGGAAGCTGAAGCCCGGGGCGATGACGAGACCCTGGTTCTGCAGGGCCACGGCGGCGCCGGTTGACTGCACGAAGGCAAGCCCGACCGTGCCGTAGCGCGTGTATTCAGTCATCTTGCGCCGGCCGGACTCGCCCTCCTTGCGCAGCTGGGAGAGCTGCGGGATCACGACGCCGGCCATCTGCACGATGATCGACGCGGAAATGTACGGCATGACGCCCAGCGCGAAGATGCTCAGGCGCTCCAGCGCACCGCCGGAGAACATGTTGAACATCGCGAGTATCGTCCCGGATTGCTCCTGGAAGAACTGCGCGAGCTTCTGCGGATCGATGCCGGGAACCGGGATGAACGTGCCCACCCGGTAGACGATCAGCGCGCCGG
>CAZMVP010000072.1:0-9532 GCA_964569355.1 uncultured Chromatiaceae bacterium | reverse complement strand
TGTTCTGGCCCGTCGCGATGGCGGCCCTGGATCGCTTCAGAGAGCGGCTCGAACGACGCCAATCAAGTTTCAACTGACGCATTCGAGGCATGGCACGGACGCTGCGCATCAAGGACCACTGGCGTGAGCAACAGCTCTTCACGGGCCGGCTGCTCGTCGCGGTGGTCGTGGTGCTCGGCCTCACGGGACTGGTCATCACCCGCCTCGTGCAACTGCAGATCGTGCAGTTCGACTACTACTCCGCCCAGTCCAGCGGCAACCGGATCCGCGTGCAGCCGGTCGCGCCGATCCGCGGCCTGATCCTCGACCGCAACGGGGCCGTGCTCGCGGAGAACACGCCGAGCTACCAGCTCGAGATGACGCCGGAACAGGTGCCCGACATGGCGGACACCCTGAAGCGGCTGGTGGCAAGCGGCATCATCGATGCCGAGGACGTCCCGGACCTCGAGGAACAGGTCGCCAGCCGCCGCAGCTTCGACACGGTGGTCATCGCCGAGCGCCTGACGGACGAGGAGCTGGCGGTATTCGCGGTGCGCCGGCCGCAGTTCCCGGGCGTCGACATCCGCGCGCGGCTCGCCCGCAGCTATCCCTACGGCCGGGCCGCCGCCCACGTGCTGGGCTACGTCGGCGGCATCAGCGTCGACGACAAGAAGGAGCTCGACCCCGTGGCCTATGCCGGCACCACGCATGTCGGCAAGATCGCCGCCGAACGCAGCTTCGAGACCATGCTGCACGGCACGCCCGGCCACGAGGACGTGGTCGTCAATGCCCATGGCCGGAAGATGCAGGAGCTCGATCGCGTGGCCTCGCAGCCGGGCGACGACGTGATCCTGACGATCGACCTGAAAACCCAGCTGGCCGCCCACGAGGCGCTCGAGGGCTGGCGCGGCGCGGCGGTCGCCATCGATCCGCGCAATGGCGAGGTATTGGCACTCGCGAGCACGCCGGCCTTCGATCCGAATGCGCTCAGCTCGGGCCTGAGCCGTCGCGCCTACCTGGCCCTGCAGCAGGACATCGACCTGCCGCTGTTCAACCGCGCCCTGCGCGGCCAGTATCCGCCGGGTTCCACGATCAAGCCGATCGTCGGCCTCGCGGCATTGCATTACGGCGTGGTCAGGCCCGATGAGCGGGTCGGCTGCCACGGTTACTTCAGCCTGCCCGGCAGCAGCCATCGCTACCGCGACTGGAAGCCGGGCGGCCACGGCAACGTGGACCTGTACAACGCCATCGAGCAGTCCTGCGACGTCTACTTCTATTCGGCCGCGCGGGGCCTTGGCATCGATCGCATGGCGGGCTTCATGAAGGCCTTCGGGCTGGGTTCGGTCAGCGGACTGGACATCGGTGGCGAGCAACAAGGGCTCGTGCCCACGCCGGAATGGAAGCGCAAGGCCTTCAAGCGGCCGGCCGAGCAGGTCTGGTTCCCGGGCGAAACGGTGATCGCCGGCATCGGCCAGGGCTACGTGCTGGTGACGCCCGTGCAACTGGCCGACGCCGCAGCGACCATCGCCTCGCGCGGCGAACGGTTCCGGCCGACGCTGCTGAAGGGCCTGCGCGATCCTGCCACCGGCCACGTCGAGTACGAGGCACCGAAACCCCTGCCGCGCGTGCCGGACACCAATCCGGCGTTCTGGGACGCGATCATCGAGGGCATGCACGGCGTGATGCAGGGGCCGCGCGGCACGGCGCGCGCGGTCGGCCAGCGGGCACCCTGGCCGGTGGCCGGCAAGAGCGGCACCGCACAGGTGTTCACGGTTGCCCAGAACGCGAAGTACAACGCCGCGGAGATCAGCGAACGGCGCCGCGACCACGCGCTGTTCATTGCGTTCGCGCCGCTCGACGACCCGCGCATTGCCGTCGCCGTGGTGGTGGAGAATGGCGAGGGTGGCAGCAAGGTGGCCGCACCGATCGCACTCAGCGTGATGGAAGCCTATCTGGGTGGCACGAAGGCCGGCACCGAGGCTGTCGCCGGCGGCGCGGCCGAGACGAAGGAAGAGGAAGCGCAATGAACACCCCGCACATGGGCATCAGCCTGGAACCGCGCCGCCGGGTCGAGCAGAGCCTGCCGGCCCGCCTGCTGCGCTTCCTGCACCTCGACGGCTGGCTTTTGGTCGGGATCGGCGGCGTGCTGCTGATGAGCCTGCTCGCCCTCTACAGCGCAGAAGGCCAGCAGGTCGGCGAACTCCTCGACCAGCTCGCGCGGATGGTGGTGGCCTTCCTGGCGCTGCTCGTCAGCGCGCAGATAAGCCCCGCCTGGCTGCTCCGCGGTTCACCGATGCTCTATGCGGTGGGCCTCGTGCTGCTGATCCTCGTGTTCGTCATCGGCGACATCGGCAAGGGCGCCCAGCGCTGGCTGGACCTTGGCGTGCGCTTCCAGCCCTCGGAGATCATGAAGGTGGCCGTGCCGATGACGCTGTGCTGGCTGCTGCACGACCGGCCCCTGCCACCGTCCTTCGGCGTGCTTCTGCTCGCCGTCCTGATCCTGGCGCTGCCGATCGGGCTCATCGCGATCCAGCCGGACCTCGGCACGGCGATCCTGATCCTGATGTCGGCCGCGGTCGTGATTTTCCTGGCCGGCCTTGGCTGGCGCTACATCCTCGGCCTGGCGGCGCTCGCAGGTGCCGCCATGCCGGCGCTATGGCTCGTGATGCATGACTACCAGCGCAAGCGCATCCTCACCCTGCTCGACCCCGAGAGCGATCCGCTGGGCGCCGGCTACCACATCATCCAGTCGAAGATCGCGATCGGCTCGGGTGGCATCTTCGGCAAGGGCTGGCTGAACGGAACCCAGGGCCAGCTCGAGTTCCTGCCGGAACGGCACACGGATTTCATCTTCGCCGTGATCGGCGAGGAATTCGGGCTGATGGGCGCGGTGGCGCTGCTGCTCGTGTACCTGCTGATCGTCGGTCGCGGGCTGCACATTGCCGCGAATGCACCCGATACCTACACGCGCCTCCTGGCTGGCGGCCTCAGCATCACCTTCTTCTGCTACGTGTTCGTCAACACGGCGATGGTCATGGGCATGATTCCCGTCGTCGGCGTGCCGCTGCCGCTGGTCAGCGCCGGTGGCACCTCGATGGTGACCCTGATGGCGGGTTTCGGTATTCTCATGTCCATTCAAACCCACCGGAAACTGGTTGCTCGATGATCCCGACCTCGCACGGCCGGAGGCGAGCAGCGGCAGGCTTTGTCGCTCGGACCCTCATCTGCTCCACCGCCCTGCTCGCGGCCATCCCGGCATTGGCGCTGGACCTGGAGCGGGCGGATGTCCGGGCCTTCATGAACGAACTCGTGCAGAAGGACGCCTTCGAGGCCCCCTACGTCCGGAAGGTCCTCTCCGGCGTCGAGCCCCGCCAGAGCATCCTCGATGCCATCAGCCGCCCGGCCGAGAAGGTCAAGCCGTGGTTCGAGTACCGCGCGATCTTCCTCACCCCGCGGCGCATCAGCGCGGGCGTGGATTTCTACCGGGCCCACGAGGCGCGGTTGCGGAAGATCGCCGCGAGCTCGGGCGTGCCGGCGGAAATCATCACCGCGATCCTCGGCGTCGAGACCTTCTACGGCACCCGCACCGGGAGCTTCCCGGCCATCGATGCGCTCTCGACGCTGGCCTTCGACTACCCGCCACGCGGCGACTTCTTCCGGCGCGAGCTGCGCAACCTGTTCCTGCTGGCCCGGGAGGAACAACTGGACATCAGCAAGATCAACGGCTCGTACGCCGGCGCGCTCGGGCCGCCGCAATTCATCCCGAGCAGCTACCTGAACTTCGGCGTCGACGGCGATGGCGATGGCAAGCGCGACCTGCTCACCAACTGGGATGACATCGCGGCCAGCGTCGCCAACTACTTCAGGGAGCACAACTGGCAGGCCGGGCAGCCGGTGGCTACCCAGGCCCAGCTCGCGAGCGGCGCGAAGGCCCCGGCGGATACCGGCGAGCTCGTCCTGAAGGACACCGTGGCCTCCCTGGCCCGCCAGGGCGTGCAGTTCACCACCGACCTGCCGGACACTGCCCCGGCCATGCTGGTGAAGATGGAAGGCGAGGCCGGTCCCGAATACTGGGTGGGTTTCCAGAACTATTTCACGATCACGAAATACAATCGCAGCACGATGTATGCGCTGGCGGTGTATCAGTTGAGCGAGGCCATAGCCGGCGCGGCCGGCCTGCGCGGCGACAATGTCCCGGTGGCGAACGCACCATGAGGAATCGGCACCTGCTTCATCGGCTGCGCACGGGAGCCCTGGCTTTGGGATTGTGCGGCGTCCTCGCCGGCTGTTCGCTGATCGGCGGGCAGGATGGCGCGGGCCCCGCCGGCCAGGTCGCGTCGAGGCCGGCAACCCCATCGAAGGCGAGGCCCGCAACACCGCCGGCCACGCCCGCCGATCGCACGAAACCGGGGGCCACCGCCGGCCAGCCGGGCCCGTCGGGCCCCGGCAACCCGCCGTTCTACGAGGTGTTCGGCCAACGCTATTACGTCCTGCCCGACAGCGACGGCTACCGCGCCAAGGGGGTTGCCTCGTGGTATGGCGAACCCTTCCACGGCCGGCGCACGTCGAGCGGCGAGATCTACGACATGCACGGCCTGACCGCGGCGCACAAGACACTGCCCCTGCCGTCGGTGGTCAGGGTGACCAACCTGGATTCCGGACAAAGTGTGGTGGTCACCGTAAACGACCGCGGGCCCTTCGTGAAGGACCGGATCATCGACCTCTCCTATGCCGCCGCCAAAGAGCTCGGCATGGTCCAGTCCGGAACCTGCAACGTGGAGGTGCAGGCCCTGTCCCCCGTGCCGCCGGACATGGCGGCGGGCGCGGCGCCGACCACGGCATTGGCCACGCCATTGGCCACGTCATTGGCCAGGGCCACGGCATCGGCCACGCCGGCACTGCCGACCCGCACGCCAGCCCACCAGCTCTTCATGCAGGTGGGCGCCTTCGGCGACCAGGCCAATGCCCGACGCCTCAAGGAACGGCTCGAATTGCAGGGTGTCGACAACGTGGTCATCCGCCACGACGACACCAGCAATCCCGCGCTGTATCGCGTCCGCATCGGACCGATCGCCAATGCCACCGCCTACGACACGCTGGCATCGCGCGTCGAATCGCTGCGCATCGCCAACCCGCAGCTCGTCACGGAGTCCCCGGCGCCTCCGTGACCCGCCACGACCAGCCGGCAAATCCGCGGTCGCGGCGCGTGCCGGCACGCCGCCAACCGGCGGACCCGGCGGCCTGCCGCCACGTCACCCGGCCAATCTGTTTCATGGAGTGAATTGCGATGGTTTCGAGACTGCTGTCCTGCCTTATCCTGCTCAATCTCGCCACGTCGGCGGCGGTGCTCGCCCAGGGCACGGACGTGCCGCCACCCCCCGCGATTTCGGCCAAGGCCTACCTGCTGGCCGACCACGACAGCGGTCGCGTGCTGGCCAGCCTCAATCCGGATGAGCGCATCGAGCCGGCCAGCATCACCAAGCTGATGACGGATTACGTGGTCTTCCACAGCATCGCGGAAAAGCGCATCAGCCTCGACGACCCGGTGTTGATCAGCGAGGCCGCCTGGCGCACCGGCGGGTCCCGGTCCTTCCTGAAGCTGGGCGACCGGGTGCCAGTGTCGACCTTGTTGAAGGGCACGATCATCCAGTCGGGCAATGACGCCGCCGTGGCGCTGGCCGAGCATGTCTCCGGCAGCGAGCCGGCCTTCGCGGACCTGATGAACCTCTACGCGAAGAAGCTGGGCATGACCCACACCAACTTCCGCAACGCCACCGGCCTGCCGGACCCGGACCACTACTCGACCGCGACGGACATCATGAAGCTCGCCAATGCGATCGTCGGGGAGTTCCCCGAGTACTACAAGTGGTACTCGCAGAAGGACTTCACCTGGAACGGCATCACCCAGGGCAACCGCAACGGCCTGCTGTTCCGTGATTCCACCGTGGACGGCATCAAGACCGGCCACACCGACGCCGCCGGCTACTGCCTCGTGGCCTCCTCGCTGCGCGATGGCATGCGGTTGATCGCGGTCGTGCTCGGCACCGACAGCTCGAGGGCCCGGGAACAGGACGCCCAGGCACTGCTCAACTACGGTTATCGTTTCTACGAGACGAAGCTGCTGCTCGCCGCCGGCAAGGAACTGACGCAGGCCCGGGTCTGGAAGGGTGACAAGGAGTTCGTCGGTGTCGGCGTCAAGCGCGATGTCCGCGCAACCGTGGCCCGCGGCACGGGAGACCGGTTGAAGCCCGCCTACACGCTGCCCGCCCAGGTGATCGCGCCGCTGGATCCCGCCGTGGAACTGGGCAAGGTCCGCATCGAGCTCGATGGCAAGACCATCGCCGAAACCGGCCTCTATCCGTTGCAGGCGGTGCCCACGGGCTCGCTCTGGCAACAGGCCCGCGACTCCGTCCTGCTCTGGTTCGAGTGAGGATCCGACGATGGCAAAACCGCTGCCCGTGACCTGGTTCAATGGCGCCTTCATGCCGCTGGGGGAGGTCCGGATCTCGCCAATGGATCGCGCCTTCCTGTACGGCGACGCCGTTTACGAAGTGATCCCGGTGCATGCCGGGCGCTGCTTCCTGCTCGAACCGCACCTGGACCGGCTGGAACGGAGCCTGCGCGAGATCCGCATCCGCAATCCCTACAGCCGCGATCAGTGGCGCTCGCTCGTCAACGAGCTCGTGCTGCGCAATGGCGGTGGCCATGTGGCCATCTACCTGCAGGTCAGCCGCGGTGCCGATGAGGGCCGCGACCACGGCTTCCCCGGCGACCACGTGGCCCCGACCGTGTTCGCCATGGCCACGCCGATCCCGGAGCCCCACCCGGACCGCCACGGCATCCACGCGATCACCTGCGCGGATGAGCGCTGGGGCCGCTGCGACATCAAGTCCACGGCCCTGCTCGCCAACGTGCTCGCGCGACAGAAGGCCCGGGAGGCCGGGGCCGGCGAAACCATCCTGCTGCGCGATGGCTACCTGACCGAGGGCTCGGCCAGTTCGGTACTGATAGTCGAACGCGGAGTCGTGATCCGCCGTCGCGCCGGTCCGGAGGTGCTGCCCGGCACGACCACCGATTCCATTGTCGGGCTTGCCCGCGGCATCGGCCTTGCGTGCCGCGACGAACCCATCACCGAGGACCGGCTGCGGAATGCCGACGAGATCTGGGTGGCAGCCGCCACGCGCGGCGTGGTGCCGGTCGTGATGCTGGATGGCCGGCCGGTGGGCGATGGCACGCCGGGGCCGGTCTGGCGGAAGGTGGCAGCGGCGCTGGAAACCGCGAAGACCGCCGGAGCCCCGGCGTGACCGACCAGACGCTGCTCGAGTTCCCGTGCAGCTTCCCGCTGAAGATCATGGGACGCAACGAGCCGCACTTCGAGCAGTTCGTGGTGGAGATCGTGCGCACGCATGCGGGATCCGCGGCGCTGGAGGACGTCACCAGCCGCGTCAGCCGCAACGCCCGGTACCTCGCCGTGACCGTGACCTTCACCGCCGAGAGCCGCACCCACGTCGATGCCATCTACCAGGCCCTGACGGACAGCGGACAGGTGCTGTTCCTGCTGTAGCCGCCATGGGCATGCCCACGGACAGCACGCAACCACCGGCGGCCACCGCAGGCACAAGCCACGTTGCGCCCCCACCGGTCATCGTCCGGCGGTTGCCCGGGCTCTCCGACTACCTTGCGACCTGGGAGGCGATGCGCGAGTTCACCGCGCAACGTGGCCCGGCCTCACCCGATGAGCTCTGGCTGCTGGAACACCCGCCGGTCTATACCCAGGGCCTGAATGGCAAGGCCATCCACCTGCTGTCTGCCGGCGGCATCCCGGTGGTGCAGACCGACCGTGGCGGGCAGATCACCTACCACGGTCCCGGCCAGCTCGTGGCCTACCTGCTCGTGGACCTTGCCCGCGCCGGCCTCGGCATCCGCGATGTCGTGTCCGGCTTCGAGAACTCGGTGATCCGCCTCGTGGCACGCCAGGGGATCGAGGCTGTCGCCCGATGCGACGCGCCGGGCGTGTACGTCGCGGGCGCCAAGCTCGCGAGCATCGGGATGCGGGTCCGGCGCGGCTGCACGTACCACGGGCTGGCGCTGAACGTGCAGAACGACCTTGCGCCGTTCTCGGGCATCAATCCGTGCGGCTATCCGGGGCTTGAGACGACGTCGCTTCGGCAACTGGGCGTGTCGACGGACCTCACCGCGGCGGGCGATGAACTGGCGGCAATCCTGCTCGAGGTTCTCGGACTCTTCGCGGCCGGTCCGGCGGCCGGGCCTCGTCACTGACCGGCCCGCAGCGGCCGGGGTGGGACCCCCCTTGGCGAGCCCTCGGGTCCGCCCGCCAGGCCGCCAAGGGGGGTCCCACCCCGGCCGCTGCTGCTCCGTCACTGAATCCGGCAGCCCGGTCAGGCACCGGGCCGGGTGGCGCTGAGCTCGGCGTCGATCGCTCGCAGGCGCTCCACCGTG
The DNA here is from genome assembly GCA_964569355.1 of uncultured Chromatiaceae bacterium. Taxonomy (GTDB): domain Bacteria; phylum Pseudomonadota; class Gammaproteobacteria; order Steroidobacterales; genus SHZI01. The sequence goes on along the minus strand of CAZMVP010000072.1, from coordinate 1,093 downwards.
CCGACATCGGTCCAGCGGCCGGTATGCAGCTCGCCGGTGACCTGGCCACGCTGGGCCGCCTCGCGCAGCAAGGGCGCGAGCGGGAAGCGGCCGGGTTGGCAGCCGCTGAACAGCGCCGGGGACAGCAGCGAGATGCCGGCAAAGGTGAAGGTTTCCCGGCACGGCTCGCCGTCGGCGGGCTTCACGCGGATCCGGTCGCCGTCGAGGCAGAAATCACCAGCGGGATTGTGCGGGGGATTGGCGACGAGCACGAGGTGGGCGAGGACGACTGGCGGGAGCGTTGACCGGGGGTAGCGGTAGTCGCAGGCGATGTCGCCGTTGACCACCCGGAAGGGGCCGTCGCCGAGCAGCGGCAGCGCATGAAAGATGCCGCCGCCGGTTTCCAGCGCCACCGGGCCCTCGTCGCTGAAGGCGATGGACACATCACGGCGCGCACCCTGCAGGTACCGGCGCAGCTTGTCGCCGTGCCAGGAGAGGTTCACCACGAGCTGGCGAATGCCGGCGGCCGCGAGCGCGTCGATGTGGTAGTCGATCAGGGGCCGGCCGCCGACCGGCAGGAGCGGCTTGGGCAGGTCATCGGTGAGCGGCCGCAGGCGTTCGCCCCGGCCCGCGGCAAGGATCAGTGCATGCATCGGCGGCATGGTACGGCCAAACGGGACTGGCCCGTGGCCGCTATACTGCCAGCCTGCACGACGATTGCCGATGCCGGGGGACCCTTGCGCCGCAGCCTGTTGATCATCCTGCTGTGGGCCACCGCGGCCGCGGCTGTCGCGGCCGATGAAAACGCCAGGCAGGAACCTCGGCAGGAACCCCAGAAGGCCCCTGCGTTCGGCTGTCCGATCCCGGCGCCGCCGCCGCTGACCCGTGCTGGCCTGAAGCCGGACCTCGATACGCTGGCCGACAAGGTCAGGTCCCTGTCCGCCGACAATGCCGCGGAACTTGCCGGCGATGCCATCGACATCGTCACCGGCAACGTCGAGGTCCATCTCAACGGGCTCGCGCTGTTCAAGAACCCGCTCGTCATCCAGCAGGGCGACAGGGAGATCGCGGCGGACGGAGCCCGCTTCGATCGCGCCTCGGGCGACATGTCCAT
>CAZMVP010000071.1:0-9619 GCA_964569355.1 uncultured Chromatiaceae bacterium | reverse complement strand
ACGGCGTCGCCGGTGAGCGTCGTCGAGGCCGTGCTGGCCTAGCCGCCAGAACAGGTGCCGGTGTTACGGTTTCGGAACTCGATCGGCGTGCCGGTCCGTTGTCCGACAAGAGCGACCCCGAAGTACCGGGAACACACCCGCAACCTGCCTTGCGGCCAGCCTCCGGGTCCGGTCACGTGCGCCAGGGCGCCGCCGCAGCGCTGTCGAAGTGCTCGTCCAGACGAGTGATGCGACCGTTTGCCACCCGACAGGCGATGCAGGCAGTCAGCCGCAGACGGATGTCGAGATTCCACCGGCGTGCTGTCGAACCCGTCGGTGTTGTGCCAGATCACCGCGTCCGGCGCATAGATGGCGCGGACGGTGGCGATGTCGCCCTGCTCGATGGCCCGGTGGTTGCGTCATCATCCTTGACGGGGTGATGGACATGATGCGGATCTCCGCGCTGATCGTGCCCCCCCCCGGCGAGATCCTCCAGGAAACGCAATTCACTGCCTATTTCTGGCTGCCACCGAAGCGCATGCGTGCCGTCAATCCCCAGGTGCGCAGGCTGGGATAGTTGACGCTCATGCGCAACGGCGGGAAGTCGTCGAAGGTCGAGATGTTGCGGATGCTGCCGGTTCCCGTCGGCACGCTCGCATGGATGTCCGAATCGTTGGTCCAGAGGATGTCACGGAAAGCCGACAGCGGCTTGTCGTCGTCGAACAGGTTGCGCACCCACAGCTGCACCGTATAGCGCGGCGAGGTCATGCCGATGCTGAAGTTGGCCACGGTCCGAGACGGTGCCCAGCCCTGGTTGTCATTGCCGAGGTATATCCTGTCGATGAAATTGCCCGAGAGGCTCGAGACGAGGTCCCAATCCCCGAACAGCTGGCGTCTGTAGTCGAGCGACAGGCTGGCTGTCCATGGGGGCTGGCGCATCTGGGTCTTGCCCGAGATGTCGCCCGAGAGTGACTGGCAATGGCTGGCCACCGCCGCCTGGGCCTCGTTGGTGTTCGGCGGTGGCCCCGGAGTCGGGTCGGGAATGGTCTGGATCTGTGCCGGGGCGCAATTCGGGTCGGTGGTGTAGAAGCTGGGGAACAGCGAAAAACTGTCGAGCTTGCCGCTGACCATCTTCGAATCGGTGTAGCCGACGGTCAGCCGCCCGCTCAGGTTCTCGGTCAGGCCGACATCGGTAGTCAGCTCCCAGCCGAATACGTGGGCATCGCCCGAGTTGACGTTCAGTCCCTGCGGCTGGCGGAACTGCAGACCCGTGACCGGATCGACCTCGGTCAGCTGGCGCAGCACCACGTCCCGCCAGTCGTTGAAGAACATCGCCAGGTCGAAGCGGATGCGCCGGTCGGGTGTGTAGCCCTTCACGCCGAACTCGTAGGCGGTCATCTTCTCGGGATCGAAGCGGTTCACCACCGTGCTCAGCTTGACGCCACCCGTGGGGTCGATCACCTCCATCGAGGGCAGGATGCGGATGCCGCCCGGCTTCTCGGCGTAGGCGATGGAGCCATAGACCATCCAGTCGCTATCGAGCTTGTAGTCGAGGCCGATACGCCCGGTGGTGTTGTCGAAGCGGGCACTGCCCCCTTCGACTCCCGCAACGTGGGTGAGCCGGTAGTCGCCATTGCAGTCCGCGGGCCTGGGAGCGCCCGACGGACTGCAGTACTCCGCATCCTTGACCCAGCTGTCATAGCCGACGGGGTCGAGGACGCGCAGGTCGTAGTAGGCATTGCCGCAGTCGGCGACAGGCAGGTCGGTCGATGCCGGATAGGCGCTGCCCGGGGTCGGCGACAGGCAGGGGGTATAGTTGTAGCCGTCGGCCCAGCGGTGTTCCACCGTGTGGCGCAGCTCGATGCGCCCCTTGAGCTGATCGGTGATGTCGTAATCGAGGCTGCCGAAGAGCGACCAGGACTTCTGCTGCTCCTTGGTGTTGAAACGCTCGAGCGGATCCATGCCGCCAAACGGATAGAAGCTGCCGCCGAAGATGTAGCTGCCGATCGCCAGATTGGTTGGCAGCGCCACAGGGCCGATCGCGGTACCGCCCGTGGGGCTGATGTCGAACCAGTCGGGCAGCGGATCCGCGGTGTGATTCTGCAGCAGACCCTGCTTGTGGTCCTCGGTCACCGAATGGTAGAAGTACCCGCCGGCCTGCCAGCGCAGGCGCTGGTCGCGCGGGCTGGTGAAGCGCAACTCCTGGCTCCACTCCTCCACCCGGGGCCCCGCCTCGTAGTCCTCGACCCCGATCGGAATGCGGCGCCACGGCTGGGTCACGTCGCAGGCCGGCGGGTCGAGATTCGAAGTGGACGGGCAAACCACCAGCGGCGTGCCGTAGCCCGTGCTGTGGTTGAAATCCTGATCCTCCATTTCCCTCAGGTAGGAATACCCCGTCAGCGAGCTGAGGGTGCCGTAGCCGGCCTCCCAGCTGATATTGAGGTTGCTCCGGGTCACGTCGCGTTTCTGACCGAAGGTCTCGGCAATGTGCGGGAGCGCGTCGCGGCGGATCGACCCGGCCAGCGGCAGCGGGCCGGGATACCGCGTGTCGTCGAAGGTGGCCGGATCCAGGGCATCGGGCAGCTCCTCCAGCTTCGGCAGCCGGCCGCACCAGTTCTGCAGTCGTGGCTGGGAGCTGGCGGCCACGTTGTCGACGGTCTGCAGCACCTTGGGCTCGCAGTTGGCGAGCAGGCTCGCCACCGCGAAGTCATCGATCTCGTCATTCGAATGATAGATGGCCCAGTTGACATCGAGGCTGTCCGCCGGCCGCCAGCGCAGCTTTCCCTGGTAGCTGCGGTAGCGGTAGCCGCCGATATCGCGCCACGAGGCGGTGTTGTCGTAGGAACCGTCCCAGTCGTCGTAGAGGAGCGATACCCGACCGGTCAGCGTCTCGCCCCAGATCGGGCCACTGACCTGTCCCATGATCTTCTGCTTGCCCCGGTTGCCGACCTCGCCCTCGACCTTCGCCTCGAACACGTCGCTGGGTACCTTGGTGACATAGTTGATCGCGCCACTGAAGGCGTTGCGCCCGTAGGCGGAACTCTGCGGGCCCTTCAGGACCTCGATGCGCTCGATATCAAGCTGGCTGAAATTCAGCCCCTCGCGTCCTGACACGTAGACGCCGTCGATGAACACCGCCGCCGCGTTCTCCCCGAAGATGTCCTGGGGCACCACGCCGCGGATCACCGGGGTTGGCAGCACCTCACCGAGCGGATTGAAGAAAGAGAGGCCCGGGGTCAGATTGGCCACGTCCTGGAGATTGCTGATGCCCCTGGACTCGATGGCATTGGCGTCGAAGGCGGTGATCGCCAGCGGCGTCTCCATGAGCTTCTCTTCACCCTGGCGCCGCGCGGTGACGACGATTTCCTCGATGGCCTGTGCGCGCGCAGCCTGGCAGGCGACTGCTGCTGCCAGCCCCAACAGGACTGTCCGGGCGCAATTCCAGTCCATTCCCATGTGTCCCCCCTCCCGGAAGTATCGCGGCCACCTCCGACCGGCCCTCCGTACAGGGCCGCGCCTCTGGCCTTCACCCCCGCTTCAGCTGGCCCTGTCTGTCGAGCTCCGCCTTGTGATGAGCCGGAGTGAGCACCGCCACCGCGGCGCCGACGACCATGGCACCGAGGAACAGGCTCAGCTCCAGCCAGTACCTGCCCGGCTCCACCCAGATGTCCGTGTACAGGTGCCAGCGGCCGGCGATTTCGTAGGTGCTGTAGGCGATGAGCGCCGTCGGGATCGCGTAGCGGATGGCGGTCGTCACCTTCCACATCTGACGCAGGCGGTTCAGCAGGTACAGCGACCACACGCCTCCGGCGAAGAAGATGCCGTAGGTCACCGGATGACGATCGCCGAGGATGTTGTCGTCGTAGATAAAGAGCAGCACGAGGTAGAGGAACCAGAGGATGTAGAGCGTCTCGAGCGCGGTGATGTAGCCGAAGTTGCGCTCGTAGCCGTGGCTGGGCCTGCCGGTACGCAGGCCGAGGCGGCGCTGGAACCACTGGAACATGTTGCACTTGGTCTCGCGGTTCATCAGCAGCGGCATCAGCGTCGCCAGCAGCACGCCGGCCGATGACATCATGACCAGGTACTCGCCCTTGGTGGCGATCTCCCCGGGGCTGTACTTATCCATGAGGTCGGGCACGTTCAGCAGCACCTTTGCGGACCAGACGTAGGTGAACTCCACCCAGCCGGTCCACAGGCAGGTGCCCGCGAAGAAGCCCAGCCAGGTCGCGGTCACTTCACTCTCGCTGCGCATGGCGATCCACAGGCAGGCGGCGCCGATGAGGCCGAGGATGAATGCCGAGGTGTAGACCCCGGCGTGGAACACCTTCTCCATCAGGACCATCTGCGTATGGCCGAGGCCCTGCATGATGAACACCACGAAGAAGGCCAGCATGCCGACGAATGGCGGGCGGTAGAACAACCGCCTGAAGGTGCCTTGGGAGTCCGTGGGCGCCGTGGTGGACATGTCGCTGTCCGGGTTCGTGGACCGATTACAAGCCGCGTCTGCGGCGGGACGTCACCGGCTCGCCCCCGAGTCCCCAGTTGTCAGTGGGCACTTCGTCGATCACCACCATGGTCGTCGCCGGATTCTTCCCGAGCACCTCGGCCAGCAGGGCGGTGACACCCGCGATCAGCCGGGCCTTCTGTTCGGCTGTAGCGCCCTCGTCGGTGATCTTGATGTTGACGTACGGCACGGACCATCTCCTGGTGGCCGCCACCGGCATGCAGGCAATCTGCCCCGGCCCTGCAACCTCAGCCGGGGTCGAGCCGACATTAGGGCAGCCCCGGTCCGCCAGACCAGCCTGCCTGTCGTGCGCGACCACCAGATGAACAACCACGACCGCAGCCCGGAGCTTTGCTTGACTCCCGGGATCGCTGCCGGGAGATTGTTCCCGCCGTCGAACTGCCGGGACGTCCTGCTACAACAAACCTTTCTCTGCACCAGAACACCAGATTGCCGCCTGCCGGGGACTCACCGCAATACGCATTGGGGGGACTCGCATCATGGTTGTCCGGAGAACGAAGGGGTATCGGCGCCCGCACGCCTGCCGCGGTGTCGCCCGGCGCATTGCCTGCACGATAGTCGCTGTGCAGCTGCCGTTGCAGGTTTCCGCCGCGAGCCCGGGCACTGGAATCGACGAGATAGTCGTCACTGCCCGCAAGATCGACGAACGGCTGGCGGATGTGCCGCTGGCAATCACCGCGTTCAGCGAGCAATCGATCGAGTCGGCCGGCCTCAACGACCTCACCGATATCGCCAACATGACACCCGGCCTGCAGTTCTATGCAGCCGCCGGATACCTGGCTACCCCGATCATCCGCGGTGTTGCACCCACCGAGATCAAGGCTCGGGAAACCAATGCCGCCATCTTTGTCGACGGCATCTACGTCTCGGCGCGCGAAGGCCTGAACTTCAGCCAGCTCGACATCGAGCGCATCGAGGTCGTCAAGGGTCCGCAGAGCGCGCTCTATGGCCGCAACTCCTTCAGCGGGGCGATCAACTTCATCACCAAGCGTCCAAGCGACAGCTTCGAGGCCAACAGCGCACTGACCGCGGGCAATCGCGGCAAGTTCGCGGCAAGCGGCTCGGTCAGCGGACCGATCATCGCCGGCACGCTCAAGGGCCGCATTGGCCTCAGCTACGACGGCTGGGATGGCTCCTACGACGATACGCTGTATGACCAGGACGTCGGTGGGCAGACCTATCGCTCGGTGCAGGGCAGTCTGCTGTGGACCCCCGTCGACACGCTCGACGTCCTGGCCAAAGTCTATTACTCCAACGACGACATCTCGCAGGTTGCGGCCGCCGCGATACAGTCGAACTGCGAGGATGCATCCATCCACAACCCGAAGCTCCGCAACGCGGCCGGAGTGCCGTACAACAGCCCGATCATGAGCAACTATTGCGGGGAGATCCCCATGGTCTGGTCGGGCAATGACCTGCCGATGGCCCTGGGTTCGGGAGGCGAGAACCGCGAAGTTTTCCGCAGCAGCCTGAATGTGGACTGGACTGTGTCCGCGGGCACGGTCAGTGCGCTGACCGGCTACGTCGACACCAAATGGGATGCCATCGTCGACTTCGGCCGCCTCGGCAACAATACCCCACTGGTCTACTGCATCGGGGTCTGGCAGTCGCCCAGCTGCAACAACAACAATACACCCACGCCACTCAAGCGGTTTTACAGCGGCATCATCAACCGCGAACCCGGTACCGAGGACCGGGAATTCAGCCAGGAGCTGCGCTTTTCCAGCCCACGCGACAGGTCATTTCGCTGGTCCGCTGGCGCTTACTACTACAACGTGCGCTTCGAGGACCTGGGTTTCCAGGCCTTCCTCACCAGTCCCCTTCCGGACGACCTCCGTCCGCCGACCATCTCCGATCCGCTGGATCCCAACTACGGCATCGGCTCCGGCGCCTTCTGTCCCTGCCAGCCAATGGGACCCGGCCGGTACCTGGCACCGTTTGGCAACGGCCTGTTCATCACCGATCCGGGCTACAACAACAACCAGATCGAGTCCATCACGCAGACACGCTCCTGGGCCACCTTCACCTCTGCGGAACTGGATTTCCTTGAACGCTGGACGTTGCGGGGCGAGCTGCGCTACACGTGGGAGTCGAAGGAATACCGGCAGTGGATCGTTCCGGAGCTGCAGTATCAGCATCAGGGGATATACCCGCGGCGCAGCGAAGCTCACCTGAAATCCCAGGACAACTGGGATTGGATCAGCGGACGCCTGACACTGGACTACAAGACGGACAGCGGCTGGCTGGTCTACACCTCACTGGCCAATGCCAGCAAGAGCGGAGGCTTCGCTGGCGAGAAGCCGAAGTTCATCGATCCCGTCACGCAAGTCAGCGGACCCGCCATACCCGTCGTCGAGCCCTACGATCCGGAAAAGAACTGGACAGTCGAGGCGGGCATCAAGGGGCGCACGGCCGACCGCCGCCTGGGCATCGATCTCTCGGTCTACCGCATCGACTGGACGGACATCGTCCTTCCACAGGTGCTGACGGAATATGTGGACCCGACGGATGGCGTCCTCAAGGGCACGGCGGAGACCATCACGCTGATGCGCAACACCGGTGATGCCACCGTGTGGGGCTGGGAACTGCAGGCCGACCTGCTGATCAACGAGGAGTGGAGCGCGAGCCTCGGCGTCTCCTATACCGACTCCACCTGGGACAGCGCGAAACAGGCCTCCTACCAGTTCTTTCCCAGCTTCTACACCACGGATCCGAGCTGTTCGCCGGAAGCGATCTACGCCCTGCCCATTGCGCCCGTCAATGAACGCGCCCCCAAGGTCAACGCCTGCGCAGCCGCATCCGGTGACATCTCCGGCCAGGATCAGCTGCGGGTTTCGCCGTGGACGGCAAACGCCACACTGCAGTACCGCCATCAGCTGGTCGATGACTGGGACGTATATGGCCGTACGGACGTGAGCTGGCGGGACAGGTGGTACACGGGCAGTGACAACCAGAACTGGATACCGCCCTCCACCTTCGTCAACCTGCGTCTCGGCCTGGAATCCGGCCGGTACACCGTCGAGGCCTTCGTCGACAACCTCTTCGGCTTCAGCAAGCCGATCGGCGCATACCGTGACATTTTCCGCAGCAACACCCAGGACATCTATTCGCACAACAACCCGCCGACCAGCTCGCTCGGCGACTTCCCGCCACTGCGCGAGACGATCAACCTGCCTAATCTGCGGACCTGGGGCCTCACTGCTCGGGTGCGTTTCGGCAATGCGGTGCGCTGACACCGGGAGGCGCCAATGACTGTTCCGGATGACGCTTCGCCCCAGCTCGACCGACGCACGCTCCTGTCGTCGGCAGCCGGCCTGGCAGCCTCCGCAGCCGGCCTCCCTGTGCTGGCTGCGGAGACCGCGAAGGACGCCCCCATGACTGCAACGCGAAAAGACGGCATGCGGACGGGCTCCGGAACATCCTTCCCGTATGACAGCTTCCGGGACTGGATCGCCGCATTGGACGATCACGGCCTGCTCATGCGCGTCGGGCGCCTGGATCAGGACGCCTATGAGGTCACCGCCCTCGCCTACCGGCTTGTGGACAGGTTCGGCTGGTTCGGCGCGCCGGCGGTGCTCGCGGACGAAGTCAGGATCGACGGCCGTTGGGTCAAGGGCCCGCTGCTCTTCAACCACCAGGGGCACTGGAAGACGGAGTCGCTGCTCCTCGGCGTGGAACCCGGCAAGGCAACCGACCGGTATGGGTACCGGGCCGCGGTAGAACATTTCCTCGGCATCCTCGAGCGCAACGGTGGCAAGATGCCGCAGATCGCGCCGGTGGCGGTGGATGCAGGCAGGGCGCCCGTCAAGGAGGTGATCCTGCGCGGTGACGGGATTGACCTGACGCAGTTCGCCTTCATCCAGTCCAACCCGGGCGATGGCGGCCGTTACATCACGACAGGCTCGGTGTTCACCTCGGATCCCGAGCTCGGCATGAACTTCGGCACCTACCGTTGCCAGCTGCGCGGACCACGGCTGATCGGCGTCAATCCGGAGCCCGGCCAGCGGGCCTGGAAGATGTTCATGGCCGAGCGCGAACGCGGGGAAAAGCTGGCGAAGGTCTCCATCGTGCTGGGGCAGGATCCGATCATGTGGGTGGTGAGCGGGTCCGCACTGACCAAGGGCATGCGGGACGATGAGCTGGCCATCACCGGAGGTCTGCGCGGCAGGGCGGTCGAGGTGGTGCGTTCCGAAACCAATGATCACATGGTCCCTGCCCATGCCGAGATGGTGATCGAGGGCGAGGTGCCGCTGCAGGAGCCGATGCTGCCCGAAGGCCCTTTCGGCGAGATGTTCGGCTACCTCGGCCGCAGGAAGGAAGAGAATTTCTGGATGAGGGTCACCTGTGTCACGCATCGCAGGGATCCGTGGATCCTCAACCAGTTCACTGGCGTGACACCCGGGTTCTGCCGGGTGCCGATGGACGCGCTGGCGCTATACCGGCTACGAAAGGCCTTTCCCGACGTGCTTGCGCTGGATTCCGTGGGTGGAGCCACCGGGTGGATCATCGTCACCATCGACAAGAAGAGGCGCGGCCAGGCGCTGGAGGTTGGCAGGCGACTCGCCCAGACCAGCATTTCCGCCAAGATCATTGTCATCGTGGACGAGGACGTCGACGGCACGAATCTCGGCGAGGTGATGCACACCGTCGGCTCGCGCTGGCAGCCCTTCCCCGCTGCCGAGATCCTCGATGACATGCCGGGTATACCGCTCGACCCGAGCGCAGTCAGATCCGGTCGAACCAGCAAGATCATCATCGATGCCACGCGGCAGTGGCCCGAAGAAGGCGGTCCGAAAATCTACCAGGAACGGAACCGCGACCTGTTGACGAAGTTGGCGCCGGCGGCGATTCCCGCGGTGGATGCACAGTGGGAGCGCTACCTGGCTGGCTGGAAACAGGGCAGCTGCTATCTCTTGCCGGGCGACTGATCGGCGAGCGTCCGGGTTTGACACCCCAACCGTGCGCCCAGCCGGCCGTCGTATCCTGCTGCATGCTTGGCATGCAAGGAAGTCGGGATGCTCACGGTCGAATACGCGCCGGGCGCCTCATCGGGCAGCCACCGGCACAACGCGCACACGTTCGTGTATGTGCTGGAAGGCTCCGTCGTGATGCAGG
>CAZMVP010000070.1:7604-9628 GCA_964569355.1 uncultured Chromatiaceae bacterium | reverse complement strand
AGGCCGGATCTCGTGCAGGCATCGATCGCGTCGTGTTCGCCGTCACCGAGCGACAACACCCACAACAACGCCCGCTGCAGTTCGGGGCTGGCCGGGCCGCCGAGCGCACGATATAGACCGCGACGGCCAAGCTGTGGTTCCGCAAACGGGCTCAGGTTCTTCAACCGGCAGTTGTCGTCGACCAGTTGCAGGATGTTTTCGGCAGCGGCGAGTGCACCCGCCAGTGATTCCGGCCGGATCAGGTCGAGGTTGTCCGCCGAGGAATGGTATTCGGGGTAACCCTCCTCGGCAGATCGCGTCAGCCGACCGACCGGCAAGCGGAAGCCTGGCGATCCGAACTGGCGTTCGTCATAGCCCCATGGCGAGAAGTCATGGAACGTGGCTCCGGGTTCATTGCGCAGGCAGGCCGTGGCCGCCCGATCGATGTCCGCATTGCCGGACCAGCTGCGTTTGTAGGCAAGCGGCGCCGCATCCCCGACCAGGGCCAGCACGAGGCCCCCCTCGACCCTCGGCAGGACTTCGCGGTTGCGGGCCAGCCAGGTAATCGAGCCGATCGTGCCGGGTCCGAAGACGATGCGATAGGTCAGGCGCCGGGGAGCGCTCGCCAGCCATTGGGCAAGATAGGCGCACACCGCCATGCCCGATGCATTGTCATTGGCCAGTGACGGGTGGCAGGTGTGGGTATAGACGAGAAATTGCCGGTCGGAACTTCCCGGGATGATCGCCTCGCCATAGCTCAGGCTGCCCGGTTGCAGGGTCGAGTCGATCACCACCCGGTAACGGCCCGGCGGCAATGCCTCGCGTTGGCGGTGCGCCAGGCAGAAACCCCAGTTCGGTGCGTAATAGCTGGTGCGGTACGGAATGACGTCCGGGCGCGTCGGGTCGGAGTGCAGGTGGGGCTGCAACTCCTCCAGCGTGAACTGGCCATCCACCGGAATGCTGTAGCCCATCAGATGCAGGTTGTGCTCGGCGACATCCAGGATCCGGCGGCCATCAAGGCCCTCGAGCCAGGCCGCGCGCACGTTCCATTCCGGCGGTACCTCCCAATCCAGCACGGAGGTTCCGCTGGGGACCTCATGCACTTTCAATGGCACAACCGCACCCAGGCGTGCCAGGGTTGCGCGCACCCCATCACCGGTAATGCTCCGGTTGAGCGGGTACAGGTCCCGAACGAGGGTAAGCAGCGTGCCGCCGTCAGCCGGCATCTCAGAACATCTCGACGCGGGGAATGGGCACCACGAACCGGCCACCCCAGTCGCGGATCGAGCCCATCTTCGAGGCGATCTCGTCGCGGAGATTCCACGGCAGGATCAGCACATAGTCCGGCCGCCGCCTGAAGATCTCTTCCGGCGCCAGGATGGGAATCCGGCTGCCCGGCGTCCAGGTGCCCTGCTTCGCCGGACTGCGGTCTACCGTGAAGTCCAGGAAATCGGTGCCGATGCCGCAATAGTTGAGCAGCGTGTTGCCCTTGCCCGGCGCGCCGTAGCCTGCCACACGCTTGCCGGCATTGCGGGCGCCGATCAGGAAACCGAGCAGTTCGCGCTTGGTGGCATGCACGCGGGCCTGGAAAGCCTCGTACGGCGCAAGCGTCGTGAGGCCCGCCGCGATTTCCCGCGCCTTGAGTTCGCCCACCCGTGGCGTCGCCGGCCATTGACCCTCATTTTCCGGCTGCACGTAGACGCGGATGGAGCCTCCGTGGGTGGGAAGTTCGCGCACATCGAAGACGGCAAGTCCATGCCGTGCAAACACCGCACTGATCGTGGTGAAGGAAAAGTAGGAGAAGTGTTCGTGGTAGATCGTGTCGAACTGGTTGTTCTCCATGAGTCGCATCAGGTGCGGAAACTCGAAGGTGCCGACGCCCCGTGGCTTCAGCAACGCAGCAATGCCGGCCATGAAGTCGTTCAGGTCCGGCACATGGGCCAGCACGTTGTTGCCCGCCACGACATCAGCCTTGCCATGCTCCGCCACGATCTTCCGGGCCCGGTCGAGCCCGAAGAATTCCTGGATGGTCGGGATCCCCCGGG
>CAZMVP010000070.1:0-7504 GCA_964569355.1 uncultured Chromatiaceae bacterium | reverse complement strand
ACGCGCATGCGCCACCCAGGAATCCGAATAACTGGAGAAGTACGGATAGTCCCGGCTGAAGATCACTTCCGGCGCCACGTATTCGCGCAACTGCACCAGCCAGCAGCGGTCGCAGACATGGACATGCAGCGGATAGAAGTTCTCGCCCCGGTCGAGATCATCCGGGCCGATCTGGGTCTGGCACAGCGGCGACATGCCGAGGTCGACGAAGGTGTGCTCGAGCGGGCTGTCGCAAAACCGGCAGGCCGGTGCGCCATCGTGTCGCGGAGCCTGAGCCTCGGTCGGGTTGTTCATGCCTTTTCCGTCGCATCCACTGAGACAGGGATCGCAGGCCCCGCCCTTGAAACATTGGCATAATACCGCCACGGCAATGGATGCGATCTGACATGGTTCACCAACCTGCCACCAGCCCCACCCCTTCCTTCAATGATGAATGTTCCCCATGCGCGCGCTAGTCACCGGGACGGACGGCTACATCGGCTCCCTGCTCGGCCCGCTGCTGCTTCGCGCCGGATTCGATGTCGTCGGCCTCGATGCCGGCTTCTACCGGGATGGGGTGCTGTACACCAACCCCATGGAACAGGGCATGTTCCCGCAGACGCTGGCCCGCGACCTGCGCAGCGTGACCTCGGCTGATCTGCGCGGCTTCGACGCCATGGTGCACCTCGCTGAGCTGTCCAACGATCCGCTGGGCGAGACCAATCCACAGGTAACCTACGAGATCAACCACCTTGGCAGCGTCGCCCTGGCCGAGGCCGCGCGCGATGCCGGCCTGCGCCGCTTCGTCTATGCATCCTCGTGCAGCGTCTACGGCGCCGGTAGCAGCGATTTTATGACCGAGGAATCACCGGTCAACCCGCAAACCGCCTATGCCCGTTGCAAGACCATGGTCGAGCGGGACGTCGGGGCCCTGGCCTCGGGCGGTTTCTCCCCCACCTTCCTGCGCAATGCCACGGCCTTCGGCACCTCGCCGCGGATGCGCTTCGACATCGTGCTGAACAACCTGGCCGGGCTTGCCTGGACCACCCGGCGCATCGCGATGACCAGCGATGGCACGCCCTGGCGGCCACTGGTCCATGCGCTGGACATCTGCCAGGCCGTGCTGCAGGTCCTGAAGGCGCCCGTGGAAGCCATCCATGGCGAGATCTTCAACGTCGGAGACAATTCGCAGAACTACCGCGTGGGCGAGATTGCCCGGATCGTCGGTGAGGTATTCCCCGGGTGCGAGGTCAGCCTGGGCACGGACACCGCCGACAACCGCAGTTACCGGGTCTCCTTCGACAAGATCCACCGGCACCTGCCCGCCTTCCATTGCGACTGGAACGCCCACAGCGGCGCCGAACAGCTGCGCAAGCTCTTCGAGCGCATTGCCATGCCGCGGGAGATCTTCGAGTTCAGGGCATTCACCCGCCTGAAGCAGATCCGCCACCTCCTCGAGACCGGTCAGATCAATGACCACTACTTCTGGCAACCCTGATGCGCTTCGGTGCCGGCCGGATACCTGGCTCGTTCGTCATCGATATCGACCGCATGGAAGACGAGCGCGGCTTCTTTGCCCGTACCTGGTGCGCCGGGGAGTTTCGTGAGCACGGACTGCCCGGCGCCCTCAGCCAGGCCAGCATTTCCTGGAACCGTGCACGCGGCACGCTCCGCGGCATGCACCTGCAGCGCCCTCCCAGCCGAGAAGGCAAGCTCGTGCGTTGCACCCGGGGCGCCATCTTCGATGCCATCGTCGACCTTCGGCCGGATTCACCAACGTTTCTCGAGGCAGACACCGTGGAACTAACGGCCGCCAACCACCGGGCACTGTATGTGCCGCCGGGGTGTGCCCACGGCTTCCAGACCCTGGAAGCCGATACCGAAGTGCAGTACCAGATGACGGACGACTATCGTGCCGACCTGTCGCTGGGCTATCGCTGGGACGATCCGCTGTTCGGCATCGCCTGGCCTCTGGCCCCCACCGTGATGTCCGAGCGGGATCGCCACTATCCGGACCTCGATCGCCGGGACTTGAGCGTGTTCCGGACGGGATCGTGAGGCGCCCTGCCCCATGCACCAGCTGAGCCTCAACGCGGATCGACCCATTCGCCGGCTGCTGTGCCTGGGCGCGCACTGCGATGACATCGAGATCGGCTGTGGCGCAACCCTGCTGACATTCCTGGCAGCCGATCCATCCATCCAGGTGGACTGGATCGTGTTCAGCGGCGCGAATGATGCCGGGACCAGCTCCCGAGAACAGGAAACCCGCGCCGCAGCCGGTGAATTCCTCGACGGCAGCGCCGGGTCAACGATTGCCGTGCATGGCTTTCGCGATGGCTTCTTTCCCGATGAGTGGGCCCGACTGAAGCAAAATTTCAACGAACTGGCCGCACGAGTCACGCCGGACCTGATCCTCACGCATTACCGCGGCGACCTGCACCAGGACCATCGGACCATCGCTGAACTGACCTGGCAGACCTTCCGCAACCGGCTGATCTGGGAGTACGAGATCCCGAAGTTCGACGGTGACCTGGGTCGGCCGAATCTCTTCGTGCCGGCCACGGAGGCCGTGGCCCGACGCAAGGTCGACATCCTGCTCCGCAGTTTCCCGTCCCAGGCCGGCAAGGCGTGGTTCTCGGCGGATACCTTCCATGCGCTGCTCAGGCTGCGTGGCATCGAATCGGGCGCGACGACTGGCCAGGCGGAGGCATTCCATGCGGCGAAGACGGTGGTGCAGCTGTCGTGACGCCACTGGTTTCAGTCGTGACCCCGGTGTTCAACACCGCCCGGTACCTTGCCGAATGCATCGAGAGCGTGCTCGCGCTGGGCTACATCTCGCCGGAATCCCGCTACGGGAAGATCGCCCAGACGGATGACATCCTGATGCCGCAGTGCCTGACGGCGATGACAAGTCTCGCCGGCCTGCATCCGTCGGTCGGCATCACGGGTTGCTGCTTCCTGACGGGCGATGCATTGGCTGGCCAGGGCCTGCCCTTCGACCGCAACTTCTTCACCGGCGCCGAAGCCTGCCGACCCGACTCCTCGATGGCGGCACCTACTTCGGTTCACCGACCTGCCTTCTGTATCGCGCCGACATCGTCCGGGCGAGGCCGACATTCTTCGGCACCAATGAGTCGGATGCCGACACGGTTGCCTGCTTCGAGGTCCTAACTCACGCCGATTTCGCCCGGGTACCGCAGAACCGGTGCCGCCTCCGGCGCGGGACCCCGTCCGTGTCGGATGCCTTGCACCGCAATGGTGCGGCCTCGTTCCTGAACTACGCCCTCGTCGAGCGCTTCGGCCCGACATACCTCAATGCGACCGGGCTGGAAGAGCGCCGCAGGATATTGCAGGATGGCTACCTGCGCCTGCTCGCCAGGGCGGTACCCGTCCGGAACAACGGGCCGTTCTGGCAGTTCCATCGGGATGCGCCGGGTACCCTGGGACAAACGCTGCCCCGCGCGACCATCGCCTGGCGCTTCATCGACTATCTGCTGCAGAAGATCCTCAATCCGAGGCAAACAGTGAAATTGGCGATCGATGCCCTGCGGGCTTCCGGACGCCGGAAGCGCAATCCGGAATGAGCAACCCCGGGGACCCGGCGGACCGGCAAGCACCCCGTTGTCGCGTGCTTGCGCTGGCGCCGAACCCCTGGCACGGGCAGTGGATGAACCGCCAGGAAATCCTGTCCCGGCTGGCTGCCCACCATGGTGTCCTGTATTCGACCGGACCATGGACCATCTGGGACCGCGACAGCGAGCGGTTTCGCAGTGTCCCGTTCGGTGGCCGATTCACCGAAACCGACGCTGTGATGGTCGACGAATCGCCGCGCTGGCTGTTGCGATGGCCGACCGTCCCTGCCTATGACCAGGCCGTGCAGGCCCTGGCGGTACGCCGCTGGCGGCGGCAACTGGGTCGCATGGGAACCGGCCCGCTCATCGCTTACCTGTTCCATCCGGCCTTCCTGCACCTGGCTTTGGCGCTGCGCGCCGACCATCTCGTCTACCATCCCTACGATCTCTTCCGCAGCATGCCGGGCTGGACCACGGAACTGACGGATCTGGAGGATCGGTTGCTGGCCATCGCGGACGCGGTGATTGCCACATCGGAGCCGACCCGGGCGGCTTTGCAGCCGCAATCAGCCACGAAGGTCCACTGTGTCCCCAATGGCGTGGACCGGCAGTTGTACCTGGATCGGGCCTTGAAGCCCGCCGTGGATGCGCTGTCCGGCATCCCGCGGCCCCGCATCGGGTACGTGGGCTCCCTCAATCGCAAGGTCGATCTCGCACTCATCGCCTGGCTCGCGCGACGGGAGCCGGACTGGCATTTCCCGTTGATCGGACCCTTGGGCAGCTTCGACGCCGAAACGGCTGCGGCGCTGGAGGAGCTCAAGCAGCTGCCCAATGTCCATCTGACGGGACCCAAGGAACGCGGGCAGCTGCCGGATTGCATCACAAGCCTCGACGTCGCGCTGATGTGCTACCGCGAGGGCACATGGATGGATTCGGCCTATCCGCTGAAGCTGCATGAGTACCTCGCCAGTGGCCCACCGGTCATATCGACCAGCCTGCCAACGGTGCAACCCTTCTCCCATGTGGTTGCCACGGCCCATGACCGGGACGAATGGCACGCACTCATCGGCCAGGCACTCCGTGACGGAACCCCGGGTACGCCGGCGGAGCGCCGGGCGATTGCCGCCGCCAATACATGGGAGCACCGCGTCAGCGACCTCTCCGCGATCCTCGCCACGATCGTGGGCAGGCCGGCCACGACCGGCGCCACCGCATCCGCCCGGATGCCTTCATCGTGACAGACAACCTCAATTCACGGGTTGCCCGCGGCATCGCGTGGATGGCCAGCGCTCGCGCCGTGGTCCGGATCCTGGGCCTGGTCAGCACACTCGTGCTGGCGCGCCTGCTCGTGCCGGCCGACTTCGGCATCATCGCGATGGCCACGTCGGTGGCCGCCGGCCTGGAACTGCTGACCCTGTTCGGCTTCGACGTGGCGCTGATCCAGCGCAAGACCCTGGTCCGCGACGACTACGACACTGCGTGGACGCTGAACACGCTGATGGGCCTCGGCATCGCCCTGCTGCTCGTTGCCACTGCCAGCCTTGCCGCCGATTACTTTCGCGAGCCACGCCTCGTCGCGGTCAACATGCTGCTGGCCCTGCAGTACGCCATCAAGAACGCGGCCAACACCGGCACCGTCGACTTCCGCCGCAATCTCGATTTCCGCTGGGAATTCATCACGCAGGTGGTTCCCAAGGTGGGCGGCGTGATCATCACGATCCCGCTGGCGTTCTGGCTCAAGGACTACCGGGCGCTGATCGCCGGCATGATCCTGACGTCCGTCATGGCCTTCTCGTTGAGCTACATCGTCCACCCGCATCGCCCGCGGCCGTGCCTGCGGGGTGCCCGGGAACTGTTCCGGTTTTCCCGCTGGCTCCTGTTCAACAACCTGCTGACCTTCCTGCGCAGCCGCGGCGCGACCTTCATCATCGGCCGCATGATGGGCTCGGCATCGCTTGGCATCTACGGCCTCGCCTACGAGGTGGCCAACATGCCGACCACCGAAATGGTGGCGCCAATCAATCGCGTCCTGGGACCCACCTATGTCAAGGTGCACGAGAACCCGGACCTGCTCCGCAGCACCTTCACGGCTACTTTCGGCCTGATCGCCATCCTGATCTTCCCGGCCAGCATCGGGCTTGCCGCGGTGGCCGACCCGCTGGTCCGCGTCGTGCTCGGCGACAAATGGCTGGCCACGATCCCCGTGATGACCATCCTGGCGCTGTCGGGGGCCGGCAATCTCCTGCAGACCAACACCGGTTCGGTGCACACCGCCATCGGCCAGCCGCGCTACATCACGCTGACCGGGTTCATCCACGTGCTGACCCTGCTGCCGGCCATCGTGCTCGGCACGCTGTGGCAGGGCCTCATCGGTGCTGCCTGGGCCTACCTGCTGCACACCTGGATCATCGGCATCTGGACGACCTACGCCATCCTGTTCCGCACCACCGTGATCCGCCGCGAGGATGTCATCCGCGGCTGCTGGCGCCCGGTGCTGGCCTCGACCGCGATGTACGCGGCCGTTGCCGGATACCTGATGCTCTTTGCCGGGCACCATGCCTTCGCCATGTCGCTGCTGGCCCTGTTTTCCGCCAGTGCACTGGGTGCCGGCATCTATGTCGTCGTGCTGCTCCTGTTGTGGAACGCCGCCGGCCGGCCCGAAGGCAGCGAGACAGCCATCCTCCGCCGGTTGCGGGGGGCAACCAGCCGCCTGCGCCGCCAGCCCCGTCCGCCATCGCCAGCCTGAGAACCAGTCTTTGCCGCGCTCATTCGAATTGGTGTAGCGTGGCCGGCATGAAAGTCGTGCTGTTTTGCGGGGGCCTTGGCACCCGCCTGCGGGAACATTCGGACACGGTACCCAAGCCGCTGGTGAATATCGGGTATCGCCCAATCCTCTGGCACCTGATGCGTTACTACGCCCATTTCGGCCACAAGGATTTCATCCTGTGCCTCGGCTATCGCGGGGACCTGATCCGCGAGTTCTTCCTCGATTACCGGGAAGCACTGACCAACGACTTCGTGCTGAGCGAAGGCGGCAGGCGCATCGAATTGCTGGAATCCGACATCCAGGACTGGCGCATCACGTTCATCGACACGGGCATGCACGCCTGCATCGGCGAACGACTGATGGCGGTCCGGTCGCACCTGGCGGGCGAGGAGCATTTCCTCGCCAACTACAGCGACGGGCTCTCGGACGTGAATCTGGACACGATGATCAACAACTGCCTGTCGCGCAATGTCACCGCGAGCTTCCTGTCGACCCGGTCGCAACAGAGTTTCCACGCAGTCCTCGCCAGCGACGACGGCATGGTGACCGATTTCGGCGGCAAGGCATCGGACTACTGGGTGAACGGCGGATACTTCGTCCTGCGCCAGGACATCTTCGACTACATCCGCCCCGGCGAGGAGCTGGTCGAGGAACCGTTCCGGCGCCTGATCGCGGAAGGCCGGCTGATGACCCACCGGCATGACGGGTTCTGGCGTTCGATGGACACCCTGAAGGACAAGTTCGTGCTCGACCGCATGCACGCCCAGGATGACGTTCCCTGGGAAGTCTGGCGCCGGCGGGCCGGCTGACCGCGCCTCAAGGCCATTGCCGTGAGCGCCCGCTATCCGAAGAGTCGCGCCCTGGGACCACGGGCCCACCGCCTGATCCCGGGCGGCTGCCATACCAATGCCAAGGGCGACGACCAGTACCCGGAGGATGCGCCGGGCTTCATCGCGCGCGGCCTCGGCAGCCATGTCTGGGATATCGACGGCAACGAGTTCATCGAGTACGGCATGGGGCTGCGTGCGGTGACGCTGGGCCATGCCTACCCCCCGGTAATTGCCGCCGCGGCTGCCGAAATGCGGAACGGCGTCAACTTCAACCGCCCCTCACCCATCGAATTGCGCTGTGCCGAACAACTGATGCGCTGCGTGCCGAACCACGACTGCGTGAAATTCACCAAGGA
>CAZMVP010000069.1:6290-9659 GCA_964569355.1 uncultured Chromatiaceae bacterium | reverse complement strand
TGCCGGGCGTGCCGAACTGGTAGGTGACGCCGAGACCGACAGTCCAGAAATCGGCGCCATCGAGGTCGAACATGTTGCCATCGAGCCGCAGGCCCCACTGCTCCGACATCGCGATCTCCGCGCCGACACCCAGGGTCAGGCCGTCGCTGTCCCGCGAACCGGAATCCACGCCGTCGATCTCGAGGTCCTGGTTCACGCGATAGAAGCCGACCTTGCCGAACAGCTGGAAGTTCGTGCTGGGCAGCGGTGCATAGCCGACGATGCCGGCGGTAAAGCCGTTGATGCCGATCTTCGCGAGGCTCTCGGGGATCGTCCCGGGGGTGCCGGAGACCGTATCGTCCTGCTCGAAGTCGCCGAGCGTGAAATAGGTGCCCTCGAGCGCGAAGGTCCGGTTGAACCGGTACTGGACATGGCCCTGCACGCCGGCGGTGTTGTCGCTGATCTCGCCCGAGTCCAGCTCGTAGTCGCCGAAGATCCCGGAGATGCCGACGTGCCAGCCTTCGTCCGCCACGCCGGCCTGCGCCGGCAGCGTCGCTGCCATCAGCAGCATGCCGGCCGCCATGGCGGTCCCGGCGCGCAGGAGTACTGAGTTCTGCATCGTTCTGCTCCGGCTAGCGCTTGCTGAAGTCGAGGGTCACGCGGCGGTTCTCCGCCCGGCCATCGGCCGTGTCGTTGGTCGCGATGGGTTCGGACTCGCCCATGCCGACGGCGCTCAGGCTGCCGGCCGGGATGCCCTGCGACACGAGGTAGTCACGCACGGCATCTGCCCGACGCTGCGACAGCGACTGGTTGTAGGCATCGGAACCGGTGTTGTCGGTATGCCCGACCACGGCCACCGTGTAGCCGGCGCGCTTGGCCAGCGTCTTTGCCACCGAGTCCAGGATCGACTGGTCACTCGCCGTCAACGTGGCGGAGTTGGTCGAGAAGAGCACGCCCTTCAGCACCAGCTGCACTTCGCAGCCATCGGCATCCACGGTGGCGCCGGCGGGCGTGTCAGGGCACTTGTCGTTGTTGTCCATGACGCCGTCATGGTCGCTGTCCTTCGGTGCGGGCGGCGGCGGAGGCGGCGGGGGCGGCGGCGGGGGTGGCGGTGCAGCCACGGCGGCCACCACCGGCGCGGGCTTGGCCGGCTTGCCGAACAGGTACTCGATGCCGAGGTTGATCGACCAGAGGTCCGCATCATCGATGTCGAACCAGTCGGCATCGGCCCGCACGGCGAACCGGTCACTGAGATAGGCGCGTGCGCCGGCGCCAAGCGTCAGGCCGTCCGGCGAATTGCGGCTGGTCACGGTGTCGTCCACGATGGCCTGCTGGTCGAAGGTGTACCAGCCGGCCTTGGCGAATGCCTCGAAGTCCTTGCTCAACGGGGCGAACAGCAGGCCCGTGACGCTGAACCCGTCGATGTCGACCTGCACGTCGCCATCCGGTGCCGGCAGGTCTTCCTTGAAGCGGCCGAAGTTGTGGTAGCTGCCTTCGAGTCCCAGCCACTTGTTGATGCGATAACCGGTGAAGAGCTTGAACCCGGTCGACTTGTCGTCGATCTGGTTGTTGTCGAAATCGTATTCACCGAACACGGCCGATGCGCCGGCGTTCCAGCCGGTG
The DNA here is from genome assembly GCA_964569355.1 of uncultured Chromatiaceae bacterium. Lineage (GTDB taxonomy): Bacteria > Pseudomonadota > Gammaproteobacteria > Steroidobacterales > SHZI01. The sequence continues at coordinate 8,057 of CAZMVP010000069.1, read as the reverse complement.
GAGTCGTCGGCAGCCAGCGCGGTGCCGGCGGCAAATCCCAGGACCAGCGCCGTCATCAGCAGTTTCATCAGAGAGTCTCCCCTTGAAGCAGGCAGGATGGGATGGAAAACAACGTTGCCCCGGATCCGCCGTTTCTTATGGATTGGTGAAGTATTCCGGGCAGTATACGAGCGACCGGCAGGGCGTCAACTTGCGGCGTCAGGGGTGCGGCGGGTCGACTTCGAGCGCCCTGGCCAGTTGCGCCGGATCGGCAATGATCGTGATTGGCCCGGCGGGCGCTCCGGGCCCCTCGTCACGCCAACGCACCAGGCTCTGCCCGAGGAGTGGCTGCCAGTGCCCATTGGCCCTGAGGAGGTCGCGGACTTCGCGGTGGATGTCGGCGGGATCCAGCTTGGGTTCCGTCAGTTGCGCCGCTGGATGTCGCCGCCGGAACCACGGGTCGAAGAGCCGGCCATCGCGAACCATGTGCCATGCCTCCAGCAGGTGCCCGCCGAACCAGACTGGCGTGAGCGGGGGCAGGCCGTCGCGCAGCCATTCCGCGATGTCGGTGGCATCGCGGTGCGGTGCGTTGAGCAGCAGGACCTGCCGGCCTGGCAACGACACCCGGGATAGTTCGATCGCCAGCGGTGCGCTGCTGCCCACGCCGACGATCGTTGGCGCGACCCCGCGCCGAGCCATCGATTCGATCAGGGGTGCCAGCGCCCTGGCCAGCGTCCGGGCAGTGGCCTCCACGACGTTGCCCTCGAGCTCGGCCGCCGGCAGGTCGTCGCTCGCGCCATGACCCGGCAGGTCCACCGCATGGGCCGTCGCATGGGCGGCAACCACGCGTGCCATGGCGTCCATCGCGGTCGCCGAGCCGGCCGGCGGGTGCAGCAGGATGACGGCATGGCGCGAAGTCGCCGGGCCCGTCCAGCTTCGCATCCGGACCTGGCGACCCGGCATGCCGAGGTACGCACTGACTGGACCGTCGTTCCCGTGGTCACCATCGTGGCCGGTTTGATCCGCCGGTTCTGCCCGGTCGGCGGCAAACTTGAGCAGCCAGGCGTGGGCCCTTCGTACCGCATCGTCGGCATCGGTCGAGGCTTCGACCGACAAGGTCGATGACCGCGCCGCCCGGACCTCCTGGCCGATCCGTGCAAGATGGCCGGCCAGCGGGTCGCGTGCCGCGGCGGTGACCAGCAACGGCGTGGCGATGCGCGGCAGTCGCCGTTCGACATGGGCCTGGAATGCCGCCGCATAGGCCACGTGGTAATGGTCGCCGGCAGCCAGGAATTCCTCGACTCCCCGTTGCAGCCGTTCCGGGGGTGGCACGTCGAAAGCCAGGCGTGCGGCGGCGCGGTGGTCGTACCACGGAAAGAAGATCGTCTGTTCGCGCAGCCGTGCCCACAGCCATGCGAGATGGCCGCCGTCCCAGCGTGGCTCCAGTGCCGGCAGGTAGTTGCGTTCGATGGATGCCAGTTCGTCGGCCTCGAGGATGGCCAGTCCGTTGGCGGCGATCGCCGAGACCCGGTCCGGGAACCGTTCCGCCAGCGCGACGCCGATGCTGGCCCCGGTGTGGAAGCCGTAGACTGCGCAACGGTCGATGCCGATCGCATCGAGGAACTCCACCGTGGCAATGGCGATGTCATCGACGGTTGCCGCGGACACGGGCCGGCCGTTGCGGCAGAGCGGTGTGGAAAAGCCATAGCCCGGCGTGTCGGGTGCGATGAGCAGGAAGTCGCTGCCCCATTGGCGGATCAGCGATTCCATCTCCCGCGATGATTGCGG
>CAZMVP010000069.1:2977-6190 GCA_964569355.1 uncultured Chromatiaceae bacterium | reverse complement strand
ATTCGCGCGCTGGAAGCCGACCTCCGCGTGGCGCAACGCACGATCGAGCAGGCCAGGACCGAACGAGAATCGCTGGCCACCAGCCTTGACGGTTCGGGCACCGAACTCGAGGCACTGCGTGCCAAGGTGGCGGGCCATGACGAACAGGTGCGGAAGTTGCGCACGGAAATCCAGCATGAGTGCGCCAAGACGGCGCGCCTGCGCCAGGAGCTGGCCGATCGCGCCGAGGAGATGGTCCGCACCACGGTGCAGCTTCGGGACGTCCAGAACGAGCTGGGTGTCAGCCAGGTCGGCTCCGATGTCGTGATCGACCAGATCAACAGCCTGGAACGCGAGCGCGATGACCTGACGACGATGGTCGATGCCCTGCGCGCCGAGCTGGCCACCCGGCAATCCGGCAAGCTGAAGCTCGGTGCCTCGCCCGTGCTGGACCAGGGCGACGACCTGCTGGTGGACCACTGACCATGGCGTTCGTCGGCCTGATCTTCATCGGCCTGCTGTTCGGCATCATCCTGTCCGGCATCGTCGTGGCGTTCATCGTGGTGCGCTCCGGCGGTCCCTTGAAGGAAAGCCTGTTCGGGGATGCCGGCAGCCTGCCGGCCTTTCGCGCCGCGAAGCCCGCGAAGGAGCCCCATCCGGAAGCGGACGGTCGCATCAATGCCCTCCAGGAGGAACTGCGCATCGCGCAGAAGCTGCTGGACCAGGGACGGCTGGAGCGGGAGGAAGCGGCGAAGGCCGGCAAGCTCGCGGAAGAGAAGATCGCCATGCTCGAGGGCCGGATCGTCGAGCGCGAGCAGCGGATCCGGAAGCTCGAGGTCGCCCGGCGCGAGGCGCGGGATCGCAACGATGGCCTGCTGGCCGAGCTCAGCGCCCGGTCGGAGGAGCTGTCGACGGTCAGCCTGCAGCTGAAGGACCTGCGCATGGAGTTCGAGGTGTCGGAATCGGGCTCCTCGATGGCCACTGCACAGATCGACCAGCTCCAGCGCGAGCGCGACGAGCTCGCCGCCACCCTCGAACGCCTGCAGAACCACCGCGTGGCCAGCGGCAGCTTCGGCTAGCCACCGCGCGATCCGCCGATCCCCACCGCCATCGCGGCGCATCTGGGGCATACTCCCGGGACCGTTGCTGCGGGAGAGATGCCATGCGCCTGGGATTGGTGGCCGGCTATTCATCGGCTTCACTGCATGTACCGATGGACGAGATCCTCGAAGCCGAACGCCTGGGCTTCGACTCGGTATGGACCTCGGAAGCCTACGGCAGCGACGCCGTATCGGTTTGTGCCTGGATCCTGGCGCAGACCACCCGGATCCGCGTCGGCACGGCCATCATGCAGATGCCGGCACGGACGCCGACCTGTGCCGCGATGACGGCCAACACGCTGAACGCGCTGTCCGGCGGCCGCTTCCTGCTCGGCCTCGGGCCATCCGGGCCGCAGGTGATCGAGGGCTGGTACGGGGTTTCCTACGGCCTGCCGATGACCCGCACGCGTGAATACATCGACATCATCCGCCAGGTGTGCGCGCGCCGTGGACCGCTGAAGCACCAGGGGCATCACTACCGGATTCCCTACGATGGTCCCGATGCCACCGGCCTCGGCCGGCCGATGATGAGCATCCTGCATGGCGATCCGGCGTTGAAGATCTACACGGCCGCGGCCACGCCGGCCGGCTTCCGCACGGCCGCCGAGGTCGCCGACGGCGTGTTCCCGATCTGGATGGATCCCAGCCGCTTCGAGCTGATCGGGCCCTTCCTCGACGAAGGATTCAAGAAGCGCGTCGAAGGCGGCGGGACGGCACGGACGCTCGCCGACTTCGACGTTGCGCCGGCAGTCCTGGTCTCGATGGGCGATGACCTCGCGGCCTGCCAGGCTGCGGTCCGGGCGCACCTGTCGCTGTACATCGGCGGCATGGGCCCGCGGCAGAAGACTTTCTATGCCGAGTACGCCACGCGCATGGGTTTCGGCGACGAGGCCCGCAAGATCCAGGACCTGTACCTGGGTGGCCGCAAGGCCGAGGCAGCCGCGGCCGTCCCGACGGCATTGATCGATGCGATTGCGCTCACCGGGCCCGCGGGCCGCATCCGCGAGCGACTGGCCGACTGGGCCGCGGCCGGCCGGGCCGGACATGTGTCGACCATGCTCGTCACGGGTGCTTCGATCGATGCGCTGCGCCTGCTCGCCAAAGAGCTGTTGTAGCCCGTCCAGCCATCCGGGAGGTCCTCGCCATCAAGATCGACGTGATCCTCGATTCGCGGGCCAGTGCGCGCGAGCTTGCCGAACTGGGCCGGCTTGCCGAACGATTCGGCGTGCATGGCGTCTGGGTCTCCAGCCTGGGTGATTCGCGCGACCCCTTCGCCAACCTGGTGTTGCTCGCGCAGGCGACGTCGCGGATCCGGCTGGGCCCGGTGGCCGTCAATCCGTTCGATGTCCATCCGGTGAAGATCGCCAGTGCCCTCCTGACGCTCAACGAACTGGCCGGCGGCCGCGCACGCATCGTGATCGGCGGTGGTGGCGAGGCCCTGCAGGCACTGGGCATCGAGCCGCGGCGGCGGGTGCGCGCCGTCCGGGAGTGCGTCGAGATTCTGCGGGCAGCCGCCAGTGGCGGAGAGGTCGACTTTGCGGGGGATCTCTACCAGGTCAGCGGCCTCAAGTTCCGCTGGCTCGAGGCACCACCGCCGGAGATCCTCGTGGGCGCAAGCCAGCCGCAGATGTTGCGCATGGCGGCGCGACATGCCGACGGCATCATGATGAGCGACATGCCGCCAGTACCGGCCGCGGCCGCGATCCGGACATTGAACGAAGCCTTGCTGGCGAATGCCGGCACTGATCTCCGGTGCGCTTCCCGGCCGGACTTCGACACCACGGTCTTCACCGCATGGCACGTCCATGAAGACCGGCAGCTGGCGCGCCATGAAGCGCGGCGATGGCTTTACCTGCGCGGCATCTTCCGCCCGTGGCTGCTGGAGAATTTCCTGTCGCCGGCTGACGTGGCGCTGGTGATGGCCAGCCAGATGGCGTTTGCCGCCGCCTTCGCCTCCGGCAGCAGCGAGGTCGACGGCGTGCCGGACCGGGTGCTGGATGCGCTGGTCGACGCACTGACGATCTGCGGTTCGCCCGATGACCTCGATCCGGTGCTGGCCCGGTTGCACGAACTCAAGTCAACGGGACTCGGCGGCGTGGCCTTGCGGCTCTACGCGGACCCGGCGGCTGCCATC
>CAZMVP010000069.1:0-2877 GCA_964569355.1 uncultured Chromatiaceae bacterium | reverse complement strand
CGTGACTTCTTGGCGTCGAGGCGCCGCTGGCGCACGCCCCGCGAGGGCCGGGTGGCGATCCGTGCGCGCGGCACGCGGGCCGCGGTGGCGATCAGTTCATTCAGGCGCGCCAGCGCATCGTCCCGGTTCTGCTCCTGGTTGCGGAAGCGCTGGGCCTTGATGACGAGCACGCCGTCGCGGGTCAGGCGGCGGTCGTCGAGGGCGAGCAGCCGGGCCTTGAGTGCATCGGGTAACGTGGCCGCGTGGATGTCGAAGCGCAGGTGGATGGCGCTTGCGACCTTGTTCACGTTCTGGCCACCGGCGCCCTGGGCGCGCACCGCGGTCAGTTCGACACCGGCGGACAACGCGTCGATGGTCGGGCAGCCCGCGGCCATCTGCAGTCAGGCCGGGCGCGTGAGCAGCGAACGGATTGCCGGCAGGAAATGCTCGAGGTCGCGCGCCGGCACGCCGGTCGTGGCCAGCAGGTCCCAGTCGATGCCCGCGGTGGCCTGCTCCAGCACGAGGGTGCCTTCCTTGCCGTTCCAGACGAGGCGCCGTCGCGATCCTTCGTGTTCGAAGAAGACAAGCCAGCTGCCGTGGATACCGGCCGCGGCAATGTATTCCTCCACGACGCAGCCGCAGTCCGCGCAGGCCGCGGTGACGGCCTCGGCGAACGCCGGTGCTTCCGCCGGCTGCGCTTCCGGTGCCATGGCCGCCGGCTGGCGACCTATCCACATGACTTCGTGTTTCGCCACTGCGATGTCCGTCCAATCGTCTGCCGAAAAAAAAGGCCCCGGCATGCCAGGGCCTCATATCCGTTGATCGTACCCCCCAATACCAGGCCGGTTCCGTTTCGGGAAGCCGGCCTGATGCCTGGCGAGACCGGACCTCAGGATGCCCGCAGGTTCGTTGCTGCCGGCTTGCCGCGCTCGTTCGACACTTCGAAGGAGACGCTCTGGCCTTCGTTGAGGGTCGCCAGACCCGCCGCCTGGACGGCAGTCACATGGACGAAAACGTCCTTCGAGCCATCGGACGGCTGGATGAACCCATAGCCCTTCTGGGCGTTGAACCACTTGACAGTACCTGTAGCCATTTCAGTCAGTCTTCCTTAAATAAAGAATTGAATAATACCGGCGCCGCCACCGACCGCTTGCAGGCGGGAATGGCAGTTCCGTACAACGGGGTATTGATGGGAAGCATCAGTCGTGGAATATCCCGAACGGGATTCTTCTTTGGTCCAAGGCAGGCCAAAAATGCCAATTGCGAGGCGGACGGTATGCGATTACCGCCCACACGTCAACAGCCCGCCGGGACCCTGTCGAGTCCGTCCGGCGTCGCCGGGGCGGCTCAGCCGGGCGGATTGCGGCGCTTTTGGTCGATATTGGCAATGAGCTTGTCGAACGCGCCGATAAACTTCTGTATTCCCTCGTTTTCGAGCTGCCAGGTCACCCGTTTCAGGTCGATGGCCACGGCCTTGAGGTCTTTCAGGACCTGGCGTGCGGCCGGGACCGACCGGACCAGCGACTTGCCGAGCTTGCCGTGGTCATCGAAGGCCGCGGCCGTTGCCTCCGGCATGGTGTTGACCGTGTCCGGGCCGATCAGCGGCTCCACGTAGGCCACGTCGCTGTAGGCATGGTTCTTGGTGCCGGTGCTGGCCCACAGTAGCCGCTGTGGCCGGGCGCCGGCCGCCGCCATGGCCTTCCAGCGTTCGCCGGCTGCCATGCGCCGATAGGCGGCATAGGCGAGCTTGGCATTGGCCACCGCGACCTGGCCCAGCAGGGTCTTCGGGTGCGGCTTGAAGGCCGAGCTGCCATCCGGGCTGATCCGGTGCGCCAGCAACTCGTCGACGAGGGTATCGATGCGGCTGACGAAGAAGCTCGCCACCGACGCCACCCGGGCCACCGGCTGGCCGGCGGCATGTCGGCGTTCCAGCGCGCGCAGCCACGCTTCCGCCACGGCCTGGTAGGACTCGATGCCGAACAGCAGCGTGACGTTGACATTGACCCCGCGGAACAGCAGCTCCTCGATGGCCGGGACGCCCTCGGCGGTGCCCGGGATCTTGATCATCAGGTTCGGGCGGTCGACGAGGGCGGCAAGGTGGGCACCTTCGCGGATGGAGCCGGCGGTGTCGCGCGCGAGCCCCGGCGCAACCTCCAGGCTGACGAAGCCGTCCGCGCCGTCGGTGTCGTGGAAGACCGGCAGCAGCACGTCGCAGGCATCGCGGATGTCGCTGGTGGTCAGGTCCTCGTAGATCTGCAGGGCGGAGTGTCCGGCGCGGGCGCCGGCCGCGATCTGCGCGTCGTACGCATCGCTGCCGCCGATCGCCTGGCCGAAGATGGACGGATTCGACGTGATGCCGCGCAGGGCGCGGTCACGGATCTCGCGTTGCAGTTCGCCACCGTGGATCAGTTCCCTGGACAGGTTGTCCATCCAGTAGCTCTGGCCGTAGTCGGGCAATTTGCGCAAACGGTTCATGGGCAGGCTCCTTCCGCAGATGGTTAGAATACCGCATGACCGATGCCGCCCGGCTTGAAGCCCTGGAGATCAAGTGTGCGCACCTCGAGCGCGCCATCCAGGACCTGAGTGATGTCGTGTATCGCCAGCAGCAGGCGCTGGACCGCGTGCTGCGCCACAACCAGACGCTGGCATCGCAGCTCGAGGCGCTGGAGGCCGCGGCGGAACCGGCCCGCGGGCCGCGGGCCGATATCCCGCCGCACTACTGACATGCCGTTCCCGCGGTGAGCGCCGCCTGATGGAACCGGAAGCTCCGCTTCGCATCATTCCGCCCTGGTGCCGTGTGCTGGGCGGCCTGCTGGCCGTTGCGGCAGTTGCAGCCCTGGTATTGCTGGTCCGCGATGCCGCAGGACAGGATGCCAGCCTTGCCGGTGTCGTCGGATT
>CAZMVP010000068.1:6031-9680 GCA_964569355.1 uncultured Chromatiaceae bacterium | reverse complement strand
AAGGCCAGGTCCAGCCGATGCAGTGCGCCCGCCTTCAGGGCTTCCTGCCACTCCACCTGGTAGAGGAAATCGCGCGTGAAGTGCCGGTTGCCGAAGAACAGCCAGTTGCGGCCGCGCGCGCCCCGTTCGCGGCGCTCCTGGACGAAGGCGCGAAAGGGCGCCACGCCGGTACCCGGCCCGATCATGATGATGTCGCGTGCATCATCGGCCGGAAGATGGAACCGTTCGTTGGCCTCGACATAGACCGGCACGCCGGCCTCTTCCTCGAGGGAGCCCAGGAATGTGGATGCAGATCCCCAGTGCGGCGTGCCGAACGACTGGTACGCCACTTCGGCGACGGTCAGATGCACTTCATCGGCGCCAACGGCCAACGGGCTGGACGCAATGGAATAGAGACGCGGCGTCAGCGGGCGGAGCGCCGCGACGAGATCGCGCGCACGCCAGACCACGGGATGGCGGCGCAACAGGTCAATCGGCTGGTGGGTTGCCAGCAGTTCGGCGAGCTGCGCGGCATTGGGCTTTTCCAGCACGCTGGCCAGGTCCTTGCCGCCGCCGGCCTCGGCCTGCGCCGCAATGAAACCCCGCGTGAGCCGTACCAGCTCGCGTTCGCGACGCAGCCAATCGGCGAGCGGCAGCCGACGGCCTTCGAGTTCAACTTCCTCGCCGGCATCGAGCTTGAGCACCTCGAGCCACTGCTGGACCAGCTGCGGCGGGTTCTCCGGCCAGACCCCGATGGCATCGCCCGGCGCATGGCGCAGGCCGGACCCTTCCAGGGACAGCTCGATGTGGCGCACCACGCGATCGCAATCGCGCGACACGATGCGCTGGTTGGCCAGCACCGTGGCCTTGAATGGCTTCTCGCTGGAGTAGGTCGCACGGGTCGGAACGACATGCAGCGCCGTGGCCCGCGCCGGCGATACCGCAATGGCATCCTCGCCAAACAGCTCCCGGGCCTTCTCTAGCGCGTCAGCCGTCCAGGGCACGGCAATCTCGTCGATCCCGACATCGCAGGCACCGAAGGGCGCAAGACGCGTGGCGCCAAGTGCCGCAAAGCGCTCATCCAGTTTCCGGCCGATCGTGCAGAAATCCGGATAGCTGGAGTCGCCGAGCCCCAGCACGGCAAAGTGCAGGTTTGGCAGTCTTGGTGCCCGCTTGCCGGTGATGAAGTCGAACAGCGCACGCGCATCGTCCGGGGGCTCGCCAACGCCCTGCGTGCTGATCACCACCAGCAGGCGGGTTTCACGGGCCAGATCCCTGGTCTTGAAGGCGTCGGCTCGCACGAGCCGCACCGGGACGCCGGCTGCCTCGGCCTGATGGGCGATCCGTTCGGCGCAGCGCTTCGCATTGCCGGTCTGGCTGCCGTAGAGAATGGTCAGTCGCGTGGTGACCGGGGCTGCCACCGGGCTGGCGGCGCCGGACGGGCTGGCCGCCCTCTGGGCGGTCCAGGCAGCGATCCAGTACAGTTCAGGCGCGGCCAGGCCGTCGGTGAGTCGCGCGAGCAATGCCAGCTTGTCAGGCGGAAGCGGAGTCGACAGCGCTTCCTGCGCCACGGCGTTCATGGCCTGTCCTTCAGGTCCCCGGAATCAACGGGTGCCACTCTAGTCAGCGACCAGAGGGACCGAAAGAAATATCAGGCAATATGAATATGCCCGGCGCCGCGCAGGAACACGGCGGCCGGTGGGCGGCAACCGCTATTTGGCCAGCTGGAACAGCGTGGACGGCACCCAGCCCTCGTTGCCGAGCTCATCCGACACCTTCCACCACATCCCCTCCTTCTCGCCGGTGGGATACAGCGTCATGCCGGGATCGAGGTCTCGAACGACCTTCTTCTTGATGTCCGGACCGGCATACATCTTGCCGGGTTTTGCCATGGTCACCGACTGGCCGACATTATCGGCCTTGGCATCCAGTGACATGCCGTTGATCTTGTTGACGAGCTTCGAGTAGGAGTCGAGGTAGGCCATCGTCACGACCTGGCCGATTTCGGTGTTGGCGTAACCCGTGGCCCCACCCGCGGCCAGCGCGCCGAAGTAGGAGGCACCACCGGCGCCCCAGCCAAGGTCCGTCTTCTTGGCATGCCCCTGCTCCATCGCCACCTGCTCGGTCGATCGGACATCGGTGAGGGTCAGCACCACGTCGGCTTCCTTGCTCTTCAGGCTGATGCCGCCGACCACGGCACCGGCGACACCACCGATCATGCCGCCGAGCAGGCCCCCGATGCTCCTGCCACCGGAGTTCTTGTTCTTGGTGACGACATCGGGCACCAGCACATAATCCGCCGCCTTCATCTGCCCCTTGCCGACATTCGAACCCACGCGCATCTCGCCTCCCGACGCCAGCGCACGCTCCTGCTGGGCGGCGGCCAGGCCCTTGCCCCGATCGAGCAGCGTGAAGCATTTCGATTGCGAGACGAAGACCTTGATCAGCGCTTCAGGGGACTCGAGGTTGTAGGCCACCCACCAGCGATTCTCCGGTTCGGTGACGGCCAGCGTGCCGATGATCTTGCTGCAGGTCGGAATCTGCACCGCCTCGCTGGCATCTTCCGCGGCAGCCAGCAACGGAACACCCGTCAGCGCGACAACACCCACCCAGCAGACACGCGGCAGTACCCCGGCCATGGACATTCCCCCTGCGAGAAGCAGGCGTCGACAGCAACGCCCGCAGCCTTGTTCATCTTCTCCCGCGAAATTTCCGCCGCCACGCGACAACCGTCAATCACCCATGTGGGTGATGTCGCCGGGGTTTACAGGGATCGATATCTTCATCCAGCATCGCGCGCAGATTCCTGATTCCATGGCACCCCCCCCGGCAGGACAGCCCGACTGGAGCCCCAATGCAACGGATCACGATCACCATCGACGACGACCTGATGGAGGGCCTCGATGCCTACATCGAGGCCCGCGGCTACGCCAACCGCTCCGAGGCCCTCCGGGACCTGGCGCGCGCCGGCCTGAGCCAGGCAGCGGGAGAGGCCGGCGCCGGCGGGTCGTGCGTCGGCGCGCTCATGTACGTCTACGACCACGAGGCCCGTGAACTGCCGCAGCGGCTGATGCAGAGTTTCCACGAACACCATGACCTGGTGCTCGCGACGCTCCATGTGCACCTGGACCATGCCAACTGCATGGAGATCGCTGCCGTCCGGGGCAGGACGGCCGCCGTCCGGCACTTTGCCGAACATGTGATCGCGGAACGCGGCGTGAAGCACGGGCACCTGGTATTGGTCCCGGGCCAGCTCAGCGAGGAACGGCATGCGCATGGCGAAGGTGGCAGTCATCGCCACCCGCACATCCACGTGGACAAGTCATCCTGAGGGTCTGCATGATCGTATGATGTTTTTATAATTCTGTCATACTTGTGGGATGAAGCCCCATCCCTGCCTGGTCCTGTTGTCCGCCTTCGCGGCCCTGCCATCCATCAACATCCATGCCGACACCCATCGGCGGCTCGACGAGATCATCGTCACCGGCCATTACGACAACAGCGTGGGCAGCACCGATGCCGCCAGCGCCGGCCTGATCACCGCGAGCCTGATTGCCGACCGGCCCCTGCTGCGCCCCGGCCAGCTGCTGGAATATGTGCCGGGCCTCGTCGTGACCCAGCACAGCGGCTCGGGCAAGGCCAACCAGTATTTCCTGCGCGGCTTCAACCT
>CAZMVP010000068.1:0-5931 GCA_964569355.1 uncultured Chromatiaceae bacterium | reverse complement strand
GACGGCCGGTGGAACGCTACCGACCAGATCCCCGAACGCGCTGTGGCGGATGGCACGCTGGGCCGCTTCGACACCGTGGATGACACCGATGGCGGCAAGTCCGCGCGCTACAGCCTGTCGGTGGAACACTCGATGCCGCTTGCCGGTGGCGAGCTCGCCAGCAATGCGTACTGGATCAGCTACCGGATGAACCTGTTTTCCAACTTCACCTACTACCTGAATGATCCCGTCAACGGCGACCAGTTCGAGCAAGCCGATGACCGGGACATCTACGGCGGCGCGACCAGATGGTCACGAGACGGCACGCTGTTCGGCAGGGATACGGTGAACGCGCTGGGCCTCGACATCCGCCAGGACCGGATCGACCCGGTCGGCCTGTACGCCACGGCAGCCAGGCAGCGCCTCGACACGATCCGCCAGGACCGTGTGATCGAAACCAGCGCCGGCCTGCACGCCTCCAGCGCGACGCAATGGGCCGATTGGTTCCGCTCGAACCTCGGCCTGCGCTACGACAGCTATCGCTTCGATGTCACAAGCGACCTCACCGCCAATTCAGGCCGCCGGAGCGATGGCATCCTCTCGCCCAAGGCCTCGCTGGTGTTTGGCCCGTGGGCGCGGACCGAGTACTTCATCAACGGTGGATACGGCTTCCACAGCAACGACGCCCGTGGCGCGACCATCCACGTGGATCCGGCCACCGGCGACCCGGTCAACCCGGCAACCCCGCTGGTCCGGAGCAAAGGCGCCGAACTCGGCCTGCGCACCGAAGCGTTGCCCGGCGTGCAGTCCTCGCTGGCCCTCTGGTACCTGCACCTCGACAGCGAGCTCGTGTTCGTCGGCGATGCCGGCACGACGGAAGCCGGCCGGCCTTCCAACCGCCGTGGCGTGGAGTGGTCCACGCGGTGGCGTCCCCGGCCGTGGCTCTTCATGGACCTCGACGTCGCCTGGAACCATGCCCGCTTCTCGGGCGCCTCGCCAGACGGTGACCGCGTGCCTGGAGCCCCCGATACGGTGGTGTCGGCCGGTGTCTCGGTCGAGAAGCTCGGCCGCCTGTCTGGTTCGGTGTTCTACCGCTACATCGGCAGCTATGCGCTGGTGGAAGACAACAGCGAGCGTTCCAGATCCCAGTCGATCGTCGACGCCCAGGTTGGCTACGACATCGGCCGGAGCACACTGCTCCGGCTCGATATGTTCAATGTCTTCAACGCGAGCACCAACGACATCACCTACTACTACGAGTCGCGCCTGCCGGGCGAACCCGCCGCCGGTGTGGCCGACGTGCACTTCCATCCGGGCGAGAAGCGCAGCGTGCGCGTGTCACTGATGCAGAAATTCTGAGTACCCCACGAGATTGTTCAGCGACAGCCCGATGACCAGCAGCCCGACGAGCATCAGGGCGGCGCGCTGCGGGATATAACGGATCAGCAGCGCGCCAAAGGGTGCGGCCAGCACGCCGCCTGCCACGAGCCCGAGCGTGATGGCGGGCGCGGATAACCCGGCATACAGGACAAAGACCCCGGTCGCCGCCATGGCGACAATGAATTCCACCGCGTTCACCGTGCCGATCGTGAACCGGGCAATGCTCCCCTGCGCCATCAATGTGGAGTTCACGACTGCGCCCCAACCGCCACCCCCGGCGGCATCCACGAAGCCGCCGAACAACGCCAGGAATCCCACGCGCCCGAGCTGCCCCGACCGGACACTTCCGTGGAGGGCCCGCAACAGCACGATGCCGCCCATGAAGATCAGATAGATCGCCACGAACGGCTTGATGCGCTCGCTGTCCACGGAGCCCAGCAACCACGCACCTGCCATGGCGCCCAAGGCACCGGGCAGCGCCAGCCGGCGGAACAGACGCCAGTCCACGTTGCCGAAGCGCCAGTGGGAAATACCCGATGCGGCTGTCGTGCAGACTTCCGCCGCATGCACCGACGCACTCGCCATGGCGGGTGATACTCCAGCGCTCATCAGGAAGGAGGTGGAACTGATGCCGTAAGCCGTGCCGAGTGACCCGTCGATGAGCTGGGCAATGAAGCCAACCATCACATAGGTGGCAAAGGTCCACGGGCCCACCTTGTCGAACCAGGCATGGTCGAACAAGGCGACGAGGAAGGAAGGGAACTCGACGTCCATTGCGACATGCCTCGCCGGCTGCATGACCGCCGATATGGCGGCACGGCCCGACCCGCGCGCAGTTGACCATGGGCCATGCAGGCTGGCAAATGCTGCCAGGTAACTTCGTTATCGCCGGACAGCGGACTGCATTATGCTGGGCCGGCATGTTCGGCCGCGCTTCCCAGGACCCCAGCCCATCCGCGCGTATCGTCGCCGTGCATCCACTTCCCGGCGTCCGCGCCGGATCGGGCCTGCTTCGCCTCGGCAACCGGCTGCTGGCGGTACAGGACGACGCCTGGTGCATCGCCTGGATCAGCCTGCCTGGCCTCGGCATCGAACTGCAGCCGCTGAAGGACAATGGCACGCCGCTGCCGAAGAAGCGCAAGCCGGACTTCGAAGCCGCCTGCCGTACACCGGACGGCTCGATCTACCTGCTCGGCTCCGGCTCGCTGGCCAACCGCTGCGCCGTGGTCCGGATCGATCCGGCCCGCTCCGCGGTGGTACTTGCCGAACGGCCGGCGATCCACGATTGCGTGCAGCAGGCCCTGCAACTTGCCGGACGCCCGAACATCGAAGGCGCCACGGTGGCCGGGGACCGGCTGCGGCTCTTTCATCGCGGCGTCGGCACCCGGCAGAGCGGCTTCGTGGAGCTGCCGCTGGCCGTGCTCGACGGCGCAACACCCCTGGCACTGGCTTCCCGGTCCTTCGACCTCGGCCGACTGGATGGCGTGCCCTGCCACCTCACCGATGCCGCCGTGGCGCCTGACGGCCGTACGATGTTCCTGGCCACGGCCGAGGACACGGATGACGCGATCGTCGATGGTCCGGTCGTGGGCTCGGCCATCGGCTGGCTGGACGACTCAGGCGACACGCCCGCTGCGCACTGGCTGCGCCTCCACGAAACCGACGGCAGCCCGAGCGTCCGAAAGGCCGAGGGCCTGGCGATGGACGACGATGGCAATGGTGCCTGGATCCTGACCGACCCGGATGATGCAGGCGTGGCGGCGGACCTGTGCCGCGTGGTGCTCGGGCCAGCGGCATGACCGGAGTGCGCTTCCAGGACAAGGCCATCCTGATGGCCGGCATGATCAGCGACCGGATCGGCATGGCCTTGCTGTACATCGTGTTCGGCCCGCTGGTCCGGGAACTCGGGCTCACGGAAATCCAGTTCGGCATGCTGATCGCGGCAGCCAACATCACGCTGGGCTTCGCCTCGCCCTACTGGGGGCGGCGGAGCCAGGCCATCGGCCGCCGGCCGGTGTTCGTCATCGGCCTGTCGGGCTACTCGCTCGGTTTCCTGTTCCTGGCCATTGCGCTCAAGGCCGGGCTGGTTGGCTGGCTCACGCCAATGGTGTTGTTCGTGATCCTGCTGGCGATCCGCCTGGCCTACGGCCTGTTCGCCGCCGCGACGCAACCCGCGGCCACCGCTTACCTTGCCGACATCACCGACACCGGCAGCCGCACGCAGGGCATGGCCCTGATCGGCATCGCGGCCGGCGTCGGCACCGTGCTCGGCCCGGTCCTCGGCGGGGCACTGGCTACGGTGGGCGCAGTGTTCCCCCTGTATGTCGCCGCGGGGCTCGCCGCCATTGCCGCGGTGCTGGCCTTCAGTGGCTTGCGGGAGCCGATGCGCCATGTCGCCGCCTCGGCCAGGAGCCGGATGCGCATCCTCGACCCACGCATCTTCGTCTATCTCGTCGGCTGGTGCCTGATCGTGCTCGTGTTGACCGCGATCCAGACCATCACGGTGTTCTACCTCGAGGACCGCTTCGCGTTGTCTGGCCGGGAACTGATCACCCAGGCCACCAGCGTGGCCTTCCTCGTCATGGGCCTTGGCATGGTGTTCACGCAGGCGGTGGTGCTGCAGGTGTTCAGGATTCCGCCCATCGTGCTGTTGCGAGCCGGCTTCCTGCTGTTCGGCATCGCGATGCTCGTGCTCTGGGCCGCGGGCAGCCTCGTGGTCCTCTACCTCGCCTACGGACTCATGGGCCTTGGCTTCAGCATCCTCATCCCGGGGTTGAATGGCGCGGCGAGCATCAGCGTCGGCGACCACGAGCAGGGCGCCGTGGCCGGCCTGCTGGCTGCCGCACCGGTGCTCGGCATGGTGATCGGACCCGTGATCGGCACCGCACTCTATGGCCTCGAGCCGGCACTGCCGATGCTGCTGGGCGCGGCCGGCTGCCTCGGCATGGGACTCTACTTCTTTCGCCCGAAACGGTGAATCATTGCGCATCCCGACAGGAAAGGACGGACCCCTGGAAAACACGGCCATTGACCGCGTGAACACGGCCTTCGTCACCGCCATCGTCACGGTGGCGACCATCGGCGGCTTCATGTTCGGCTACGACAGCGGCGTCATCAACGGCACCCAGGAAGGCCTGAACCAGGCCTTCGACCTCAGCCGGCTCGGCACCGGCCGATCCTGCTGATCGGCTCGGCCGGCATGACCGTGATGCCGGCGATCGTCGCCGCGAGCTTCGCCACGGCCACCCTGGTCGACGGCCGGCTCACGCTGTCCGACAACGCCGGCCTCGTCGCACTGGTGGCAGCCAATGCCTATGTCGTATTTTTCAATTTCAGCTGGGGCACCGTGATGTGGGTGATGCTGGGCGAGATGTTCCCGAACCAGATCCGCGGCTCGGCGCTGGCCGTCACGAGCTTCGCCCAGTGGATGGCGAACTTCGCCATCGCCGTCAGCTTTCCGGCCCTGGCGGCATCGGCCGGACTCGTGCCCACCTACGGCTTCTACGCGGCGAGTGCGTTCGTGTCGTACTTCTTCGTGCGCTCGATGGTGCGCGAGACCCGTGGCCTCGAGCTCGAGGAGATGAGCGGCTGATCCGCGGCGTCCTGCCCGAGAGGTCTCGCGGAGGGTGGGACCAGGCTCAGGTGCGGACGCGGGGGGTCTTCCGCCGTGCCCGCCATGCCAGCACCGACAGCGCGCTCGCGAGCAACGGCAGGCCAGCGGGCAGCGGGACAGAAGTCGACGTTGCCGCGGATCGTGCCGTAGGCGTGGTCGACCTCGGAATTCACCGACGTCGGTGCGTTGTTGTAGCCCTCATCGCGAAAGGTTGCGCCGTTTACTTCCAGGCCGTTGATCATGGCACCGGGGTAGATGCCGACGAGAGCGTGGCACGGGGTGCGGCAGACGGCCTGTCAGTAGACATAAGCCCGTGTCGCCGCAGCCTGTGTACACTGATCCGGAAATGCCACCGATGACAATCCGAAGCGGGGCCATGAACAAGAATCAGCCAGTGCGGGAATCGACGGCTGCTGGCATCTACCTGCTCGGCATCAACCGGAGAAGCACCATGAACGATCGACATGCAGGCTCCTGCCTGTGCGGAGCAGTCACCTACGAGGTCGAAGGCCGCTTCGAGCGCTTCTATCTCTGCCACTGCTCGCGATGCCGGAAGAACACCGGTTCGGCCCATGCCGCCAACCTGTTCTCGTCCACTGCCCGGCTCACATGGCTCACCGGCCAGGAGAACATCACGAGCTACCGCGTGCCCGACACACGGCATGCCCGGAGTTTCTGTGCCATTTGCGGTTCGGCGTTGCCGCTTGCCAGCTCCCGGTTGCTCGTCGTGCCAGCCGGCAGCCTCGATACCGGCGTTGCCCTTGCGCCAACCGGGAATATCTTCAGCTCCAGCCGCGCGGAGTGGGACCATGACCTTGCCGATGCGCCGGAGTTCGAGGGATTTCCGCCGCAGGGAGCGAATTGACCCACCTGCTCCCGCAACGCTGCCGGCGCCACCGGGAAAAAAAGGTTCATCGCGCAATACCGGGGAAAGCGGCCCGGATCTTGAGGAAGAAGTA
>CAZMVP010000067.1:0-9755 GCA_964569355.1 uncultured Chromatiaceae bacterium | reverse complement strand
GCCAGCAGCGTCTTGCCGCAACCGGTCGGACCGATCAGCAGGATGTTGCTCTTGGCCAGCTCGATGTCGTTCTTGCCACCGTCGGCGGACCGGTTCTCCAGCCGCTTGTAGTGGTTGTAAACGGCCACCGACAGGATCTTCTTGGCCCGGTCCTGGCCGATGACGTACTCGTCGAGGACACCCTTGATCTCCTGGGGCTTCGGCAGCTTGGCACTGGCGCTGTCCTGCCGGTCCTCGAGCTCCTCGCGGATGATGTCGTTGCAAAGCTCGACGCATTCATCGCAGATGAACACCGAGGGGCCGGCGATCAGCTTGCGGACCTCGTGCTGGCTCTTGCCGCAGAATGAACAATAGAGCAGCTTGCCGTCGTCGCCTCGTCCGCGGGTTTCATCAACCATGACTGCGGGGTTCTCCTGCCAGGCCCGTCAAGGGGCCATCATCCGAACATATAGCATGCGGCTCGCAAACGGTGCAAAACCGCCAGCCAAAGACCGCGAACCAGTCACACCAGCGGCCATCAAGTGGCTTTGGACGGCTCGCCGCGGCGCTCCAGCACCCCGTCGATCAGCCCGTACTGCACGCCCTCGGCGGCACTCATGAACCGGTCGCGGTCGGTGTCCTTCTCCACCTGCTCCAGCGGCTGGCCGGTGTGGCGCGCCAGGATGTCGTTGAGCCGCGCGCGGGTCTGCAGGATTTCCTTCGCGTGGATGTCGATGTCCGACGCCTGCCCCTGGAAGCCGCCGAGCGGCTGGTGGATCATGATGCGGGAGTGCGGCAGGCAGAAGCGCTTGCCGTGCGCGCCGCCCGCCAGCAGCAGCGCACCCATGCTCGCCGCCTGGCCGATGCAGATGGTGCTCACGTCCGGCTTGATGAACTGCATGGTGTCGTAGATCGACAGCCCGGCAGTGACCACGCCGCCGGGCGAGTTGATGTAGACGTGGATGTCCTTGTCGGGATTCTCCGATTCCAGGAACAGCATCTGGGCAACCACGAGGTTGGCCATCTGGTCCTCGACCGGTCCGACGATGAAGATCAGCCGCTCCTTCAGCAGGCGCGAATAGATGTCGTAGGCCCGCTCGCCCCTGGCGGTCTGCTCGACGACCATCGGGACAAGGCCCAGCGCTCGGGTGTTGGATGTCATGTGTGCCTTCCGTGAACTGTCTGGATTAGCCCGAAGCCAGCGCACGAAACGCCATCGGCTTCGGCGTGATGGCGGCACGCTCCGCCAGCCAGTCGACGACCTGCTCTTCGAGCACCGAGTTTTCCACCTGGGTCATCAACTGCGCCGTCTGGTAATAGAGGTTGCGGATCTGTTCCGGATTGTCGTAGCCGGCCGACAGCTGCTCGATGCGCTGGCGGATGCGCTCACGGTCAGCGACGAGCTTCTGCTCGCGGATCAGCTCCCCGATCAGAAGCCCGAGGCGCACCCGGCGCTCGGCGGTCTGCCGGAATGACTCCAGGCTCGGCGCGGCTGACGGGTCGGTGACGCCGAGGTTGCGCATGGCATCGGCCTGCAGGGCAGTTGCCTCCTGTTCGACCAGGATCACCGGGATGTCGATCGGATTGGTGGCCAGCAGCTGCTCCAGCAACTGCCGCTTGACATCGGCCCGTGCCCGGCCGCTGAACTCCTCGGCCATGTTCCTGCGGATATCCTCATGGAACGCCTCAAGCGTCCCACCCTCGACGCCGAAGCTGCGGATGAACTCCTCGTCCACCTCCGGCACATGCTCTTCGCCCACCTCGGCCACCTGGATCGAGAAGTGCGCCTTCTGCCCGGCCAGTGCCGCATTGGCGTAATCGGCAGGAAACGTGACGTCGATCTCGCGGCTCCCGGCCGCCTTGACCCCGATGAGCTGTTCTTCGAAGCCGGGGATCATCCGGCCGCTGCCGAGCACGATTGCCACCTTCTCGCCCGAGCCGCCATCGATGGGGGTTCCATCGACGCTGCCCTGGAAATCAACGACCACCCGGTCGCCGTTGCGGGCTTCCCGGTCGGTGGCATGGAAGTGGCTGCGTTGCCGGCGCAGGTTGTCGATGACATATGCCACGTCTTCGTCGTCGAAGGCCGGCTCCGGGCGGGTGCCGGAGAGCTTGTCCAGCCCTTGCAACTTCACTTCCGGAAAAATCTCGAAACTGGCCGTGTAGCTGAAATCGCTGCCCGGTGCATCGCTCTCCGGCGCCACGTCGATCTGCGCCTCCCCTGCCGGGCGCAATCCCTCGCGGTTCAATGCCTCGTTGTAGGAGGAACGCAGCAAATCCTGCAGGACCTCCTGCCGGACCTGCTCGCCGAAGCGCTGCCGAATGATCTTCTCGGGAACCTTGCCCGGCCGATAACCCTTGATCTGGGCCGAACGGCCCACGGAACGCAGCCGGGATTCGATCTCGCCTGCAACGCGTGCCGCCGGCACGCTGACCTTCAACCGCCGTTCCAGCCCCTGGCCCGCCTCGACCGAGATGCCCAAGGTCCCGGAATCCCCAGCTTCGATGTTCTCAACAGTTTGCATGCCTTGCCTGACTTAGCCTGAATGATTGTGCTGCCCTGATACCCGCCACGACCCGGCGGCGTGGATGCCTGGTGCGAAAGGAGAGACTCGAACTCTCACGGGTTGCCCCACAGGAACCTAAATCCTGCGCGTCTACCAGTTCCGCCACTTTCGCGCACGAGGTTCCTTGAGCGGATAGGCGCGGCATTATAACGAACCGGCCGCTGGCACGCTGCAGCTGACTTGGTCCATATATTATAGTGAGTTAGGCAGCCCTCCCGACCCATGATTGCCGCGAATGAATCCACCATGCTGACCCCCGCCCTGGTCGCTCCGCACCTGGATGCGACCCTGGTGCCACTGGCATCGCTGCCGCGTGAGTCTCCGTCCAGCGCCCACCTCGACGGGGACCTGCTCATGGCAACGGTTTTCGGGCGCAGCACGCCGTACACGAGTGACCCGCGCTGCCTGAGTGTCGAGCTTCCGTTGCTCGCCGGTATCGGCATGGCCGAAGCATGGCACGGCGCCGGACCGGTCAGCCACGGCACTGCGGGTCCGATCCGTTACGTCGAGGATGGAGAGCACCTGGCCGGCTGGCTCGATCTTGATGAGGGCCGGCACGGCGGCCTCCTCACGACAGCCGAAGCCGCCTACCGGGCAATCCTCGGCTTCCACTCCACATCACCATTCCGGCATATCTGGCGGATCTGGAACTATATTTCCGCCATCAACGAGGGCGCCGGTGATGACGAACGCTACCGCCTGTTCTGCGTGGGCCGTGCCCGTGCCCTGGCCGCAACTGGCCTCGACATGCCGGAAATCGGCTATCCCGCCGCAACCGCAGTCGGCAACCCGTTGGGTGCCCGCGCGCTGCGCCTGGCCTGGATTGCGGCCCGCGAACCGGGACAACCTGTCGAAAGCCCGCGGCAACTCAGCGCCTACCACTATCCCCGGCGCTATGGGCCGGCCTCGCCCAACTTCTCGCGGGCCATGCTGGCGCCTTCGGGACTGCTCCTCGTTTCAGGCACTGCGAGCATCGTCGGGCATGAGACGCAGCACGACGGGAATCCGGCAGCGCAACTGCACGAAACGCTGGACAACCTGGAAGCGCTGATCGAACAGGCTCGGGTCGCCGGATCGTTCCCGCACTCCCCGCTTGGCCCCGGCAGCCTGCTCAAGGTCTACCTGCGCCGCACCGTGGATCTCCCGGCCGTCGAACAGGTGCTCCGCGAGCGGCTGGGCAGCTCCGTGCCGACGCTGATCCTGAGCGCCGACATCTGCCGGACCGACCTGCTGGTGGAGATCGAGGCGGTGCATCGACTGGGGAATGACGGTTGAGGATGTTGGTGGGTCGTGTAGGACTTGAACCTACAACCAATGGATTAAGAGTCCACTGCTCTACCAATTGAGCTAACGACCCGAATTGTCATGCGGCTTGCGCCGCCACGCACGTGAAGTTGGGGTGGGCGATGGGGCTCGAACCCACGACCACTGGAATCACAATCCAGTGCTCTACCAACTGAGCTACGCCCACCACTGAGCTTGTTCGTATTGGCGCGCCTGGCAGGACTCGAACCTGCAGCCCCCGGCTTAGAAGGCCGGTGCTCTGTCCAGTTGAGCTACAGGCGCCCTGCTTCCGGGGACCGGGTGGTCGGGGCAGACGGATTCGAACCGCCGACCCTCTGCTCCCAAAGCAGATGCGCTACCAGACTGCGCCATGCCCCGATCCGGTCCCGTGCCGGCATTATAGCGAGCCAGCCGGCCAGACGGGCGAGCCGTCGGGGCCGCGATCATAAGGTCCGTGGCCGGCAGCGTCAATTTCCATCCAGGCGGCCGGCAACGGCGCCGCGGCCATTCCGGATCGCGGGCCACCCGCCGCCGCATGGTAAGGTGTCGCCCGCCATGACAGCCCGCTTGATCGACGGCAAGGCCATTGCCAGTGAACTGCGCCAGTCCCTGCGCCAGCGTATCGCCGACCGGGTAGCAGCGGGCCATCGGCCGCCCGGCCTCGCGGTGATCCTGGTGGGAGACGACCCGGCCTCCGGCATCTATGTCCGCAACAAGCGCAATGCCTGCAACGAGGTGGGCATCCTGTCCCGCGACTACGACCTGCCGGCGGAGACCTCGGAACAGGCCCTGCTTGCGCTCATCGATGAGTTGAATGCCGCATCCGATATCGACGGCATCCTCGTGCAGCTGCCGTTGCCGCCGCATATCGCCGAGACCGCCGTGATCGAACGCGTCGCGCCGGTGAAGGATGTCGACGGCTTCCATCCCTACACCATCGGCCGGTTGAGCCAGCGGATTCCGGTACTGCGCCCGGCCACGCCGTACGGCATCATGACGCTGCTGCGCCACATCGGGGTTCCGGTCCGGGGCATGCACGCCGTCGTGGTGGGGGCCTCCAATCACGTCGGCCGCCCGCTGGCCATGGAGCTGCTGCTGGCCGGCGCCACCACCACCGTCTGCCACCGCTTCACGCGCGACCTCGAACATCATGTCAGCCAGGCCGATATCCTGGCGGTTGCCGTCGGCAAGCCCGGCCTCGTGCCGGGCGCCTGGATCAAGCCGGGTGCCGTGGTCATCGATGTCGGCATCACGCGCCAGGCCAATGGCAAGCTGGCCGGCGACGTGGTGTTCGACGAGGCCCGGGAACGGGCCGGCTGGATCACGCCAGTGCCTGGCGGCGTTGGTCCCATGACCATTGCCATGCTGCTGGAGAACACCCTGACCGCCGCCATCTCGGGCACCGGGCTGCTGCGAGCAAGGGAACTCTCCCCCGGCGCCTGACCACCAACCCGATCAACGGAGCCATCTGCCGCCATGCCCAACTGGAAGTCCGCACTATCTGCCCTGGCAATTGTCCTCGCGGCACTGTCCGGCACCGGAGCCATGGCTGGCCCCGCCACCCAGGTCAAGTTCGAGACCACGGCCGGGGACTTCATCGTGGAGCTCGACGAGAGCCGCGCGCCGCTGACCGTGGCCAACTTCCTTCAGTATGTCCGCGACGGTTTCTACTCCGGCACGATCTTCCACCGCGTGGTTGACGGCTTCGTGATCCAGGGCGGTGGCTATACGCCTGACTTCGTGTTGAAACCCGCCCGGCCGCCGATCGCCAACGAGTCCGGCAATGGCCTCGGCAACCGGCGTGGCACCATCGCCATGGCCCGCACCGAGGCGCCCCACTCGGCCGACGCACAGTTCTACGTGAACCTGGCCGACAATCCCATGCTGGACCCCAAGCCCACGCGGTGGGGTTATGCGGTGTTCGGCGAGGTCATCAGCGGCATGAACGTCGTGGACGAGATTGGCCACGCTGCCACCGGCAACCGGGGCGACATGCAGAACGTGCCGGTCACGCCGGTCGTGATCACGAAGGCGACGATCCTCGTTGATCCCGCCCCGGGATGAGCGCCCTCTTCGTCTCGGACCTGCACCTCGACGCAGGCAGACCCGCGGCAACCGACTGCTTCCGGCGCTTCCTGGCCGGCCCGGCACGGCAGGTCGACACGCTGTACATCCTCGGTGACCTCTTCGAGGCCTGGACCGGCGACGACGCAGCGGGCCCACACGAGCAATCCGTCATGCAGGCATTGTCCGCCCTCACGACGGGCGGCACGCGCTGCTGTCTCGTCCGGGGCAACCGGGACTTCCTCATCGGTTCCGGTTTTGCCCGGGCCACGGGGGTGGTCGTGCTGGATGACGAGACGGTGGTGGAAGCCTGCGGCCACAGGGTCCTGCTGATGCACGGCGACACCCTGTGCACCGACGACCATGCCTACCAGCGCTACCGGCGCATCGTCCACCAGCGCTGGCTGCAGGCGATCTACCTGTCGCTGCCGGCTGGCTGGCGACAAGGCATTGCCGATTTTGCCCGACGGCAAAGCCGGGCGAGCAATGCGGTGAAGCCGGATGCGATCATGGACGTGAACCCGGTGGCCGTCGCCCATGCACTGGCGCGACACGGAGTGCGCTGGCTGATCCACGGGCACACGCACCGGCCGGCCATCCACGTGCTCGATCTCGATGGCCACGAGGGCCGGCGCTTCGTGCTGGGCGACTGGTACGAACAGGGGAGCGTACTCCGCTGCGATGGCGGCGAGCCGGTGCTGGAAACCTTGCCGCTGCGCTGAGCGGAGACGGCCTCCCCCGCAGCAGCGGTCGCGGTGCCGGTCAGCCGCCGAGGCCCGGCTGCCAGGCCAGCAGTTCCTCCACGGACTGGAAGCGGTCATCCGGCTTCTTCGCCAGCATGCGCTGGAGCAGCGGCTGGAACTCGCGCAGCGACGTCGGCAGGCTGGGCAGTGGCGCCAGCCGGTGCTTCACGATCACCCCCATCGCCGTGTCGCCATCGTAGGGCTTCTGGCCCGTCAACATCTCGTAGAAGATGATCCCGAGACTGTAGATGTCGCCGCGCGCATCGACCTTCTCGCCGTGGCCCTGCTCCGGGCTCATGTAGTAGGGCGTGCCGAAGATCGCACCGGCGCCGGTGACCTCGGCCTCGAGCGCCACCTGCCGCGCCAGCCCGAAATCGATGAGCGCCAGTGACCCGTCATCGCGGAACAGCACGTTGGTGGGCTTCAGGTCGCGATGCAGGATACCGGCCGCGTGCACGGCCGCGAGCGCGCCGGCGATGTCCCGCATCAGCCGACAGGCCTCGTAGCGATCCATCCCGCTGCCGATCTGGCGCTTCAGGCTGCCACCACTGCAGTACTCCATCGCGATGTAGGCATGGTCGTCGGCCACGCCGAAGTCATGGATCCTGACCACGTTCGGATGATCCAGGTGGGCAATGAGTTCGTACTCGCGCAGGAACCGGTCCAGTGCCGCGCCGCCGGCCGAATCGGCAAGCTGGTGCAATACCTTGAGGACAAGCTGGCGGTCGGAGTTCCGTTGCCGGGCCAGGTAGACCGTGGCCAGCTCGCCATGGGCCAGCTTGCGCAGCACTTCATAGTTGCGTGGCACGGGATAGGACCCCGCGGCAGCCACGACGGTGCTATCCCCGCCATGGCCCGTCGCCGACTTGTCCTTGCCGGCCTTCAGGACCTGGCTGATGGCTTCCACGAGCCGCGCATTGGTCAGGCCGGGCTTGCCGACATAGTCGTCGGCGCCGGCCTTGATGGCCGCCACGATCTGCCGCTCGTCACCACTGCCAATCACCACCAGCGGCGGAAACCGCGGCAGGCTGCGGAACTGCCTTACCCACTCCAGTGCATCACCACCACCGCAGGGATGGCCGATCAGGACGACATCATTGCCGGCCCCGGAAAAGGCCGTCGGCAGGCGTCCCGATGCGACGGGATCGAATTCCCGGATGACGGCATCCGGCCAGCGGGCCGCGATATGGTGGGACAGCAGCCGCCGGTAGTCGGCATGGTCGTCGATGATGAGGAACTTGAGCAGATGCTGCCGCCCGCTCAGCCTGTCTGGCGGCTCTCGCCGACCGGCACCGGTGCATCGCGGTACTCGCCCGCCCGCCGTCCGCGCTTGCCCTCGCGCTGCTGCTTCGCCCGATCCGAACGCTGTTGCTCGAGGCGCGCCAGGTATTCGGGCGTGACGTCGCCGGTGACATAGCGGCCGGAGAAGCACGAGGTGTCGAACTCGGTGATGTCGCCATTGTCGTACCGGACCGCGCGGATCAGGTCGTCGAGGTTCTGGTACACGAGCCAGTCCGCGCCGATGAAAGCCTGCACCTCTTCGTCGGTGCGCCCGTGCGCCACCAGCTCGTTTGCCGACGGCATGTCGATGCCGTAGACATTGGGAAACCGGACCGGTGGCGAGGCCGAGGCAAAGTACACGCGTCGTGCGCCCGCCTCGCGGGCCATCTCGATGATCTGCTTGGATGTGGTGCCACGCACGATGGAATCATCGACCAGCAGCACGTTCTTGTTGCGGAACTCGAGCTCGATCGCGTTCAGCTTGCGGCGCACCGATCGCCGGCGCTGTTCCTGGCCCGGCATGATGAACGTGCGGCCGATGTAGCGGTTCTTGATGAAACCCTCGCGATACTTCACGCCCAGCCGGTGCGCCACCTCGAGGGCACTGGTGCGGCTCGAGTCCGGGATCGGGATGACGACGTCGATGTCGTGGTCGGGTCGTTCCCTGAGGATCCGCTCCGCCAGCTGTTCGCCCATCCGCAGCCTGGACTTGTAGACGGAAATCCGGTCGATGATCGAATCCGGCCGGGCGAAGTAGACATATTCGAAGATGCACGGCGTGTAACTCCGCCGGGGGCTGCATTGCTGGCTGTGCAGCGTGCCGTCGCGCTCGATGATCACCGCCTCGCCCGGCTGGATGTCGCGCATGAACGTGAAATCCAGCGCGTCCATCGCGACGCTTTCGGATGCCACCATGTGCTCGAATCCGGCGGCCGCCGCCCGGCGCCCGATGGACAATGGCCGAATGCCGTGCGGATCGCGGAAGGCGACGACGCCATAGCCGATCACCAGCGCCACGACCGCATAGCCCCCGCGACAGCGCCGATGGACGGCCGCCACGGCCGCGAACACCGCTTGCGGCGTCAACTGCTCGCCGTCCTGGCGCTGCAGTTCGTGCGCAAAGACATTGAGCAGCGCCTCGGTATCGGACCCGGTGTTGAGGTGCCGGTGGTCCTGGCGGACCAGCAGGTCTTTCAGTTCATCGGCGTTGGTGAGGTTGCCGTTGTGCGCAAGGCCGATGCCGTAGGGCGAGTTCACGTAGAACGGCTGGGCTTCGGACGAGTTCAGCGTCCCGGCGGTCGGATAGCGGCAATGGCCGATGCCGACGTTGCCCTTGAGTTCGTCCATGTGGCGCTGCTGGAACACGTCGCTGACCAGCCCGTTCTTCTTGCGGGTGTGCAGCGTGCCATTGCTTTCGGTCATGATGCCGGCGGCATCCTGGCCACGATGCTGGAGGACGGTCAGGGCATCGTACAACGCCTGGTTGACCGGCCCATGCCCGACTATGCCGACGATGCCACACATTAAAGCCAGGCTCCCGATCGTTCGGCCAGCTGTTCCTGCGCCGCGCTCCGCAGCTCGGCCCCGACTGCGGTCGCATACGGTATCAGCTTGGATTGCCGCCACCAAGATTCGTTGCCGAATCCGGCGATCTCCAGCGCGATGGCGAGCAGGCCCGCCAGCACCACGCCACGCGCCAGGCCGAACAGCATGCCGAGCATGCGGTCAGTTCCGGTGATGACGCTGTTGCTCACGAGGTAACCGATCAGCCACGCCAGCAGGCTCCCGGCCAGCAGCACGCCGATGAAGACCACGAGCCGCCCGGCCCAGAGCTGCC
>CAZMVP010000066.1:7412-9885 GCA_964569355.1 uncultured Chromatiaceae bacterium | reverse complement strand
TCCATGATGTGCAGGTCCCGCTGTGGATACGGAATCCGGATGCCTTCGCGCTCGAAGACCCGGTAGATCTCGCAATTGAGTTCGTGCAGTGCCAGGCCGCGCAGCGCCGGCTGGGCGATCCAGACCAGCAGTTCGAACTCGAGGCAGGACTCGGCGAAGGTGCGGAAGCGCACGCGGGGTTCGGGTGTCTCGCAGATGGTGGGATGTTCGGCGGCCACCGCCATCAGGTGTCCCATCACCTGGTCGATGTCGGACCCGTAGGCCACCCGGATCGGGACGCGCAGGCGGTACTTGACGTACGGGCCGCCGGATTCGTTGATGATCTTGGCTTTGCCGATGATGCCGTTGGGGATGCTGACTTCCTCGTCATCGCGGGTCAGAAGCCGCGTGCTGCGCAACCCGACATGGGTGACCTGGCCGCGTTCCCCCGAGTCCAGCACGATGTAATCGCCGATGCGATAGGGCTGGTCGGTCAGGATCGCGACGCCGGCAAACAGGTTGCCGAGCGTATCCTGCGCCGCGAAGGACAGCGCCAGGCCGAGGATGCCGGCCGAGGCGACGAGGCCCGTGACGTTGACGTTCCACGCCAGCAGGATGGCGTAGGCCGCCAGCAACGCCAGCATGACGCGGAGCAGGTTGTTGAACAGCGGGGCGGTCGTCGGCCGTGCCCAGGCCGGTGGCGAGGGCCGCTGGCTCAACGCATCCAGCAAGAGTGCGCTGCCGCGGATGCCGGCCACGATCCACAACAGGATCAGGATCGTGCCGATGACCGAGTCGGTGATCGACTCGACGCGCGGCGACAGATCGGCCAGGTTGGCGGCGATCATCAGCCCGATCAGCACCACGGTGCGGAATACCGTCCGGTGCCCCAGGGTGATGGCTTCCTCGCGCCGGGAACCGCCCCAATGCCGGAGCAGGCGGCCCATGATCACGGTGAGGATGATGTCGACAAGCTTCGCGAGCAGCAGGAACAGCACGATGGCGACACCGGCCCGCAGGTAGGGACTCGGGCTTAAATACCCGACCCAGCCGAATACCGGGTCAAGCCATCTGGTCATCGCGTGGTCTCCGGGTTTGCTGCGCCGTGGTGCCGCAGCTTATTTGAACAGAACGGTTCGCGGTGCGCCACGGCGAATTGGCGGGCGCCGGCGCGCGGTGCTACGGTGACTGTCTCACCCAACGACGGAGAAACGCACATGGCAAGAATCCTTGGACCGCAAAAACTGGGGCCGCTGACGCCGCTGGTCGGCGAATGGGAAGGCAATGTCGGCGTGGACCTCTCGTACCACAACCAGGACGACGAGACGACGGAGACAAGCTACTTCGAGAAGGCCTGGTTCAAGCCCATTCCGACCCAGGAAAACGGGCAGCAGATTCTCGAGGGACTGAAATACGGCATGGTTGCCTGGCGCCATGGCGAGGAGGCCATGAATCCGTTCCACGACGAGGTCGGCTACCTGCTCTGGGACCGCAAGCGCGGCCAGGTCATGCGCGCGGTGGTCTTCGGGCGGGGCATCGGCATCCTGGCCGGCAGCGGTGCCGGGCCGCGCGACAAGGTCATGCACTTCAATGCCAGCCCGGGCGCCCCGGACTACGGCATCGTGCAGAACAAGTACCTGATGGAACGCGCGGAGATCAGGAACTTCGAGAGCACCTTCACGATCAATGACGACGGCAGCTTTTCCTACACGTCGGACCTGCTGCTGAAACTGGCGGCGATCGGCAAGGAGATGCACCATACCGACCGCAACACGCTGCATCTCGTCAAGCGGTACCACCCGAACGCGGAAGACGCCTGATCGTTTGTCGCAGGCTGGCACCCGGTCCGAGCCACTTGTGATCTAATTGGTGGCGGACAGGTCGTTTAACCGGAGTAGCCAGCCATGCGCCTTTACACGTTCACGGTAACGCCGAACAACCGCAAGGTTGAGGCATTCGTGCTGCATTTCGACCTGCCCATCGACATCCACCACGTCAGCTTCAAGGACCACGAGACCAAGTCCGCCGAGTACCTTGCCATCAACCCGATGGGCAAGGTGCCGGCGCTGGTCGATGGCGATTTCAAGCTGTGGGAATCAAATGCCATCCTGACCTACCTGGCGACGAAGTTCCCGGAGACCCGTGCGTTGCCCACCGATGCGCGGGGCCGCGCCGATGTCGATCGCTGGCTGCACTGGCAGAGCTGCCACCTGATGCCGGCCATGGGCGCATTGAAGGCCGCCGACGAGAAGGACACCTCCACGGTGACGCCGTTGCTGCAGATCCTCGACAACCAGCTCAAGGGCCGGAAGTACCTGCTTGGCGAGCTGACCGTCGCGGACTTCGCGGTGGGTGCCTACCTGATGACCAAGCTCGCCCACAAGCTCGACTACTCCTCGACGCCCACGCTGGCGGCGTGGATCGCGCACATGAGCCAGCTCAAGGGTTTCGTTGCCACGCAGATGAAGGGACCGCCCCCGGCAGCGGCATGAGC
>CAZMVP010000066.1:5410-7312 GCA_964569355.1 uncultured Chromatiaceae bacterium | reverse complement strand
ACCAGCCTCCCGTTTTCCTCAGTTTCGCCTTCCGGCCTTTCTTCCTGCTGGCAGCGGCGTTCTCGATGATCGCGATCCTCCTGTGGGTCGTGATCCTGCATGGCGCTGGCTGGGCCGGCGTGCCGCTCGATCCGATGGCATGGCATGGCCACGAGATGCTGTTCGGCTTCGGCGAGGCGGCAGTGGCCGGCTTCCTCCTGACGGCTGTCGCCACCTGGACCAAGCGGCCCCCGGTCTCCGGCGGCCTGCTGGCGCTCCTCGTGCTGGCCTGGCTCGTCGGCCGCATCGCGATGTTCTTCAGTTCAGGCCTGTCGGCCGCCACCGTGATGGTTGCCGACCTGTTCTTCCCGATCCTCCTGGTCGTGCTGGCCGGCCGGGAAATCATCGGCGGCCGCAACCGGCGCAACCTCGGCATCGTGGGCGTGCTGCTCGTGTTCGCGCTGCTGGATCTCGCATTCCATTTCGGCCGGCTCGGCATCTGGCCGGGGGCCACCATCCCGTCGCTGTACCTGGCCACGCACATGTTCCTCGTGCTGATCACGATCATCGGCGGCCGGATCATCCCGAACTTCACCGCCGGCTGGTTGCGCGCACGCGGCGTGGAGCGGCTGCCGCGCTCCCTGCCGTGGGTGGAGAAGCTGATCATTCCGGCCGTGATCCTGACGGCCATTGCCGACACCTTCCAGTCCACCGCCGTCGGACTGGCAACCCCAGGTGCCGCGACGATTGCCGGCGTGCTGGCCCTCATCGCCGGGGTGCTGCACCTGGTCCGCCTGTCGGGCTGGCGGGGCCTGGCAACCGGTGGCGAGCCGCTCGTCACGGTCCTGCACGTGGCCTACGCCTGGTTGCCGATCGGTTACCTGCTGCTGGGACTCGTGAGCCTCGACCTGCTGCCGTTGCCGCGACCGGCGGCATTGCACGCGCTGACGATGGGTGGCGTGGGTGGCATGATCCTCGCCGTGATCACGCGCGTCGCGCTCGGCCACACCGGGCGGCCGCTCAAGGCCAGCAAACCCACCGTGGTGGCCTACATCGTCTTCAACATTGGTGTGCTGGTCCGGATCCTGAGCCCGCTCATGCCGGCGTCCTACACGATGTTCATCGATGCCGCGGCCACGGCCTGGGTCATTGCATTCGGCCTGTTCCTGGTCGGCTACTGGCGGGCGCTCATCGAGCCGCGCGCCGACAGCCAGGCAGGGACCCGCGCCGCCGCCCGCGGCGGCTGAAGCGGGCGCAACAGACGGGTTCCAGTGCGGCCCTCGTGCGGCCCCCGGCTCAGCGCCAGGCGTTCTCTTCGTCGAGGTAGCGCTTCGCGTCCTTGAGATCGGTTGGCAGGTAGTGGCTGATGAGCCCCGGCGCCTGGCGCGGCCGATAGCGGTCGAAGACCGGCTGGTACAACGCGAGGTGCAGGTCCGGCAGCTGGTGCGTCGCCCTGAAGGTTGCCATCGGCAGCCGGGCCGTCGGGCACTGCTCGAACTTGGAGGTGGCCTCCGCCAGCGGTTCGCCGCGCGGGCCATAGATCGCCGAGCCGCCTGCAGTGCCATTGGCGTCCTCGAGAAAGCCCGGGTTGCCGGGCGACACCGCGTTGTTGACGATCACGGAGTACACGTGGTTGTAGGCCGAGGTCATGCGGATGTCGTCGGCATTGAAGCCGCCGGAGGCTGTCCGCAGCAGGATCTCGGCGCCCTTGAGTGCCATGGCCCGGAACAATTCAGGCTCGAGCTGCGTCGATGACGTGGCGAGGTTGCCGATGTCGGTGCGGTGCACCGGGATCACGGCGTCGATTCCGTACATCTCGACGTAGCGGTCGAGCACGTTGTACACCGTGGTGGTGACAAGCTCGAAGCCGGGAAAGACGCCGACGATGTTCCGCGCCTTCCAGTCCCGCGCCACCAGCTCGCC
>CAZMVP010000066.1:3691-5310 GCA_964569355.1 uncultured Chromatiaceae bacterium | reverse complement strand
CCGGGCCGGGAATCGTGATCGCGAGGCGCTCGAGTTCCTTGCGGTCCCACGGGTTCCAGCCCTGCAGCGGAAACTCGTGGAAGCACAGCAGGTCCTTGGTGCCGCCGAAGAACTGGACCTTGTCGATGACCTCCAGCATGTGGGCCAGGTTGTCGCGGATGCCGGCCGCCGGGGACTGGCCGTCCACGGCCCGGATGCGGGATTGCACCGCAGCCGCGCTGATGGTGCCGGAGCGCAACGCCTGGCGGGCGTAATCGCGGCCATTGCCGGGCACGCTGACCGCATCGGGCTTCGATGTCGTTGCCGATGTTCCGGCCGCTGCTGCCGCCGATGCCAGTCCGCCGACGCCGGCGATGCCCGCGACCCCGGCTATCAGCTGGCGTCGATCGATTCCGGTTTCCCGTGTCATGCCCACACCCCCGAGGTTCCGATGACATATCCGGCAATGTCGCGACCGCCGGCCGGCACCCGATGGGCTTGCCGACCGGCGGCGGCGTGAATCAAGCCTGCCCGCGTGGCCAAGTCGATGCGACCGGGCCAATGCGACCGGGCCAATACGACCGGGCCGGCTCGCTCAGCCCAGGTTCTTCGCGGCGAATTCCCAGTTGATGAGCCTGGTCAGCACGGCATTCAGGTAGTCAGGGCGCTTGTTGCGGTAGTCCACGTAGTACGCATGCTCCCAGACATCGATGGTCAACAGCGGCTTCTTGCCGGCATCGGTCAGCGGGGTCACGGCATTGCCGGTCGTCTCGATCTGCAGCTTGCCGTTGGCCAGCACGACCCAGGCCCAGCCGCTGCCGAACTGGCCGGCTGCCGCGCTGGCGAGCTTGTCGCGGAATGCAGCGACATCGCCGAAGTCGGACTTGATCCGGTCGAGCAGTGCGCCCTTCGGCTCGCCACCGCCCTTGGGCGACAGGCTCTGCCAGTAGAAACTGTGGTTCCAGACCTGGGCTGCGTTGTTGAACAGGCCCTGCTTGTCCGGCTTGCCGGCCGCGGCCTTGATGATTTCCTCGAGCGAGGCATCGGCGAGCGGCGTGCCCTTGACGAGGTCGTTGGTCTTGTCGACGTACGCCTTGTGGTGCTTGCCGTAGTGGAATGAAATCGTCTCCGCGGAGATGTGCGGGGCCAGGGCGTTCTCGGCCCAGGGAAGTGCGGGTAAAGTGATCATCGGGAAGTCTCCAGACTCAGGTGTCCGGACATCGTACAATTTTTGCGCAGCTTCAGGCATCCCGGCTGCAACCTCGAGGAAGTGACCACGCATGGGCAGGCCACCGAGCACTCTCGTAGAGATCATCACCGCCAACTGCCGGCCGCAGCCGGCGATCCCGGCGCTGCTCGTGCTGCTGCTCAGCGCGCTGTTCCAGATGATGGCCGGCGCGCCAACGCCGGATGCGGTGGCCAGTGGTGCTGCCGCTGCGGCCGAACCTTCCGCGCTCGCGGCCTGGGGCATCACGCTCGGATTGCTGGCCTCATGCGGGCTGGCGGTGGCCGCGGGTTTCTGTTCGTTGTTCCCGATGGTCGCCTGGATCGTGTTGGGGCTGTTCCTGTTCGGCACCCGGATGGCGGTGCTGCCCTGGCATACGCGCGCGGCGCTCTACCTCGGCATCGCGGTCGCGGCG
>CAZMVP010000066.1:0-3591 GCA_964569355.1 uncultured Chromatiaceae bacterium | reverse complement strand
CGCGCGTTGGCCTGCAGCTCGAGGAAGTGCTCCACCTCGAGGTCGCCGTCGACATGGCCGTCGATGACGGCATCGTAGACCTTCACCCGGCCGGCGATCGTGCCCTTGTCGCTCAGCACGAGCAGGCTCCCCGCTTCCGGGTTGCTGCAGACATTGCCCTCGATGCGGCCGTCGACGCGCAAGCCACCCTCGAAGCTCACGTCACCCCGTACGCTCATGTTGTGGGCCACGAGGCTGGACAGCCGGGTGACCTTGATCGCCATGCGCCTGTTTCTGCCAAACATCCGGTGCTTACTCCTTCGGGGTGGTCGTGCGGGATTGCAGGAATTCCAGCTGGCGCGTCAGGCGGGCAACTTCGCCGCCCAGCTCGTCGGCATGCCGTTGCACTTCGGCGCGCGTGGCGCGTTCGACCGCGAGCTCGGTGCGGGTCCGGTCCAGATCGCCGGCCAGCTCCGCATTGAGCCGCTTTGCCTCAAGGAGGGCCGAGGGTGCGATGAAGGGCAGGTCGAGATAGCCATTGCGCGAGGCGAGCAGGACGACGATGCCGAGCGCGAGCATCAGCACCAGCAGCCGGCCCGGCAGGCCGGCCGCAGCTTTCGGCTCGAAGCTGGCGCGGCTGAGGCGCACGGTGCTGGAAGCAGTAAACGGACGCATGCGGTCAGCCTCGCTGGTGGTGCCGGTCGGTCATCGCGACAGGTCATTGCGGGCCAGGTAGGGCCCGGGAGCGACCGGCCTGCCGTTCTTCAGGACTTCGAAGTGCACGTGCGGGCCCGTGGACCGGCCCGTTGATCCGGCCAGCGCGATCTCCTGGCCTGGCAACACGATGTCGCCGCGCTTGACCAGCAGCCTGGATGCATGCCCGTAGCGGGTGACGAGGCCATTGCCGTGGTCGATCTCGACGGTGCGACCGTAGGCGCCGCGATAGCCAGCGAAGCGCACGCGGCCGCCGGCGCTGGCATGGATCGGCGCGCCGTAGGCAGCCCGGAAGTCCAGGCCGGTGTGGCGCGCAAGCCGGCCGGTGAACGGATCCCGGCGATTGCCGAAGCCGGAGGTCAGGTGCGCCACCGGCACCGGCAGCCGGCTGGGAAATGCCATGCTGTCGAGGTCCGCCATGGTCGATGCCGCGGCAATCGCGGACAGCCGGGCTTCCAGCCGATCCATCCCGTGTGACAGTTGCCGGAGGCCGGAGATCACATCCGGCGACTTCGGGGGCACGACCGGCGCCGCGGCTTCCGGGGCCAGCAATGGACCGCCGCTGGGTTCGCTCGTGGCGGCGGGGCCGGCGGCCGCTGGCACAGTGGCGGCAGCGCCGGTGGATGGCACGATCTTGCCGACCCGTTCGGCGAGGCGGCCAGCCTCGTTTTCCAGTCGGATCAGGCGGCCGGCCAGTGCGCCGATGCGGTCGATGAGCGTGGTGTCGTGCGGCCCGGGACGGCTGTCTGCCCGGATGCCAGGCGGGTTTCCGGGTCCGGCTGCCATCGCAGGCGAGGCGCCGGCGCCGATGCCATCTGCCTGCCATCGCTGGCCCAGCACGAAGCCGGCACCGAGCGCGAGCAGCACCGCGATGCCGCCGACGGCCAGCAGCGTGCCTGGGCCGATGGTGTGCAGGCGCGGCCGTGCGGCGGATCCCGTCGACATAATCACGAACGCCATGCATCGGCCCCCTTCCGCAGCCACGGATTGCAGATCGGCAGAATCTTGCCGGTCCCCACCGGCCGCGCCATGGTGTCAGCGTGGCGACCGGTGAACCGTGACCCGCGGCACAGTGCGGGTAAACTCCGGCCATGTCCGGCATCGAGTTTGGCGTTGTCATGGAGCCGTCTCCCGGCCGCACGGCGCGGCTGGCGGGCACGATCGAGGCCATGGGCTTCGATGCGTTGCTGTGCCCGGACACGCAATGCCTGAGCCCGGATCCGTATGGCCAGCTGAGCCTCGCCGCCGGTGCCACGCGCCGCCTCATCCTGTCCACCGGCGTCACCAATCCGGTGACGCGCGATGCCTCGGTCACGGCCGGCGCGCTCGCAACCCTGCAGGTGGAATCGGGAGGGCGGGCACGTTGCGGGATCGGCCGCGGCGATTCATCCGCCGCGCACGTGGGCAAGCGGCAGGCGACCACCACCGAGCTGCGCCGTTATGTCGAACAGGTGCACGGCTATCTCGGTGGGGAGACGGTGACCCGCGGCGGGCAGGCCTCGCGCATGCGGTGGTTCGAGGCGGGGGAAGTGCCACCGGTGCCGATCGACGTGGCTTGCACCGGCCCGGCAACGATCCGCATGGCGGCGGATGTCGCGGACCGCGTGAGTTTTGCGGTGGGCAGTGCGCCGGAGCGGATCGAATGGGCGCTTGGGGTGCTCGACGAGCGCCTGGCGGAAACCGGCCGGGACCGGGCGACGCTCCGGGTGGGCGCCTTCATCAACCTGGTCTGCGACCCGGATGAGCAACGCGCCATCGACCTGGCGCGGATGATCTCCGGCATGGTGGCACACTTCGCCGGCATGCAGCACTCGCCGACGGAACATCTTCCGCCGCGGCTGAAACCGCTGGCCCTGCAGATGAAGGCCGCCTACGACATGACCCGGCACGCGCGCGACGACGGCTCGCACTTGCAGCTCGTGACCGACGAGTTCGTCGACTGGTTCTCGATCTGCGGACCGCCGGAGAAATGTACGGACCGACTGGGGCAACTGATCGACCTCGGACTCGAGCATGTCCATCTGCTGGGTGGCTCGCCGGTCGCCTCCCCGCACGGTGCCCGGCAGGAAGCGATGGTCAACCAGACGCGGTTGTTCGCCGAGCGCGTCATGCCGCGCTTCAAGTGAGTGGAGGGGACGCATGAACAAGGCCTTCACGCGCGAGTCCGACGATGACGGCGATGACGGGCCGGATGCGGAAGTGGCCAGCCCCTTGCCGGCTGGCGCGCGCAACTACATCACGCCGGGTGGCTTGCAGCGCCTCAAGGACGAGTTGAAGTACCTGCATGGCACGGAGCGGCCGCGGGTCACGGCCGTGGTGTCCTGGGCCGCGGGCAACGGCGATCGCAGCGAGAACGCCGATTACCAGTACGGCAAGCGCCGCCTGCGCGAGATCGACCGGCGCATCCGTTTCCTGACCCGCCGCATCGACCTCGCCGAAGTGGTGGATCCGGAGCGTCCGCTGGATCCGGCGCAGGCCGGGCGGGTGTTCTTCGGCGCAACGGTCCGTTACCGCGAGCTCGTGCCGGCACCGGGCGTGGCCCAACCCCCGGAGAACGCGGTGACGATCGTCGGCGTGGACGAGATCGACCTGGGCCAGCAGCACATCAGCTGGATCGCGCCGCTGGCCCGGGCCCTGATGAAATCCCGCGCGGGCGATGTCGTGGTCCTGCGCGCGCCCGGTGGCGACCGGGAGCTCGAGATCCTCGAGGTGCGCTATGCAGCCGTGGACACGGCCGGCTTCAGGCCCGCCACCGCGGAGCCGGGGGACGATGGCAAGACCTGAGACGCTCGAGCTGCGCCCCATCGGCATCGTCCACTGCGGCCTGGGATCGAAGGTGGAGGCGGCCCGCCAGCCGGCGGCCAGCGCGGCCACCGGCACGATCGAGCTGTATCCCGG
>CAZMVP010000065.1:0-9886 GCA_964569355.1 uncultured Chromatiaceae bacterium | reverse complement strand
GACGAAGCAGATCCGCCACTGGTCGTTGATGCGAATGCTGTGCTGGCCCTTGCGATCGGCTTTCAGTGCCTCCAGCTGGTTGCCCGGCGGGATGCGCAGGCTGGCAAGTTCCGTGGCGGCGTGAATCTGAAGCAACTTGCGCCTCGCGACGCGCTCGATGTTGCGGAAGCGGGATACCGCGCGGCTGTGAAACAAGGCCTCGGTATCGGCGCACGCGAACGAGCGAATCATGCGCAATTGTGATCCGCGGTGAGGATTCCGTCAAGCAGAACGAAATCATCGCCTTGCGCCGGGGCGCCGCAACAGAACCGCGCCCCAGCGGTGCCGGCCGGCTCAGTCGATCGGCACGTCGCCTGCCGGACAGGTCACCCCTATCGCAGCGACCGGGCCTGGATCATCCTGACACCCGTGGGAGGAGACGCACTGACTCGTGCGCGCCGGTCCTGGCGCGCCTGGTTTGCGATGCTCGCGATCGCGACACTGGGCTGCCCCCCAATACCGGACCAACGCCGTGGCTGCTCAGGCACGCGGGGCCGCGAATACGCCGCAATCCACATCGCATCTTGATGAAGTCTTGATGCCCGCGCCCCGAATCTTGGCAAAGTCTTTACGCTGCCGGTGCGAGCATCTGTCGGTACGAATCGGAGGATGCATGGACATCGTCTACCTCATCGCAGCGGCCGCCTTCTGGGCAGCCGCCGTCGCACTCGCGTTCGGATGCGAGCGACTCCAGCGCCGCAAGGTGAAGCCATGACGGTCTGGGACATCGCCGGTGGCCTGATCGCCATCGGGCTGCTGGTCTACCTCGTCGCCGTGTTGCTGCGGCCGGAGGACTTCTCGTGAACGCGCCCGCCTGGATGCAATTGCTCGCCTACCTGGCGATCCTGCTGCTGCTGGCCTGGCCACTGGGTCGGGCGATGGAGGCGGTGATGCAAGGCCGCTTCGCACTCGGCCGGCGTGTCGAGGCCTTCCTGTTCAGCCTGGCGGGCGTCGATGCCGAACGCGAACAGCACTGGTTGCCCTATGCGGTGGGCCTGCTGGTTTTCAACGGGCTGGGCGTCCTCACGACCTATGCCCTGCAGCGGCTTCAGGCCGTTCTGCCCTTGAACCCGCAGGCCATGTCCGCGGTGTCGCCGGACTCGGCATTCAATACTGCCATCAGCTTCGTCACCAACACCAACTGGCAGGGCTACGGCGGCGAGTCGACGATGAGCTACCTGACGCAGATGCTCGCGCTGGCGGTGCAGAACTTCCTGTCGGCCGCCACCGGCATCGTCGTCGTGGTCGCGCTGGTTCGGGGCTTCGCGCGCCACTCTGCGCAGGCCATCGGCAACGTCTGGGTCGACCTGACCCGCGCGACGCTGTGGATCCTGCTACCGCTGTCATCGGTGTTCGCGCTGGTGCTGGCCGGACAGGGCGTCATCCAGAACCTGAAGCCTTATCAGGACGTGCAGACCGTGCAAGCCGTCACCTGGCAGCAACCCAGGCTCGGTGCCGACGGCCAGCCCGTCAAGGACGACAAGGGCCAGCCGGTGCTGGAAGACAGGACCTCGTCGACGCAGTCCGTCGCGATGGGGCCCGTCGCCTCGCAGTTGGCGATCAAGTTGATCGGCACCAACGGCGGCGGATTCTTCAACGCCAACTCAGCGCATCCGTACGAGAACCCGACCGCCGTGGCGAACTTCATGCAGATGCTGTCGATCTTCCTGATCCCGGCAGCGTTGTGCTTCGTGTTCGGCCGCATGGTCGGCGACCTGCGCCAGGGCTGGGCGGTGCTCGCGGCGATGACGCTGGTGTTCGTCGTCGCCGTGATAGCCGCCACCGTTGCGGAGCAGCAGGCCAACCCGGCGCTCACGGTGCTGGGCGTCGATCCGCTCGGCGGCAACATGGAGGGCAAGGAGGTGCGCTTCGGCATCAACGCCTCCGCGCTGTTCGCGACCATCACCACAGCGGCCAGCTGCGGCGCCGTGAACGCAATGCATGACAGCTTCATGCCGCTGGGCGGCGCGGTGCCGCTGGTGATGATGCAGCTGGGCGAGGTGATCTTCGGTGGCGTCGGCTCGGGCTTGTACGGCATGCTGGTATTCGCGATCCTGGCAGTGTTCATCGCCGGGCTGATGATCGGCCGCACGCCCGAGTACCTGGGCAAGAAGATCGAGGCACACGAGATGAAGATGGTGTCGATCGTCATCCTCATGACGCCGCTGCTGGTGCTGCTGGGCACCGCGGTGGCGGTGGTGGCCGACCCTGGCCGTGCCAGCATCCAGGACCCGGGGCCGCACGGCTTCTCCGAGGTGCTGTACGCGCTGTCGTCGGCGGCCAACAACAACGGAAGCGCCTTCGCGGGCCTGTCGGCCAACACGCCCTTCTACAACGTGCTGCTGGCCGTGGCGATGTGGTTCGGCCGCTTCGGCGTCATCGTGCCGGTGCTGGCGATCGCCGGCTCGCTGGCCGCGAAGAAGCGGCTCGAAGTGACCGGCGGCACGCTGCCCACCCACGGCCCGCTGTTCGTGCTGCTGCTGATCGGCACTGTGCTGTTGGTCGGCCTGCTGAACTACGTGCCTGCCCTGGCCCTCGGCCCGATGGTCGAGCACCTGATGCTGTTCGCCAAGTGAGCCACGGATCATGACCCGCAAGGCCTTGACCCTGTTCGACCCGGCGCTGGTGATGCCGGCTCTCGCCGACGCCTTCCGCAAGCTCGACCCGCGCGCGCAGTGGCGAAATCCGGTGATGTTCGTCGTCTACGTCGGCAGCGCGTTCACCACCGCGCTGGCGGCGGCGAAGCCCGACGCGTTTACCGTCGCCGTGGCGGTGTGGCTGTGGTTCACCGTGCTGTTCGCCAACTTCGCCGAGGCATTGGCCGAGGGCCGGAGCAAGGCGCAGGCCGCGTCGCTGCGCGGGCTGAAGAGGAAGACCTGGGCGAAGAAGCTCGAGGGCGAGTATCGGCACGGCGAGCCGCGCACGGCGATGAAGTGGCTCCCGCTGGAGGCCGATAGCCTGCGCAAGGGCGATCTCGTGCTGATCGAGGCCGGCGACACGATTCCCGCCGACGGCGAGGCGATCGACGGCGTGGCCGCGGTCGACGAGAGCGCGATCACGGGTGAATCCGCCCCCGTGATCCGCGAGTCCGGTGGCGACTTCTCGGCCGTCACCGGTGGCACCCGCGTGTTGTCGGACTGGATTGTCGTGCGCGTGGTCGTCAACCCGGGCGAGACCTTCGTCGACCGCATGATCGCGATGGTCGAGAACGCCAATCGGCAGAAGACACCCAACGAGATCGCATTGACGATCCTGCTGGTGGCGCTGACGATCGTGTTTCTCGGCGTGGTGGTCACGCTGCTGCCGTTCTCGGCCTTCGGCGTTCTGGCGGCGGGGGCTGGCCGGCCGGTAAGCCTGGTGATCCTGGTCGCACTGCTGGTGTGCCTGATCCCGACGACGATCGCCGGGCTGCTCAGCGCCATCGGTGTGGCCGGCATGAGCCGCATGATGCAGGCCAATGTCATCGCCACCTCGGGCCGTGCGGTGGAGGCAGCCGGCGACGTGGACGTGCTGCTGCTCGACAAGACCGGCACCATCACGCTCGGCAACCGCCAGGCGAGCGCCTTCATCCCCGCCGCCGGCGTGAAGGAAGCCGAACTCGCCGATGCGGCGCAACTCGCCTCGCTGGCCGACGAGACGCCCGAAGGCCGCAGCATCGTCGTGCTGGTCAAGCAGAAGTTCCAGCTGCGCGAGCGTGAGGTCGCGGCGCTGGGCGCGAGCTTCGTGCACTTCACGGCGCAGACGCGCATGAGCGGGGCCGACCTGTCCGGCACCGACGGCCGCGTACGGCAGCTGCGCAAGGGTGCGGCCGATGCCATCCGC
Organism: uncultured Chromatiaceae bacterium; assembly: GCA_964569355.1. GTDB lineage: Bacteria > Pseudomonadota > Gammaproteobacteria > Steroidobacterales > SHZI01. Next base: position 6,025 of record CAZMVP010000065.1, on the reverse strand, counting down.
CGCCACGTCGAGGGGCTGGGCGGATCTCTTCCGGCCGCGCTGCAGGCCGCCGTAGACGACGTGGCGCGCCGCGGCAGCACACCGTTAGTGGTCGCCGACGGCACGCGCGTTCTCGGCGTCGTGGAGCTGAAGGACATCGTCAAGGGCGGCATCAAGGAACGCTTCGCCGAGCTGCGCCGCATGGGCATCAAGACGGTGATGGTGACCGGCGACAACCGCCTCACCGCCGCGGCCATCGCGGCCGAGGCCGGCGTCGACGACTTCCTCGCCGAAGCCGCGCCCGAGGCCAAGCTCACGCTCATCCGTCAGCATCAGGCGGCCGGCCGGCTGGTGGCGATGACCGGCGACGGCACCAACGACGCACCGGCGCTCGCCCAGGCCGACGTGGCGGTGGCGATGAACACGGGCACCCAGGCCGCCAAGGAGGCAGGCAACATGGTCGACCTCGACAGCAACCCCACGAAGCTGATCGAAATCGTCGAGACCGGCAAGCAGATGCTGATGACGCGCGGCTCGCTCACCACCTTCAGCATCGCCAACGACGTGGCGAAGTACTTCGCCATCGTGCCGGCGGCCTTCGTCGCCACCTACCCGCAGCTCGGCGCGCTCAATGTGATGGGGTTGGCCAGCCCTTCTTCGGCGATCCTGTCGGCGGTGATCTTCAACGCGCTGATCATCGTCGTGCTGATCCCGCTGGCACTCAAGGGCGTGGCCTATCGCGCGGTCGGTGCCGCGTCGCTGCTGCGTCGCAACCTGGCTGTCTACGGACTCGGCGGCGTGATCGTGCCCTTCATCGGCATCAAGCTCATCGACCTGGGCCTGGTGGTGCTGGGCCTGGCCTGAACCACCTCCGCGAGGACACCATGAACCTCCAACTCCGGCCCGCAATCGCCCTCTTCGTCGTCTTGACGGCGATCACCGGGCTCGTCTATCCGCTGGCGGTGACCGGCGTCGCGCGAGTCGTGTTTCCCGCAGCCGCCAACGGCAGCCTGATCGTGCACGACGGCAAGGTGGTCGGCTCCGAGCTGATCGGCCAGTCGTTCAGCGACCCGAAGCACTTCTGGAGCCGGCCCTCGGCGACCTCGCCGATGCCCTACAACGCCGCCAGCTCCTCCGGCTCCAACCAGGGGCCGAGCAGCCCGGCGCTAGCGGACGCCGTCAAGGCCCGAATCGAAGCACTGCGGGTCGTCGATTCCGGCAACACGGCCCCAGTGCCCGTGGATCTCGTCACCGCGTCGGCCAGCGGCCTGGACCCGCACATCAGCCGCGCGGCAGCCGACTACCAGGTCGCCCGGGTCGCGCGCGTGCGAGGACTGCCCGAGGAGCGCGTGCGAGCCCTGGTCGAGCAGCACACCGAGCAGCCGCTGCTCCGCTTCATCGGTGAGCCGCGCGTGCACGTGCTGCGCCTGAACCTGGCGCTGGACGCCACGCATTGACCTCCATGGCCGATGTGTGGGCCGTCCTCGGGGTGCTGGTCACCCTGGTGCTGCCGATGGCCCTGGTTTGGCGGTTGCTGGCCGACCGCCGGAGGTACGAAAGTCGCGACGTGATCCGCGTGGCAAGATCCCCGGCGAGGAGGATCGCTGAACCATGCTGATCAACTGCGTCGCCTACCAGGACGGGCGCAAGCTCGCGGACATCGCGATCGACGACATCGACGAGTGGGTGCGCAAGCCCGGCTGCTTCGTCTGGGTGGCGCTGCGCGACGCCACTGACGACGAGTTGCGGCAGATGCAGCAGGAGTTCGATCTGCACGAACTGGCCATCGAGGACGCTCGCCACGGCCATCAGCGCCCCAAAGTCGAAGAGTACGGCGACATGCTTTTCGTCGTGATGAAGCTGCCCGAGGTCCACCAGGGCGAGCTGGAGAACGGCGAGGTGGCGATCTTCGTCGGCTCGAATTTCGTCCTCTCGGTGCGCAACAACAGCCAGCAAGGCTTCCTCGGCGTGCGCGAGCGCTGCGAGCGGGAGCCGGAAAATCTGAAGCAGGGCGCGGGCTTCGTGCTGTATGCGCTGATGGATGCCGTGGTGGACCGCTACTTCCCGCTGCTGGACGCGATGGAGACCGATCTCGAAGAGATCGAAGGCCAGATCTTCGAGCGCGGCGCGGCGCGCTGGAACATCCAGCGGCTGTACGCGCTGAAGCGCCGCGTCACGGTGCTGCGTCATGCCGTGGTGCCGCTGCTGGAGGTGGCCGGAAAGCTGCACGGCGGCCGGGTGCCGGCGGCATGTGCGCGCAGCCAGGAATACTTCCGCGATGTCCACGACCATCTGGCGCGCATCAGCGCGGCCATCGACGGCATCCGCGAGACCATCGGCACCGCGATCCAGGTGAACCTGTCGATGGTGACGATCGAAGAGTCCGAGACCACCAAGCGGCTGGCGGCGTGGGCGGCGATCTTCGCCGTCTCGACTGCGCTGGCCGGCATCTGGGGCATGAATTTCGAGCAGATGCCCGAGCTGAAGTGGACCTATGGCTACCCGATGGCGCTGACGGCGATCGCCAGCGCGGCCGGCCTCCTGTTCTGGCGCTTCAAGCGGGCCGGCTGGTTGTAGCCATGGGCGGGGACGAGCGGCCCGACCCCGACCGCCTGCTGCAGCAGGTGCAGCAGGACGAGGCGCGCGAGCGGCGCGGCCGGCTGAAGATCTTCTTCGGCGCTTCGGCCGGCGTCGGCAAGACCTACGCCATGCTCGCGGCGGCCCAGGCCGCCCAGGCGCAGGGCACGGCGCTGGTCGTCGGCCTCGTCGAGACCCACGGCCGCGCCGAGACCGAGGCGATGGCGCGCGACCTGCCGCGCCTGCCGCTGAAGAGCGTGCCGCACCGCGACCGCACGCTGCAGGAGTTCGACCTCGACGCGGCGCTGGCCTGGGCGCGCGAGCAAGCCGACCCGCTCGTGCTGCTGGACGAGCTGGCGCACAGCAACGCCGCCGGCTCGCGCCACCCGAAGCGCTGGCAGGACGTGGAGGAGCTGCTTGATGCCGGGGTCGACGTCTGGTCGACGATGAACGTGCAGCACCTGGAGAGCCTGAACGACATCGTCAGCGGCATCACCGGCATCCGCGTCTGGGAGACGGTGCCCGACCGCTTGTTCGACGAGGCCGACGAGGTGGTAGTGGTCGACCTGCCGCCGGACGAACTGCTCGAAAGGCTTAAGGCCGGCAAGGTCTACCTGCCGCAGCAGGTGGAGCGCGCTGCGGCCAATTTCTTCCGCAAGGGCAATCTGCTGGCGCTGCGCGAACTGGCGCTGCGCCGTACCGCCGACCGCGTCGACGACGAGATGCAGGCCTGCCGCCGACGCAGCTCCGTGCAGAAGGTGTGGCCCAACCGCGAGGCGCTGCTCGCCTGCGTCGGCCCCGGCGAGAGCGCCGAGAAGGTCGTTCGGGCCTGCGCACGGCTCGCCGCGCAGCTCGATGTGCCGTGGCACGCCGTGCACGTCGAGACACCGGCAGCGCACCGGCTGCCGCCGGGGCGTCGCGAGCAGGCCTTGCGCGTGCTGAAGCTGGCGCAGGAGCTCGGCGCCACCGTCGCCACGCCGTCGGCGCCCGAAGCCGCTCCCGCGTTGGTGCGCTATGCCCGCGAACACAATCTTGCGCGACTGGTGATCGGCCGCACGAACCGCCGCTGGCCATGGCAACGCTCGGCGGCCGATCGGATCGCCGAGCAGGCCGACGACCTCGACGTCGTGCAGGTCGCGCTGCCCGCTGTCCGGGATCGGCCGGCGCCTGCCTCCGCGGCGAGTACGGCAGGCGCTGTCACGGGCGAGTTCCCGTGGCGTGGGTACGCAGCCGCCGTCGCCGCCTGCGGGGTCACGGCCCTGTTCGCCACGCCGCTGCTCGGGCTGCTGGAGTTGACGAACATCGTGATGATCTTCCTGCTCGCCGTGGTGGGCGTGGGGTGGTTCTACGGCCGCGGGCCGGCGGTGGTGGCGGCGTTCCTGGGTGTGGGCCTGTTCGACTTTTTCTTCGTGCCGCCGCGCTTCTCGTTCGCGGTCAGCGACGTTCAGTACGTCGTGACGTTTGTGGTGATGCTGGTCGTGGCGCTGGCCATCGGCCAGCTCACGGCCGGCCTGAAGGTGCAGGCCGAGGCTGCGACGCAGCGCGAGCACCGCATGCGCGGTCTCTACGAGATGTCACGCGACCTGTCGGCGGCGCTGATGCCCGAACAGGTGGCCGAGATCGGCGCACGCTTCCTGGCCGCGGAGTTCCATGCCCGCTCCACATTACTGGCTGCCGACGAGTACGGCCGGCTGGCCCCACTTCACGGCGGCAATGCGGCTGTCGACGACGCAGTGGCGCAATGGACCTTCGACCGCGGCGAGGCGGCCGGCTTCGGCACCGACACGCTGGCGGCCAGCGCCTGCCTGATGCTACCGCTGAAGGCGCCGATGCGTCTGCGCGGCGTGCTGGCCGTGCAACCGGCCGAGCGCGCCACGCTCGGACCCGATCAGCGGCGCCTGCTCGACACCTGCGCGTCGCTGCTGGCGATCTCGCTCGAACGCATCCACTACATCGACGTGGCGCGGAGCAGCACCGTGCAGATCGAGTCGGAGCGGCTGCGAAATTCGCTGCTTTCCGCGATCTCGCACGACCTGCGCACGCCGTTGACGGCGCTGGTCGGTCTGGCCGATACCCTGGCGATGACCTCCCCGCAGTTGCCGCCGGCGCAGGCCGGCGTTGCGGGCGCCATCCGCGAATCGGCACTGCGCATGAACGCGATGGTGGGCAACCTGCTGGACATGGCCCGGCTGGAGGCCGGCGCGGTGCCGATGCGCCGCGAGTGGCAGCCCCTGGAGGAAGTGGTCGGCAGCGCGCTGGCCGCGTGCGCGCCGGCGCTGCAGGGGCGGCCCGTGCGCGTGACGCTGGCTGACGATCTGCCGTTGCTGCACCTGGATGCCGTGCTGTTCGAGCGGGTGCTGGCCAACCTGCTGGAGAACGCCGCGAAGTACACGCCGGCAGGCGGCGCCGTCGAGATCACGGCCTCTTCGTCCTCGTCGACCGTCGTCATCGTGGTCGACGACCACGGCCCCGGCCTGCCGCCAGGGCGCGAAGAAGCCCTGTTCGACAAGTTCGAGCGCGGCAGCAAGGAAGCCGCGACGCCAGGAGTCGGCCTGGGCCTGGCGATCTCGCGCGCCATCGTGCAAGCCCATGGCGGCACGATCCGTGGCGAGAACCGGCCGGGCCCGTCGGGCATCGAAGGCGCACGCTTCACGATCGAGCTTCCGCGTGGTATGCCGCCGGCCGACGACGGCAGCGCGGCCGCCACTGACAGCGTCTAGGATGCCCTCATGGAACTTCGCGCCCGCATCCTGGTGGTCGAAGACGAGCCGGACATCCGCCGCTTCGTCCGCATGACGCTGGAGTCGGAAGACCATGAGGTGTTCGAGGCGGCGACCCTGCAACGTGGGCTGATCGAGGCGGGCAGCCGGCGGCCGGAACTGGCAGTGGTCGACCTCGGCCTGCCAGACGGCGACGGCGTCGAGCTGATCCGCGATCTGCGAGGCTGGTCGGCGGCGCCGGTGATCGTGCTGTCCGCGCGCAGCGGCGAAGCCGAGAAGGTGGCCGCGCTCGACGCCGGCGCCGACGACTACCTCGTCAAGCCCTTCGGTGCCGCGGAACTGCTGGCGCGTGTACGGGCACAGTTACGGCGGCAGGCGCTGGCCCCAGCGTCGGCTCAGTCCGTACTGCGCTTCGGCCGCACGACGGTGGACCTGGCACGGCGTGTGGTGGAACGCGACGGCGAACGGCTGCACCTCACGCCGATCGAGTACCGACTACTCACGCACCTGGCCGCGCAGCCCGACCGGGTGGTCACCCACCAGCAGCTGCTGAAGGCGGTGTGGGGGCCCGGACATGCGGAGGATACGCACTACGTGCGCGTGCACATGGCCAACCTGCGCAAGAAGGTCGAGGACGACGCGTCGAGGCCGCGCTACCTGTTGACGGAGGCCGGGATCGGGTATCGGTTCCGGCCCTGAAGTGAAACGTCCTCGTCGTTCAAGCCGGCACGGCGCTGACTTGGTAGCCG